>NZ_JBSFGS010000018.1:0-188356 GCF_053596675.1 Kitasatospora sp. NPDC001664
ACATTCCGAACCCGGAAGCTAAGCCTCACAGCGCCGATGGTACTGCAGGGGGGACCCTGTGGGAGAGTAGGACGCCGCCGAACAATCATTCAAGAAAGCCCTCGCCGGGAAACCGGCGGGGGCTTTCTGCATTTCCAAGCCCTTTCAGGGCAGCGGCGGGAGCGGTACCGGGGTGGTGGTCGAGGTGTTGCCGTTGACGTCGACGAGGTTCTGGGCCTTGGTGGGGTCCCTCAGGTCGACCGCGTTGACGAAGACGGTGTCGGAGGCTCGGTCGAGCAGGACCTGGCCGCTGTGGGCGTCCAGCAACTCGTCGATCTTCGGGTGGGACACCCAGGAGGGGGCCGACGGGAGGTGCGGCAGGAGGGAGGCGGGGACGGCGGTGCGGTCGACGTCCTTGGAGGTGGTGGGGTAGTGCTGGACCTGGGGGAACTCGGCCGGCTGTGCGGGGAGTTGGCCGATGATCTTCGCGACCTGACCCGGGGGGAGCTGGGCGACAGCGCAGTAGAAGAGGTCGGTCGGGCCGGGGATGGCGCGGTCGGGGGTGTAGTCGTTCGAGGAGATCTCGGTCCAGTGGGCCGAGAGGACCGGGCCGAGGCGGGCCAGGGCGCCACGGATGAAGGCCGGGTCGCTGACGGGCTCGGGCGCTTCGATGACCGAGTCGGTTGCCGAGGCGGTGTTCTTGTGGCCGGTGTCGCAGCCGACCAGGGCCAGGGATGACAGGCCGATGGTGCTGAGCAGGAGGAATTCCCTGCGCTTCATGTGGTGCTCCCCCGAAGGTTACTGATGACCGGTCAATTGGATCATCGAGGGAGCCGTGGCGGGATCCGCCGGAGGTACCGGGGGCGTACGCCTCAGGTAGGGCTCAGAGGCGGCCGGCGGCCTTGAGGGCGAGGTAGGTGTCGGCGAGGGCCGGGGGGAGGGCCGCGGGTGGGGCGTCGAGGACGGTGACGCCGCGGCGGGTGAGGAGGGTGGCGGTGCGGGCGCGGTCGGCGCGGGTCTGCTCGGCGGCTGCGGCGGCGTAGACGTCCTGGACGGTGCCGCGGGTGGTGGCGAGTTCGTCGAGGCGGGGGTCGGCGACGGAGGCGAGGACGAGCTCGTGGCGCTTGGCGAGGAGGGGGAGCTGGGGGAGCAGGCCCTCCTCGACGGGGCCGGCGTCGAGGCCGGTGATCAGGACGATCAGGGAGCGGTGGGGGGCCAGCCGGAGGGTGGCGGAGGTGAGGGCGCGCAGGTCGGTCTGGACCATGGCCGGCTGGAGGGTGGCCATCGCCTCGGTGAAGGCGGGGAGCACGTCGGAGGCCGAGCGGCCGACGACGGTGCGGCGCTTGTGGGAGTCGTGGGCGAGGAGGTCGACCCGGTCGCCGGCCTTGGTGGCCAGGGCGGCCAGCAGGAGGGCGGCGTCGAGGGCGGCGTCCAGGCGGGGGGCGTCGCCGACGCGGCCGGCGGAGGTGCGGCCGGTGTCGAGGACGATCAGGACGTGGCGGTCGCGTTCGGGGCGCCAGGTGCGGACGGCGACGGTGTGCCGGCGGGCGCTGGCGCGCCAGTCGATGGAGCGGACGTCGTCGCCGGGGAGGTACTCGCGCAGGGAGTCGAACTCGGTGCCCTGACCGCGGGTCAGGATCGAGGTGCGGCCGTCGAGTTCGCGCAGGCGGGCCAGGCGGGAGGGCAGGTGCTTGCGGCTGGCGAACGGGGGGAGGGCGCGGACCGTCCACGGCACCAGGTGGGAGCCCTGGCGGGCGGCCAGGCCGAGCGGGCCGTGGGAGCGGACGGTGACCCGGTGGGCGTGGTGGTCGCCGCGGCGGGTGGGGAGCAGGTGGGTGGTGATCCGGCGGCGCTCCCCCGCGGGGATGGTGAGGGCGTGCCGGGAGGCCTCGAAGGAGGTGCCGGGGCGCCAGGTGGAGGGCGGCCAGGCGTCGCGCAGACGGGCCCGCAGGGGGCGCCGGGAGGGGTTGGTGACGGACAGTTCGACCGTGGCCGGCTCGCCGAGGCGGACGGTGGTGTCGCCGGTGCGGGTGAGCACCAGGGACCGTACCGGGGCCGCCAGGGCGAGGTCGGCGAGGACGGCGAGCAGGAGCGGGCCCGTGACCGCGCCGATCCCGCCCCAGGAGGGCAGCAGGAGGCCCACGACCAGCGCGCCGAGCGCGGCGATGAGGGCGGTGCGGCCGGTCAGGGCCATGGGTGACGCTCCTTCGGGCAGTACGGGTCAGCGCGGGGCCGGGGTCTGGGCCAGGACGGCCTGGATGACGGAGTCGGCGGTGACGCCCTCCATCTCGGCCTCGGCCCGGAGCTGGACCCGGTGGCGCAGGGTGGGCAGGGCGAGGGCCTTGACGTCGTCGGGGGAGACGTAGTCGCGGCCGGCCAGCCAGGCCCAGGCGCGGGAGGCGTTGAGCAGGGCGGTGGCCCCGCGCGGGGAGACGCCGATGGAGAGCGACGGGGACTGCCGGGTGGCCCGGCAGAGGTCGACGATGTAGGCCAGCACCTCGGGGGAGACGGTGAGCTTGGCGATCTCGGCGCGGGCGGCGGTGATGTCGGCGGGGCCGGCCACCGGGCGCACGCCCGCGGCGGCGAGGTCGCGGGGGTCGAAGCCGGAAGCGTGCTTGGCGAGCACCTGGTACTCCTGGTCCCGGGTGGGGAGCGGGAGCACCAGCTTGAGCAGGAAGCGGTCGAGCTGGGCCTCGGGCAGCGGGTAGGTGCCCTCGTACTCGACCGGGTTCTGGGTGGCCGCGACCAGGAACGGGACGGGGAGCGCGCGGGGTTCGCCGTCGACGGTGACCTGGCGCTCCTCCATGGCCTCCAGCAGGGAGGCCTGGGTCTTCGGGGGAGTGCGGTTGATCTCGTCGGCCAGCAGCAGGTTGGTGAAGACGGGGCCGGGCTGGAAGGAGAACTCGGCGGTGCGGGCGTCGTAGACCAGGGAGCCGGTGACGTCGCCCGGCATCAGGTCGGGGGTGAACTGGATGCGCTTGGTCTCCAGGCTGAGGGCGGTGGAGAGGGTGCGGACCAGCAGGGTCTTGGCGACGCCGGGGACGCCCTCCAGCAGGACGTGGCCGCCGCAGAGCAGGGCGACGACCAGGCCGGTGACGGCGGCGTCCTGGCCGACCACGGCCTTGCCGATCTCGGCGCGCAGGGCGGTGAGCGCGGCCCGGGCGTCGGTGGCGGCGGCCGGGGCGGCCGAGAGGGTGGCACCGTCCTCGGGGGTCGGCTTGCTGAGGGAGGTGGTGGCCTGCTCGGTCACGGCTGTCGTACCTGCCTTTCCAGGGCGTCGAGGGCGTCGGTGAGCCGCAGCAGGGCGGCGTCGTCGGTGGGTGCGTCGCCGTACAGCAGCGCGTGGAGGTCGGCGGCGGGGCGGTCGAGGCGGTCGGCCAGGGCGGTGCACAGGGCGGTCGGGTCGGGTTCGCCGGTGTGCAGGGGGATGCCGAGGGCGGGGGCGGTGCGGTGGCGGGCGGCGCGGCGCAGGGCGTCGGCGGCCCGGCCGCGGGCCTTGGCGCGCTGGTAGAGCCGGGCCCGGCCCTCGGTGGTCTCGGCGGCCCGGACGACCACCGGCAGCTGCTCGGTGACCACCGGGCCGAGCCGGCGGGCGCGCCAGAGGGCGGCCAGGGCGGCGGCCACGGCGAGCTGCAGGGCGGCCCAGTTCCAGCCGGCCGGGATGTGGTCGGTGAGGCTCCTGGGCTGCTCGGCCTGCGGGCCGGAGTAGTCCGGGAGGTACCAGACCAGGTGGTGGCGGGAGCCGAGCAGGCCGAGGGCGAGCGAGGCGTTGCCCTCCTCGGCGAGCCGCTCGTTGGTGAGGAAGCGGCCGCTGCCGAGGACCACGGTCTCGCGGGAGCCCGGGTCGGTGTGGCGGACCAGGGCGGGGCGGCCGTTGGTGGGGTAGCAGCCGGTGTCGCCGGGGCCGGGCCGGTAGAGCAGGCCGCCGACCTCGGCGGTGCCGGCCCGGGCGGCCTCGGGCAGGGAGCAGCCGGGGGCGGTGGCGGTGGACTTGGTGAGGTGCGGCTCGCCGGAGGAGTCGTTGGCGGTGGTGATGCCCGGGGCGAGCTGGGTCAGGGTGTCGTTGTCGGGGCCGATCAGCACCAGGCGGCTGTCGCTGCCGCGCTTGCGGGCGGAGACCGGTCCGAGCTGACCGGGCGTCAGCGGGACGGTGAGGGGCAGCACCACGGTGGTGCCGGGAGCGGCCAGGGCTTCGGAGAGCTCGTCCTGGGTGGCGGCGGTGCGGACGTCGACGCCGCGCTGTTCGAGCAGGCGGACCACGGCCCGGGTGCCGTGCGGATCGGGGTCGCGCGGGTGGAGCGGGGGGTACTCGCGGTGGTCGTCCAGGCCGGTGACGAGCAGTCCGCCGACCAGGACGACGGCAGCGCCGAGCAGGAACCAGCGGCCGCGACGCCAGATCCGGCCCCAGCCGGGGAAGACCCGCAGTGCGGTGCCGACGGTCGGCGCGGGCCCCTCCGACGGTGCGTCAGGAGCGGTTGCCGGCGCGGCGGGTGCGGGGGCCGGGGCGGTGGTGTCGGTGCTCACGCGGTGCTCCCGGCGAGGGTCGGCCGGCTGGTGGTGACGGCCCGGTCGAGGTCGAGCAGGGCCTGGTAGGCGGCCGCGTCGGCGGTGTGCTCGC
Source organism: Kitasatospora sp. NPDC001664 (assembly GCF_053596675.1). Classification (NCBI taxonomy): domain Bacteria; kingdom Bacillati; phylum Actinomycetota; class Actinomycetes; order Kitasatosporales; family Streptomycetaceae; genus Kitasatospora; species Kitasatospora sp. NPDC001664. Next base: position 4,598 of record NZ_JBSFGS010000018.1, read on the forward strand.
CGTAGACCACGTCGTCGAAGGTGCGGGCGGCGCGGCGCAGGGCCTCGGAGTGCTCGGGGAGCACCCGGCCGGCCTCGGCGGCGGCCTCGTCCGCGGTCCGGCCGGGGCGGACGTCGAGGAGCGTGCGCTCCTCCAAGCCGCGTATCAGGGCGCGCAGTTGCTCGCGCACGGCGTCGGCCCAGGCGCCCGCCGCCGCGTGGGCGGCGGCGGTCGCGCGGTGCTCGGCGGCGGTGGCCGGGCGGTCGGTGCCGAACAGGTCCGGGGCGGTGCTGCGGGCCGCCCGGCGCGGGGCGCCGAGACGCCACCACAGCAGCCCGGCCAGGACGGTCAGGACGACCAGGAAGAGCGCCACGGAGGTGATGCCGTGGGTGGCGATGCCGACGGCGCCGAAGGCCTTGTCGAGCTGCTCGACCACCCAGTTCCAGATCCGCTGCAGCAGGCTCGGATCGTGGTGGTGGTACGCCGGGTCGAGCCGTTCGATCCGGGCGGCGTCCCGGGCCGCGTCACGCTCCTCGGTGACCGGGACGCCGGCGGCCAGCGGGGCCCACTCCCCCCAGTTGGGCATCAGCTTCCCTGCGGTCCGGTCTGGTCGGGGGCGGTGTCGGCCGGGCCGGCGGCGGGTGACGGTGCGTCGGCGGGCGCGCTCGCGGCGCGGGCCAGCTCGATGTCCAGGCCCTCGCGGCGGATCCGGCGGTCGACGTACAGCAGCACGTTGATCGCGGCGACCAGCGGGATGGTGATGCAGGAGGCCAGGATGGCGCCGATCGAGAGGATCAGGATCAGCGACGGCGGGGTGGTGGCGCCGAACACGCCGAAGTCCGAGTTCGGGGTGAACTGGTCCTCGCCGAGCGTGGCCATGCCGATGACGGTGAACGGCAGCACGAAGACGGTGGCGATCAGTCCGGCGATGAACTGACCGAGGGCGGTGATGCCGAAGGTGCGCCACCAGGCGCCCTTGACGAGGCGTCGGGAGCGCGAGAGCGCGGTGAAGACGCCCTGCTTCTCCAGCATCAGGGCCGGGGCGGCCATGCTGAGCTGGACCATCAACCAGAGCATCACGGCCAGGCCGGCGAGCAGCGGCAGTACGGCGAGGCCGATCAGTGCGCCGTCGGCGTCGGCGACGGCGAGCACCAGCATCGGCGCCATGGCGACCAGGGCGATGCCGACCATGATCAGGGTGGTGATCACGGTGAGCCCGAAGAGCTTCAACAGCTGTGGCCGGGCGGCGGCCCAGGCGGCGCCGAGGGTGGCGCGCTGTCCGAGGATCGCCTTGCTGACCACCATGGTGAGCAGGCCGGAGGCGATGATGCCGAGCAGCATCGCGAACAGGTAGGCGGCGATGCTGAGGACGGCCGGGCCGATCGCGTCGGGCTGCTCGTAGCCCCACCACTCGGCGCCGGCGGTGAGCGACTGCTCGGCGACCGCGACGCCGAGGGAGAGGCCGATGGTGGAGCGCCAGTAGCGGCGCACGGTGGTGAAGGCACCGTCCAGCAGCTCGCCGACGGAGAGCGGGCGGAGCGGGATGACGCCGGGCTTCGGGCTCGGCGGCTGCCCCCAGCCCGGGGCGCCGCCCCACTGCTGACCGCCGCCCCAGCCGGGCTGCGGACCGTACGGGGGCTGCTGGCCCCAGCCGGGCTGCTGCCCGTGGGGGGCCTGCTGTCCGTACGGGGGCTGCTGGCCGTAGGCGCCGGCGTAGGGGCCCGGCGCGGGCGGCGGGACCGGCGGCGGCACGGGGCCGGCCTGCGGCGGGACGGGCGGGGCGGTGGCCGCGGCGGGAGCTGGAGCGTCCGACGTCCCGGCGTCCTCTCGGGGCGGCTCGGGTGAGCCGGGCGAGGCCCAGCCCGGAGTGTCGGTCATCACTGCTCCCGTCGAATCGGTACTCTGTGGCGCCCATCGTGCCACGGCACTGTTCGGCGCTCGCAGGGATATCCCGGCCCGGTCCTGGGCCCGGTCCTGGCGGGGGGCGAACTCTGCGACGATATGACTGACTTGGCGGGCACGAGCACGCCAGATTGGCACGGCTGTGCGGCAGGTCACAATCCGGTAATGAGAGGATGGACGCATGAAGGGACGTGTCCTCGTCGTCGATGACGACACCGCACTGGCCGAGATGTTGGGCATCGTGCTTCGTGGTGAGGGTTTTGAGCCGTTTTTCGTCGCGGACGGGGACAAGGCACTAGCCGCGTTCCGGGAGACCAAGCCTGATCTGGTCCTCCTCGATCTGATGCTGCCCGGGCGGGACGGGATCGACGTGTGCCGTCAGATCCGCTCCGAGTCCGGCGTGCCGATCGTGATGCTCACCGCGAAGACCGACACCGTCGACATCGTGGTCGGACTGGAGTCCGGCGCCGACGACTACGTCGTCAAGCCGTTCAAGCCCAAGGAACTGGTGGCCCGGGTCCGCGCCCGGCTGCGCCGCGCCGAGGAGCCGACGCCGGAGCAGCTGACGATCGGCGATCTGGTGATCGACGTGGCCGGTCACTCCGTGAAGCGGGAGGGCCGGGGCATCCCGCTGACCCCGCTGGAGTTCGACCTGCTGGTCGCGCTGGCCCGCAAGCCCTGGCAGGTGTTCACCCGCGAGGTGCTGCTGGAGCAGGTCTGGGGCTACCGGCACGCCGCCGACACCCGCTTGGTGAACGTGCACGTGCAGCGCCTGCGCTCGAAGATCGAGAAGGACCCGGAGCGTCCGGAGATCGTGGTCACCGTCCGCGGTGTCGGCTACAAGGCCGGGCCCAGCTGACGTGACGCAGCAAGCTGACGACTCCCCGTCGGGCACCGCCGCCGACGGGGAGTCCACCGTTCGCGGGGACGTGTTGAGCTCCACCACCACCGGTGGCCGCCGCCCCCGGCGCGGCCCGGTGGCACTCTTCGCGCTGGTGGCCCGTCAGTTCCGGCGTCCCTTCCACCGGGTGGTGGCGCTGTACCGGCGCTCCATCCAGGTGCGGGTGGTGGCCGCCACCCTGCTGCTCTCGCTCGCCGTGGTGCTGGTGCTGGGCGTGGTGGTGGTCGCCCAGGTCCGCACGGTGCTGCTGGACGCCAAGAAGCACTCGGCGCAGAACCAGGCCCGCGGCGGCTTCGAGATCGAGCAGGACAAGATCAACGACGCGATCAACCTGCAGGCCACGGTCGGTGCCAACACCGACCCGACCCGGGTGAAGACCAGCACCTGGCTGATCAAGCAGGTCTCCGACCTCGCCACCGGCGGCAGCGGGGTCTACTCGGTGATCGCCCTGGTGCCCAACAGCGACGAGGTGCAGAGCTCGTCCAGTGCCGCGCTGCGCGGCGCGTACGGCTCCGGCGAGATCCTGCCGGCCTCGATCTCGCCGGCCCTGCGCGCCCAGGTCGCCGCGAATCCCGGGCAGATGTTCGAGCAGACCGCCGAGGTGCAGCGGGCGACCGCGCCCGGGAAGGCTCCGAAGGAGGAGCCGGGCCTGATCATCGGTCAGCAGTTCCGGGGCCCGGACGGGACCACGCAGTACCAGCTGTACTACGTCTTCTCGTTCGCCCAGGAGACCAGCTCGCTCGGGCAGGTCACCGGCACGCTGGCGACCGCCGGGGTGTTCGTGGTGATGCTGCTCGGCGGCATCGCCTGGCTGGTGGTCCGTCAGGTGGTCACCCCGGTGCGGATGGTGGCCGGGATCTCGGAGCGGCTGGCCGCCGGGCACCTGGAAGAGCGGATGAAGGTCACCGGCTCCGACGACATCGCCCGGCTCGGCGAGTCCTTCAACCGGATGGCCAACGCGCTGCAGGCGCAGATCCGGCAGCTGGAGGAGCTCTCCCGGGTGCAGCGGCGGTTCGTCTCGGACGTCTCGCACGAGCTGCGCACCCCGCTGACCACCGTCCGGATGGCGGCGGACCTGATCTACGACAGCCGGGACGACCTGGACCCGATGGCGGCCCGCTCGGCGGAGCTGCTGCAGGGGCAGCTGGACCGCTTCGAGTCGCTGCTCGCCGACCTGCTGGAGATCAGCCGGTTCGACGCGGGCGCGGCGATCCTGGACGCCGAGCCGGTGGACCTGCGGGACATCGTCGGCCGGGTGGTCGAGGCGGCCGACCCGCTGGCGCAGGCCAAGGGCAGTGCGGTGATCATCCGGGGCGGCGAGGAGCCGGTGGTCGCCGAGGTGGACTCCCGGCGGATCGAGCGCATCCTGCGCAACCTGGTGGTCAACGCGCTGGAGCACGGCGAGGGCCGGGACGTGGTGATCCGGCTCGGTTCGGCCGAGGGCGCGGTCGCGGTCGGCGTCCGGGACTACGGCATCGGGCTCAAGCCCGGCGAGGCCTCCCGGGTGTTCCACCGCTTCTGGCGGGCCGACCCGTCCCGGGTGCGGACCACCGGCGGCACGGGCCTGGGCCTGTCGATCGCGGTCGAGGACGCGCACCTGCACGGCGGCTGGCTGCAGGCCTGGGGCGAGCCGGGCGGCGGCTCGCACTTCCGGCTCACCCTGCCGCGCACCCGCGGCGGGGAGATCAGCCGGGCGCCGTTCCGGCTGGAGCCGGAGGACTCCCGGCACAACCGGGGGCTGGCCAGCGCGGGCCCGTACCGGCGGGCCAGGCCGGCCGGGGCGACCGCGCTCACCTCGGCCGAGCAGACGGCGGAGGTCCCGGAGACGCCGGAGGGCCAGGCCACGGGCTTCGGCCCCGGGCTGGGCGGCGTGCTGAGCATCGGACCCGGGCTGGGCAAGACGCCGTCGGCCCCGGTGGCCGACCCCTCGGACGTCCGGGCCGCTTCGGCGGGGTACGGTGCGACCGGCGCACACGTGGTGGTGGACCGGTCGGCGGCCAGGCCGGCGGACGCGCCGTCGGCCGGCGCGGATGCCGGTGGGAGCGACTCGGAGGGGGAGCGGCGTGCGGAGGACGGACAGGACTGACCGGCGGCTGCTCCGCGCGCTCGGCGCGGTGCTCGCCCCGCTGGTGGCCGCGGGCTGCGTCTCGATGCCCTCGGACGGCTCGCCGGAGCGGGTCGGCAGCCCGGCGACCGCCGCTCCGGAGAACCTCCAGGTGCGGGTCTACCCGGCGCCTCCGCACCCCGGGGACGATCCGGAGAAGCTGCTCACCGGCTTCCTGGACGCGGCCAACGCCGACGAGGCGACCTACGCGACCGCCAAGCAGTACCTGACGGCGGCGGCGCTGCGGAAGTGGCAGCCGGAGACGCAGGTGGTGGTCCTGGGCTCGCAGGCCCGGTACACCGTCTCGCTGGCCGCGGGCTCCGACCGGGCCGAGGTCCAGGTGCAGGGCGGCCAGATAGCCGAGTTGGACCGGCACCGCACCTACCGGCCGACCCCGGGCACGTCGTCCAGCCAGACCTCCCCGTACGACCAGCGGTTCAAGCTGGTGCGGGAGACCGAGGGCAAGAACAAGGGCGAGTGGCGGATCGACGACCTGCCGGACGGGCTGATCACCGATCTGACCGAGTTCAAGAACGGCTACCGGGCGGTGCACCGCTACTTCCCGACCCGGGAGGACCCCTCGGCCGAACCGGGCCCGCAGGCGGTGCTGGTGCCCGACCCGATCTACGTGCGCCGCCGGGTGGACCCGCTCACCGCCGCCGCCCAGGCGCTGGCCGACGGACCGTCGGCCTGGCTCGCCAAGGGGGTCCGGACGGCCTTCGGCGAGCAGGTCGCGATCGTGGGCGCCGTCACCGTCAACGACTCCAACGCGGCCACCGTGAAGGTGGACGTGCCGGACCTCGGCGCCGAGCCGGGGCGCTGCGGCGAGATGGCCGCGCAGCTCTTCCACACCCTGTCCGACGTCCAGGGCAAGCGGCTGACCCTGCTGACCCTGAACGGGCAGAAGGGCACCTGCCAGGCCGTCGGCGACACCGTGCTGCGCGCGCCGGGCGCGCTGGCTGGCGGGGTGTTCGGGACCAGGCAGTACTACCTGGACCAGGCGAAGGGCCAGCTGATGCAGACCGCGGACTCCGACGGGAGGGGCACTCCGGTCCCGGGCGAGCTGGGGGCGGAGAACGGATCCCTCCGCCCGAGCGGCTTCGCGGTCCGACGGGACGGCGTGGCGGCGGCCGCGATCGGGGCGGACGGCCACGAGCTGTTCCTGGTCGACCTGGCCGCCAACAGCACCAAGGGGGAGCGCGTGCACCGGAGCGGTGGCGTGCTGAGCTCGCCGAGCTGGGACGGCTGGAACAACCTCTGGCTGGTGGACCCGGCAGCCGACTCCGGGGTGGTCATGGTGCGCGGCCGGACGGTGGTGCCGGTCCACGTCGGAGGGCTGGGCGGCGGGAAGGTCCAGTCGCTGCGGGTCTCCTCGGACGGCACCCGGATCGCCCTGGTGGTGAACGAGGGCGGCAAGACCACGCTCAGGCTCGGCATGGTCCTGCACACCGGGAGCCAGACCAGGCCGGGGGCCGAGGTGGTGGGCCTGCGGGCGGTGGCCTCGGTGCTGAGCGAGGTGGTCTCGGTGGCCTGGGCCGACACGGACCAGCTGCTGGTGCTCGGCAAGGAGCAGGACAAGCTCCAGCAGCTGCACTACTTCGGCACCGACGGATCGGTCAGCGCGGACGTGCCGCTCCAGGGCGGTGACTCGATGACCTCGGTCTCGGCGACCGAGGCGCGGAACACCGGCAGCAAGGAGCTGCTGCCGCCGGTGCTGGCCACCTCCGCCGACCAGGTCTACCGGCTGTCGGGCAGTCAGTGGGTCGAGCTGGCATCGGGCCTGAAGGGCCGTCAGTTCTCCTACCCGGGCTGACCGGTGGCCCGCTGGGCGGCGGCCACGGTGGCGGCGGCGCGGGGTGGGTGGCCGAGGGCGGTGAGGGCGCGGGCGGCTTCGGCGAGAGAGGCTCCGGTGGTCACCAGGTCGTCCACCAGCACGGCCTGACGGCCCGCCAGCAGGCGGGCGGCGCCCGGGCGGGCGGTGAGCGCGCCGTGCAGGTTGGCGTGCCGCTGGGCGGCCGTCAGGCCCGCCTGGTCGGCCACCGCGCGGCGGTGGCGCAGCAGGTGCGCGGCCCGGACGGGGTGGCCCCGCCGGCGCAGCTCGCGGGCGGCGGCCCGGGCCAGGCGCAGCGTCGGGTCGTGGCCGCGGGCGCGGGTGGCGGCCCGGGTGGAGGGCACGGGCACCAGCAGGGCCGGGCCGGGGCCCAGCAGGGGGAGCACCGCGGCGGCCAGGGCGCGGCCGAGCGGGGCGGCCAGGCGCAGGGCCCCGCGCTCCTTGTGGGCGAGCAGCAGTTGGCGGACCGGGTCGGCGTAGCGGGTGGCGGCGTGCACCGGGGGCAGGCCGGCCGGGCACGGGTGCGGGGTGGCCGGGCCGGGGCGGGCGGTGTCCAGGGCGGCGCGGCAGCCGGGGCAGAGCGGGGTGCGGCCGGTGCGGCAGCCGGCGCAGCGGGCGGGCAGCAGGAGGTCGGCCAGTTCGAACAGGGCGTGGGCGGTCATGGTGACTCCCGGTGGTCGGCCCGTACCAAACGGTGGGCCGTCCGGGGCATGTTGTCCAGGTGTTTACCGGTTTTTCACCCGCGTGAGGGTAAACAGGACGGAACAGTCCTCCAGCCGACCGGGGATGGCGAAATCCCGGTGTGAGGTGTTCGATGAGGCTCCAAGGGGTTTCAAGCGCTTCTGGTGGGGAGGAAGTGAGGTGAGGGCCAGTCCCTCCCAGCGCCCCCGGGAGCCCCGGTGGTGATGGTGAAGCGGCTGGTCCGGCTGGGTCTCAGTCCGGTCCGGGAACGTTCCGGCCCGGCGTCAGCACGAGGGATCGGAGTTCTGCGTGGACATCGTCGTCAAGGGCCGCAAGACCGAGGTGCCCAAGAGGTTCCGAGAGCACGTGGCCGAGAAGCTGGAGAAGGTCCAGAAGTTCGACGGCAAGGTGATCAGCCTCGACGTCGAGGTGTCCAAGGAACACAACCCGCGCCAGGCCGACCGGTCCGAGCGGGTGGAGATCACGATGCGCACCCGCGGCCCGGTGATCCGGGCCGAGGCCGCCGCCGCTGACCCGTACGCGGCGCTCGACCTGGCCTCCGCGAAGCTGGACGCGCAGCTGCGCAAGTCCGCCGACCGGCGGCGGGTGCACAAGGGCGGCAACGGCCGCACCCCGATCAGCGTCGCGGAGGCGACGGCGGCGCTGGCGTCGCTCCCCGAGGTGGAGGAGCCCAGCGCCGGGGTCAACGGCACGGCCCGCAAGACCATGATGGGATCGCTGGAGGTGGAGGGCGACGGACCGCTCGTCGTCCGGGAGAAGACGCACGGCGCCGCGCCCATGTCGCTGGACCAGGCGCTGTACGAGATGGAGCTCGTCGGCCACGACTTCTACCTCTTCGTGGAGAAGGACAGCGGCCTGCCGAGCGTGGTGTACCGGCGGCACGGCTACCACTACGGCGTGATCCACCTGGCCACCGACGGCACGAACGTCGGCCCGGCCAGTGACGCCGGCGGTGCGATCGGCGGCCCGGACCAGGACTGACGCACAGGAGGCGATGCGGGTGACCCCCGGTGGCGGCTGCCACCGGGGGTCACCCGTTCCGGGAGGGGCGACGGCGGAGGGTGATCGACCGCGGGCGCTTCGTGGAATGATGTGCCGACACTGACCGGGCGGCGGGGAGGGGCGGATGGGGGAGCGATTCGGTCTGACGGGCGGACCGCCGGGGGACGCGGACGAACCGCCGCACCGGGACGAGCCGATCCGGGTCCTGGTGGTGGACGACCACGCGCTGTTCCGCCGGGGCCTGGAGATCGTGCTGGCGGAGGAGCCCGACATCCGGGTGGTGGGCGAGGCCGGGGACGGCGCGGAGGCGGTGCTCAAGGCGGCCGACCTGCTGCCCGACATCATCCTGATGGACGTACGGATGCCGCGTCGCAGCGGGATCGAGGCCTGTACCGCGATCAAGGACGTGGTGCCCAGCGCCAAGATCATCATGCTGACCATAAGCGACGAGGAGGCCGACCTCTACGAGGCGATCAAGGCGGGTGCCACCGGCTACCTGCTGAAGGAGATCTCCACCGACGAGGTCGCCACCGCGATCCGGGCGGTCGCCGACGGGCAGTCGCAGATCAGCCCGGCGATGGCCTCCAAGCTGCTCACCGAGTTCAAGTCGATGATCCAGCGGCGGCCGGACGAGCGGGAGCTGCTGCCGGCGCCCCGGCTCACCGACCGCGAGCTGGAGGTGCTCAAGCTGGTCGCCACCGGGATGAACAACCGGGAGATCGCCAAGGAGCTCTTCATCTCCGAGAACACCGTGAAGAACCACGTGCGCAACATCCTGGAGAAGCTGCAGCTGCACTCCCGGATGGAGGCCGTGGTCTACGCGATGCGGGAGAAGATCCTGGAGATCGGCTGACCGCCGACCTCCAGGCCTGACCCTCCGTCAGCGGGCCTGCAGCTCCAGGAAGGTGCGCACGGCGGACTCCAGCGCGCCCTCGATCCAGGCCGGCTTGAGGCTGGTGTGCTCGCCCGCGAAGTGCACCCGGCCCTCGGGCCGGCCGGCCGCCGGGTGCAGCTCGTGCAGCTGCCCCGGGGTCGGGATCACCGCCTCGCCCAGGGCGTACCGGGCCCGGGCCCAGGACTGGGTGACGCCGACGCCGGTGAACTCGCGGCGCACCTGGGGGCCGAACAGCCGCTCCAGGTCGTCCAGCGCGAAGGCGTACCGCTCGCCCGGGGTCAGCGAGTCCCAGCGCATCGCGTCGTCGGACCAGGTGTACGAGGCCAGCACCACCCCGCCGGGGGCGCCGCCCGGGGCGTGCGAGGGGAAGTAGGTGAAGCGGCTGGCGCTGTCCGAGACGCAGCCGCCGCCGGTGAAGCCGTTCGGACCGTCCTCCCAGAAGCGGCGCTTGAACTCCAGCAGCACCTTGGTGGCGGAGTCGTAGTGCAGCTCGGTGACGGCGCGGCGCTTGGGGTAGGACATCAGCGGCTCGATCCGGCAGAACCGCAGCGCGCTGAACGGGATGGTGACCAGGGCGTAGTCGCCCTCGAAGACCTCGGTGCGGCCGTCGGGGGCGCCGTCGCAGGACTCCTCGTCGCCGCTCTCGCCGACCGTCTCGATCCGCACGCCGGCGGCGCTCTGGGACAGCCTGGTCATCCGGCGGCCCATCCGCAGCTCGGCGGCGAGCGGGGCGGCCAGCGCGGTGGTGAGGGTGTCGGTGCCGCCCTCCAGCTCCCAGTAGCGGTTCGCGGGGTTGATCAGGGCGTGGTCGATCAGGGTCGGGACGAGGGAGTAGTGCAGCCGGGAGGTGATGTTCTCCAGCGTCCCGGCGGCCTGGACGGACGCCTCGTCCCAGCCGGCCTCCTCCCGCAGGAAGCGGCGGGTGGAGTGGTAGCCGTAGCGGGAGAAGACCTCCGTCCAGCCGTCCAGGCGCCGGGCGATGTCGCCGGGCGGGACGGTGGCCGGCTCGAAGGCGGCGTGCACGGCGGCCGCGGCGGTGGAGGCGAAGCGGGCGCCGAAGGAGCGGTTGAGCTCGCCGGGGTCGCGGGCGTAGTCGGCCTTGGCGGTGGTCAGGCCGTTGACCGCGAGCAGGGTGCGGAAGACCGGGGCGGGCGCGGTGAAGGGGGTGTCCGGGCCGTTGCTCCAGACCTCGCCGGTGAAGGAGCGGTGGGTCACCGGGGGCACCGGACCGAGCGCCCGGGTGCCGGGGGCGATGTCGGCGTTGAAGAACAACCGCCGCTTCAGGCCCAGCTTGTCGGCCAGCGCCAGCACCAGGGGGTGGAAGTCGGGAAGCCGCATCGCGCCGGCCTCCGCGTACAGCCGCTCGTCGCTGAACATGCCGCGGAAGGTCTTCACCCGGCCGCCGACCCGGTTCGCGTTCGCCTCCAGGACCACCACCTCGTGGCCGGCCCGCTTCAGCAGGGTGGCCGCCGTCAGCCCGGCCACGCCCGCGCCGACCACCAGCACCCGCTTCCGGCCGGTGGTGGGCGGCAGCTGACCGTCGATCAGGACCTTGAGGTACTCCAGGGTCAGGTCGGTGCGCTCGTCCTCGCCGACCATCAGCATCTCCCGGGCCAGGCCCCGGCTGACCGCCCCGTCCGCCCGGGTGCCGCCCGTGGCCGGGCGGGCCGGCGCGGCGGTGGCCGGGCGGGGCGCCAGGCCGACGGCGCCCAGGTTGACCGCGCCCAGGGCGGCGGCCGCTCCGAGCAGGGTGCGGCGTGTGGTGGTCAGGCCCATGCGGTGCTCCGAATCGGTGGTGCGGAAGGACACCACCGGGCAACGGCCCGGGGCCCGGCGGGACACGCCGGGCCCGCCGGGATCACCCGATCAGCTTCTCCAGGGCGGGGCGCAGGCCCTCGTCGGACAGCCGCTCCACCCGGACGGCGGTGCAGCCCACCCACCCGGCGGCCTCGCGCAGCGCGCCGGCCAGCGCCTCCAGGTGGCGGGGCGAGTCCAGCGAGACCTGACGGGCCACCAGGGTCCTCCCCTCCCGGGCCGGATCGACCCGGCCGACCAGCCGGCCGCCGGTCAGCAGCGGCATCGCGAAGTAGCCGTGCACCCGCTTCTCCTTCGGGGTGTAGGCCTCCAGACGGTGCGTCAGGCCGAAGATCCGCTCCGTCCGCGGCCGGTCCCAGACCAGCGAGTCGAACGGCGACAGCAGCGTGGTGCGGTGCCGCCCGCGCGGGGCGGTCTCCAGCGCGGCCGGGTCGGCCCAGGCCTGCGCGCCCCAGCCGGCCACCGTCACCGGGACCAGGCCGGACTCCGGCAGGGCCGCGTCGAAGTGCTTCGCCTTCAGCCGGTAGTAGTCCATCAGGTCGGCCCGGGTGGCCACCCCGAGCGCCGTGCCGGCCTGGGCCACCAGGCGGCGCACGCACTCCGCGTCGGAGGGCTCCTCGGCCAGGTACTCGGCCGGGATCGCCTGCTCGGCCAGCGCGTACACCCGCTTCCAGCTGCGCCGCTCGGTGCAGACCACGTCGCCGAAGGCCAGCGCCTTCTCCACCGCGACCTTGGTGTCCGACCAGTCCCACCACTCCGAGGTGCGCTTGGCGCCGCCCAGCTCGGTGGAGGTCAGCGGGCCCTCCGTGCGCAGCTGGTCCAGCACCTGACGGTACGTCCGCTCCTCGGTGCTGCGGCCCCAGACGTGACCGTTGGACCGGTAGGAGCGGCGGCGGAAGCCGAACAGCGGCCACTCCTCCACCGGCAGGATGCAGGCCGCGTGCGACCAGTACTCGAAGGAGGTGCCGCCGCCCCAGTACGCCGCCTCCACCGCCGGGCGGCCGACCGCGCCGAGGCGCGCGTACGGCACCAGCTCGTGCGAGCGGGCCAGCACCGAGATGGTGTCCAGCTGGACCGCGCCGAGGTGCCGGAGCACGCCGCGCACCCCGCCCCTGCGGTCGGGCGCGCCGAGCAGCCCCTGGGCGCGCAGCGCGATCCGGCGGGCCTCGTCGGCGGAGAGTTCGAGGACGGGTGCAGGCGTGGCGGTCATGCCGCGCAGGGTAGACGGAGGGACTGACAGCGGGGGGAGCCGGAGCGGGAACCAAGTCAGGTCCCGGCGCGTACAACCTGAGCGAGGGCCGGAGGGTGACCGAAATGTCCGCACCGGAGCGCAATCGGCCGTTGTGCCCCCACGGGTGACACGGGAATACCGTGCTGACGCACCTCCCGGCGCGTTGGCTCCCTCGCATACGATGGCCCGTGCGGTGGGGTCGACCCACCGTGCTGCCGTCCAACGCCGAACAGGCAAGGAGCCCGCCCTAGTGTCCGTCTTCGACAAGATCCTGCGCGCCGGTGAGGGCAAGGTCCTTCGCAAGCTCCAGCGGATTGCTGCCCAGGTCAACTCCATCGAAGAGGACTTCGTCAACCTCAGCGACGAGGACCTGCGGGCACTCACCGACGAGTACAAGCAGCGGCTCGCCGACGGCGAGACCCTGGACGACATCCTCCCCGAGGCCTTCGCCACCGTCCGCGAGGCGGCCAAGCGCGTGCTCGGCCAGCGCCACTACGACGTCCAGCTGATGGGCGGCGCCGCGCTGCACCTGGGCTACGTCGCCGAGATGCGCACCGGCGAGGGCAAGACCCTGGTCGGCACCCTGCCCGCGTACCTGAACGCGCTGAGCGGCAAGGGCGTGCACCTGATCACGGTCAACGACTACCTCGCCGAGCGCGACTCGGAGTGGATGGGCCGGGTGCACCGCTTCCTCGGCCTCGAGGTCGGCGTGATCCTGGGCAACATGTCGCCCGCCGAGCGCAAGCGGCAGTACGCCTGCGACATCACCTACGGCACCAACAACGAGTTCGGCTTCGACTACCTGCGCGACAACATGGCGTGGTCGCAGGACGAACTGGTGCAGCGCGGCCACAACTTCGCGATCGTCGACGAGGTCGACTCGATCCTGATCGACGAGGCCCGCACCCCGCTGATCATCTCCGGCCCGGCCGACCAGGCCACCAAGTGGTACGCCGACTTCGCCAAGCTGGTGCTGCGCCTCAAGCGCGACCGCGACTACGAGGTCGACGAGAAGAAGCGCACGGTCGGCGTCCTGGAGGAGGGCGTCTCCCGGGTCGAGGACTACCTCGGGATCGACAACCTCTACGAGTCGGTCAACACCCCGCTCGTCGGGTTCCTGAACAACGCCATCAAGGCCAAGGAGCTCTACAAGAACGACAAGGACTACGTCGTCATGAACGGCGAAGTCATGATCGTCGACGAGCACACCGGCCGCATCCTGGCCGGCCGCCGCTACAACGAGGGCATGCACCAGGCGATCGAGGCCAAGGAGGGTGTGGAGGTTCAGAACGAGAACCAGACCCTGGCCACCGTCACCCTGCAGAACTTCTTCCGCCTCTACGACAAGCTCGGCGGCATGACCGGTACCGCCACCACCGAGGCGGCCGAGTTCCACCAGATCTACAAGCTCGGCGTGGTGCCGATCCCGACCAACAAGACCCCGCTGCGCATCGACCAGCCGGACCTGATCTACAAGTCCGAGCCGGCCAAGTTCGCCGCCGTGGTCGAGGACATCGTCGAGAAGCACGAGAAGGGCCAGCCGGTCCTGGTCGGCACCGTCTCGGTCGAGAAGTCCGAGTACCTCTCGCAGGAGCTGCGCAAGCGCGGCGTCCCGCACGAGGTCCTCAACGCCAAGCACCACGAGCGCGAGGCGCAGATCGTCGCCCAGGCGGGCCGTCGCGGCGCCGTCACGGTGGCCACCAACATGGCCGGCCGCGGCACCGACATCATGCTCGGCGGCAACGCGGAGCACCTCGCGGTGGCCGAGCTGGCGCAGCGCGGCATCACCGAGATCGACACTCCGGAGGAGTACGAGGCCGCCTTCCCGGCCGCCCTGGAGAAGGCCAAGACCGCCGTGAAGGCGGAGCAGCTCGAGGTCCAGGAGCTGGGCGGCCTGTACGTGCTCGGCACCGAGCGGCACGAGTCGCGGCGCATCGACAACCAGCTGCGCGGCCGTTCCGGCCGTCAGGGCGACCCGGGCGAGTCGCGGTTCTACCTGTCGCTGGGCGACGACCTGATGCGGCTGTTCAAGGCCGGGATGGTCGAGCGCGTGCTGGCCATGGCCAACGTGCCGGAGGACGTGCCGATCGAGTCCAAGATGGTGACGCGGGCCATCGCCTCGGCGCAGACCCAGGTCGAGCAGCAGAACTTCGAGATCCGCAAGAACGTCCTCAAGTACGACGAGGTGCTGAACCGTCAGCGCGAGGTCATCTACGGCGAGCGTCGTCGCGTGCTGGAGGGCGAGGACCTGCAGGAGCAGGTCACGCACTTCATGGACGACACCGTCGAGGCGTACGTCAACGCCGCGACCGGCGAGGGCTTCGAGGACGACTGGGACCTGGACAAGCTGTGGGCGGCGCTCAAGCAGCTGTACCCGGTGACGCTGGACCTGGAGGAGCTCGAGGAGGAGGCCGGCGGGCCGGCCGGGCTCACCGCCGAGTTCCTGGTCAAGGCGCTGCAGGAGGACGTGCAGGGGCAGTACGGCGCCCGTGAGGACGCGCTCGGCGCGGAGATCATGCGGGAGCTGGAGCGGCGCGTGGTGCTGTCGGTGCTCGACCGGCGGTGGCGTGAGCACCTCTACGAGATGGACTACCTCCAGGAGGGCATCGGCCTGCGGGCGATGGCCCAGCGCGACCCGCTGGTCGAGTACCAGCGCGAGGGCTTCGACATGTTCTCCGCGATGATGGAGGGCATCAAGGAGGAGTCGGTCGGCTACCTGTTCAACCTGGAGGTCCAGGTCGAGCAGCAGGTCGAGGAGGTGCCGCTCGCGGACACCGAGGAGACCCTCGCCAAGCTGGAGAAGGACCAGGCGGCCGGCCGCCCGGAGATCAAGGCGAAGGGCCTGGAGGCTCCGAAGCCGCAGCGTCTGCACTACACCGCCCCGTCGGTGGACGGCGACGAGCACGTCATCGAGGGCGACTTCGAGGACGGCGTCGAGGACGGCGACGGGCTGACCCGGGCGGAGCGGCGCAAGGCCGCCCGCGCGGCGAAGGGCCGCCGCAAGAAGTAACGCGTAGCTGTACGCGGTCGCCCGGAAGGGCAGTGCCTCAGGGGCGCGAGGAACTGCGCGAAGGGGAACGGCAGCACCTGCAACTGGCTGATGGTGGGTCAGTTGCAGGTGCGCCGCCTCCCGAAGCGCGCAGTTCCTCGCGCCCCTTGGCGTGTGCCCTGCCGGACGTGGGATCGGCAGCGCGTGCAACTGGCTCGGCTGCCCCGATCTTGCGGTGGGGGGTCTTCCGGTTCGCGCAGTTCCCCGCGCCCCTGGGCGCTGCCCTGCCGAGCCGCTGCCTCCAACTACCTCGCTTCGACGGCGGTGCACTGCCACTGGTCGGTGCGGCGGTGCTGTTCGAGGCGGAAGGCGACCATGTGGTGGCGGGGGCCGAACTCGACGCGGACGCAGACCTCGAGGGCGCGGGGGGTGGGGGCGGAGTCGTAGACGCGGCCGAGGCGGTGGGGGGTGAGGCGGCCGCGGGGGCGGAGGGGGCCGGTGCGGACCAGGGCGGTGAGCTGCTGGTACCCGGGGAGGGTGGTGTGGCGCTGGAGCTGGCCGGCGGGGCGGTGGCCGGTGAGGACCTCGACGAGGCGGTGGGCGAAGCGGGCGGCGAGTCGGCTGCTGCCGGTGCGGGCGGGGGCGCAGGCGGCCCGGGGGTGACGCGGGGTCAGTTCGCCGACGGGGTGCGGACGGCGCGGGGTGCGGTCGGGGCGCCGCGGATGGGGGTGGACCAGGGCTCGGACCCGGGGTGCGGCGGCGGTGGGAGCGGTCATCGGCGGCGCCCTTCGTGCGGAGCGGTGCGGGTTCGGCTCCTTGGTACCCGGGGCCGGTGGCGGTGGCAACGGACCCGGGGGGAGGTGTCGCGGGAGCGCGCCGGTGTCACCTATCCGGGTGGTTCGCGGTGCGGGACAAGGGCTGCGGCGGCCGGGGGTGGTGCACGGGGTTGACCGGCGGGGCGCGGCGGGTGGGCACGAAGGGGGACGTACCGTGGGGGCCGGTCGGTGGAGGGCGGAGGTGGTGCCTGGTGCGGCGGGGTCTGGTGCTCGGCGGGGGCGGGGTGCTGGGGGCGGCCTGGGCGGTGGGTGCGCTGCGGGCGGTGGAGGAGGAGACGGGGTGGCGGCCGGGGGAGGCGGAGGTGATCCTCGGGACCTCGGCCGGGTCGGTGCTGGGGACGCTGCTGGCGGCGGGGGTGGGGACGGCGGACCTGACGGACCACCAGCGCGGGCTGGACCTGGCCGCGGGCCCCCTGGCGGGGGTGGGCTTCGGGTACGAGGAGGCGCTGGGCGGGGCGCTGCCGCCGCTGCCGCGGCCGGGGTTCGGTTCGCCGGGGCTGCTGCGGGCCACGGTGCGCAACCCGCGGGGGTACCCGTTCCTGACCATGGTGTCGGCGGCCGCGCCGACCGGCCGCGCGTCGGTGGCGCCGGTCGGTGAGCTGGTGCGCGGGCTGGTCGGGGAGGCGGCGCCCGGGGGGTGGCCGCTGCGTGTGGTGTCGGTGGACTACGGGACCGGCCGGCGGGTGGTGTTCGGGGACCCGGGGCAGCCGCCGGCGCCGACGGCGGAGGCGGTGATGGCCTCCTGCGCGATCCCGGGGTGGTTCGCACCGGTGGAGCTGGACGGGCACCGGTACGTGGACGGCGGCTGCTGGTCGGCGACCAACGCGGACCTGATGCTCGGCCGGGGCCTGGACGAGGTGTACGTCCTGGCCCCGATGGCGCTGCGGCCCGGCTGGCCGGACGGCCGGGCGGAGAGCCGGGGGTGGGCGGGAGCGGTGCGGGAGTGGCGGCGGCGGGACCGGCCGCGCGGGGTGCTGGTGCAACTGGTGGGCCGGTACCGGCGGGTGGTGACCCGTCAGCTGTTCCGCGAGGTGCGGGCGCTGCGGGCCGCGGGAGTGCGGGTGCACGTGCTGGCCCCGACGCTGGAGGACCTGGCCGCGATGGGGCCGAACATGATGGATCCGCTGCGCCGTGCGCTGACCCTGGAGACAGCCCTGCACACCACGGCGCGGGCTCTGCGGGGGTGAGCCCCGTATTGTTTGGCTGTCCGGATCGTCCGAGGAAGCGGAGCCCCCGATGCGCGTGTACGTGCCCACCACCCTGGCCGGACTGGCGGCCGCGCACCCCGGTGGGTCCTTGGACCAGTCGGTGGCGTACGCCGTGACCCCGGCACTACGGGAGTGGTACGTCAGCGACGACCTGGAGGAGCTGGAGTACGCCGCGCTGAACCGGGCCGCCCAGGCCGCGCTGCGCCTGCTGGCCGAGGACGCGCAGGCCCCGCGCCGCCGGGTGGTGGTGGCGGTGGACGTGGCCGACTCGGCGGTGGCGCCGTTCGCCGGTGACGAGTACCAGGACCAGGCCTCGCTGGGCCGGATCGTG
Source organism: Kitasatospora sp. NPDC001664 (assembly GCF_053596675.1). Taxonomy (NCBI): domain Bacteria; kingdom Bacillati; phylum Actinomycetota; class Actinomycetes; order Kitasatosporales; family Streptomycetaceae; genus Kitasatospora; species Kitasatospora sp. NPDC001664. The sequence goes on from NZ_JBSFGS010000018.1 coordinate 22,324, forward strand.
CTCAGGGGCCCGCTGCCGCTGGCCAAGGCGGCCGCCGTGCACGCCGACGTGGCCGACGCGGACGTGGTGGCCGACGTGGCGGCGGCGGTCGCGGCGATCGGCGCGGCGGACGGGGGCGACGCGGACGCGCAGTTCACGGTGGACGGTGCCGAGGACCACGAGCTGCTCTGGTTCGCCACCCAGGAGATCCCCGCGCTGCTGGCCTGATCCGGACGGCCTGACGCCCCGTAGAATCCCCCGGTCGTGGAGTCGATCAAGGGGGAACGCGCTGTGCGCAAGCTGTGGACGGCCCTGCTCGCCGTGGTGGTGCTGCTGTTGGCGGGGGCTCCGGCCCGGGCCGACGTGGCCGATCCGGTGACCTGGCCGAAGCCGAGGTTCATCACGTACAACGTCTGCGGGGCGGCCTGCCCGGACGTCTACCAGAACGACCCGGCCAAGTGGCGCGACCGGCTGGTCTCCGAGGTGGACGCCTGGAGCGCCGACGTGGTGGTGCTCCAGGAGCTCTGCCACGGGCAGTGGGACCTGCTGCGCACCAAGCTGGCGGGCCGCTACGAGGCGGTCTGGGGCGCGACGCTCTCCTCGGCCTCCGGCTGCGCCAAGTGGGACGCCGCGGACACCCGCTTCGGCCTGGGGATCTTCGTGAAGGGTCCGGCGGGCACCGTGGTGCCGGGCAGCCGCTCGGTGACGATGCTGCCGAAGCCGGACGGCACCGAGCAGCGCGCGCTGCTCTGCGCCCAGGCGAAGGTGACCGGCCGTCAGGTCCGGGTCTGCGACACCCACCTGGACCCGCACGACGCCGTCACGCCGGTGCACGCCGCCGAGGTGGCCCGGCTGACCGGGGCGTACGTGGACGCGGGCGAGCCGGTGCTGCTGGCGGGCGACTTCAACGCGACCCCGCAGGAGCCGGTCCTGGACGCGCTGTACAACCACTCGGGCGGCAGCGGGAAGTACCAGGAGGCGGACGAGAACGACGCCGACTTCTGCGCGCTGCCGGGTGGCCGCTGCCGCACCGGCGCGCCGACCGTGGAGCCGCTCTGCTCGCCGAAGGCCACCACCGCGACGAAGATCGACTACCTCTTCCTGAGCGCCCGGGACTTCCGCAACGTCAAGGGTGACGCGGCGCCCTGCACCCCGGGCATGTCGGACCACCACCTGCTGCGCGGGGCGGCCGAGTTCGAGGGCTGAGCACCCCTGGAGGGCGCTCAGTGCAGCGGGTCGCGGACCACCTCGGGCAGGCGGAGGACGGCCTGCAGGGCGATGTAGAGCTCGGCCGAGTCCAGCGGGCGCTCGAAGGAGCGTCCGCTGAGCTGCTCGATCCGGCGCAGGCGGTAGCGGATGGTGTTGGGGTGGCAGAACAGCAGTTTGCCCGCCTTGTCGGCCGAGCCGTCCACCGCGAAGTAGGTGGACATGGTGGTGAGCAGCTGCTCGCGCTGGCTCTCCGGGAGGTCCATCAGCGGGCCGAGCACCTGGTGGCCGATCCGGGAGGCGGTGGAGGGGGAGCTGACCACCAGCATCGGCAGCGGGGAGGCGTCGAAGACCGAGACGGTCTCGGAGCGGGGGGCCGCGCTGGCCAGCGCGACCTGGGCCAGGTGGAGGGCCTGCGGGGTCTGGTCGAGTCTGGAGTAGCAGGGGCTGACCCCGGCCCGACGGACCGTCTGGAGCCGTAGCGTCTCGACCAGTTGCTCCATCGCCGCGCCGTCCTGCATGGAGACGATGCCGATGTGGGCGTCGGGGGTGAGGCGCCAGGCGGAGCCCATCTGGTGGCTGCGCAGGGCGGGTTCGATGTCCGGCAGGGCCTGCCGGGCCAGGCCGGGGGCGTGCGCGACCACCACGGCGAAGGTGCCGTCGTAGGGCAGGGTGAGCATGTCGGCGGCCTCCAGGACCCGCCCGGGGTTGCCCATGCCGCCGCGCAGCACCACGTCCACCAGGGCCGAACGCTCCTGGTCCCACTGGATCTTGAGGGCGGCGGTGCGCTCGTTGAAGGCGTCCACCATGGCGCCCACCACCTCGTCGTTGTACCGCCAGACCTCGCTGGCCATCGCGACCAGGTCGGCGCTGCTGGCCGCGCCGGTGCGCTCGGCCTCGGCGACCATCCGCTCCCACAGGCAGCGGAAGCCCAGCCGGTAGGCGGTCTGCACCATGGCCAGCGGCACGCCCTGCTCGGCCCGGCGGCGCCCGGTGACCCGGGGGGCCTCCAGGGTGATCTCCTCGCCGGTGAGGCCGCGCAGGGAGTAGGCCAGGTTGTCCCGGACCGCCTCGTGCAGCTGGCCGGACGGCAGCGGGCCGGCGTCCTGGTAGACCTTCAGCTCCTCGCGGATCCGGCGGACCGTCTCCTCGGTCAGCTCCGGCAGGCCGTCGAGCAGGATCCGGGCCAGCCGCTTGGTCGATTCCCCCAGCACCGTGGTCGGTTGAGCGTCCATAGCGGTCAGGGTAGGAAGCGGCGGCCCGGCCGCTCCGGGGCCGTTCGTGCCCGGCCGGGCACGGCCGCACGGTGGGGTGGCGGGACGGGTGGGCGGACGGGCGGGCGTTCGGGGGGTGAGGCGGTGTCGCGGAGTTGACGCGGTGTCATCCGGAAGGCTGTCCGGCGCTTTTGTCGCCACCGACAGAACCGGCCGGGCCACCGCTGTTTGCCCCTACAGGGTTGCGGATCCGCGGGTACCGACCCGTTCCCGGCGTCGTTCTCAGTGCGCCGGACCGGGACGAGCGGAGGAGAGCGCGAGATGGAGAGCCGCGAGATGGAGAGCACCGTGCTGGAGCGCGACCTGACCATGGACCTGTTGGTGTCGCCCCAGGACAGCATCCCGGTCCGGGCCCGGCTGGGCTACCGGGCCGACGACCCGTACGCCGTGCACGTCACCTTCCACGTCCACTCGGCCTCCCCGGTCAGCTGGTACTTCGCCCGGGAGCTGCTGGCCGAGGGCGTCTACCGGGCCACGGGCAGCGGGGACGTGCGGATCTGGCCGAGCACCGTCGGCGGCCGCGGCCTGCTCACCGTGATGCTCCGCTCGCTGGAGGGCGACGTGCTGCTCCAGGCCGACGCCTCCACCGTGGCGGAGTGGGTCCGCCGCACCGAGGAGCTGGTGCCGCCCGGCACCGAGCTCGTGCACCACCAGGTCGACCGGGTGCTGCGCGAGCTGCTGGCGGACGGCTCGACCCCCGGGGCCTGAGCGCCGGCGGCGGCGGGTACCGTTCCTGGGTGAGCACGCACATCGTCTGGGACTGGAACGGCACCCTGCTGCACGACATGGCGGCCGTGGTGGCCTCCAGCAACGCGGCCTTCGCCACGCTCGGCATGGCGCCGATCACGCTGGAGCAGTACCGGGAGCTGTACACCTTCCCGATCCCGAAGTTCTACGAGCTGCTGCTCGGCCGCGAGCCCAGCCGGGACGAGTGGACGGTGCTGGACGCCGCCTTCCAGGACCGCTACCAGGAGCTCAGCGACGCCTGCGGGCTGACCGAGGGCGCGGCCGGGCTGCTGGCCGGCTGGCGGGCGGCCGGGCGCAGCCAGTCGCTGCTGTCGATGCACGAGCACCACCGGCTGGTGCCGCAGGTGCGGGCCCGCGGGATCGAGGAGCACTTCGTCCGGGTGGACGGCCGGGTCGGCGAGTCGTACGGGACGGGCAAGCGCGACTACCTGAAGCGGCACCTGGAGCGGCTCGGCCAGGACCCGGCGCGCACCGTGGTGATCGGGGACGCGGCGGACGACGCGGCGGCCGCCCACTGGGTGGGCGCGCGTGCGGTGCTGTACACCGGGGGTTCGCACACCCGGGAGAAGCTGGCGGGGCTCGGGGCCCCGGTGGTGGACTCGCTGGCGGAGGCGGTCGAACTGGTCCTGGCCGACGAGGTCTGACGGCGCGTCATGTGACCGGCCGGTTTGGACAACGTGTCCAGGACGGTGTGATCTTCGTCCGGCTTTCTGCCTCCATGTCCCCTGACACCCTGCTGGGCTTTGGTTAGGGTGAGTGACGTCGTCGGGTGCCGAATCCGTCACCATTACCCGGACGAAGGTCGCTTCATGCGTGCCATGGGCCACTTTCCTCCGGTGCTGGTGGAGGATTGCGGGTAGACCCGGCGGTGTACCCGGACCCATCACCGAGTCACGCAACGGCGCGCGACAGGAGCCATACAGCCATGCAGACCAAGCTGGACGCAGCCAAGGCCGAGCTGCTCACCAAGGCAGCGGCAGCCGCTGAGAACAGCCAGGTGGGGGGAGCGGCACCCGGGGAGGGCCTGAGCAACGGTGCTCTGGCCTCGTACCTGCGGTACTACTACCTCCACACCGCCCCCGAGGACCTCGTCGACCGCGACCCGGTGGACGTCTACGGCGCGGCGGCCTCGCACTACCGCCTCGGCCTGAAGCGCCCGCAGGGCACCGCCGAGGTCCGGGTGTACACCCCCACGGTGGAGGAGAACGGCTGGTCCTGCGGCCACACCGTGGTCGAGGTCGTCACCGACGACATGCCCTTCCTGGTCGACTCGGTCACCAACGAGCTGACCCGCCAGGACCGCGGCATCCACGTGGTGATCCACCCCCAGCTGGTGGTGCGCCGTGACCTGACCGGCAAGCTGCTGGAGATCCTCGACCTGGACGCCTGCTCGCGCAGCCAGGCGGCCGGCACCGAGTGGCCCGCCGACGCCACGGTCGAGTCCTGGATGCACATCGAGATCGACCGCGAGACCGACCGCGAGGACCTGCACGCGATCGAGGCCAACCTGCGCCGGGTGCTCGGCGACGTCCGCGAGGTCGTCGAGGACTGGGGCAAGATGCGCGACTCCGCGCTGCGCCTGGCCGACGAGCTGGCCGAGGAGCCCCCGGCCCACCTGGCCGAGCAGGAGGTCGGCGAGGCCTGGGAGCTGATGCGCTGGCTGGCCGACGACCACTTCACCTTCCTCGGCTACCGCGAGTACGACCTGGCCGAGCACGAGGGCGAGGAGGTGCTGCGGGCCGTCCCCGGCACCGGCCTCGGCATCCTGCGCTCCGACCCGCTCAGCCACGACACCGACCACCACCCGGTCTCCGAGGCCTTCGGCCGGATGTCCGCCCCGGTCCGGGCCAAGGCGCACGAGAAGAAGCTGCTGGTCCTCACCAAGGCCAACAGCAAGTCCACCGTGCACCGCCCGGCCTACCTGGACTACGTCGGCGTGAAGCGCTTCGACGCCCAGGGCAACGTGATCGGCGAGCGCCGCTTCCTCGGCCTGTTCTCCTCGGCCGCGTACACCGAGTCGGTCACCCGGATCCCGGTGGTCCGACGCAAGGTGCAGGAGGTGCTGGCCGGCTCCGGCTTCGCCAACGAGAGCCACGACGGCCGCGACCTGCTCCAGATCCTGGAGACCTTCCCCCGGGACGAGATCTTCCAGACCCCGGCCGAGCAGCTGCTCTCCATCGCCACCAGCGTGCTCTACCTGCAGGAGCGCCGCCGGCTGCGGCTGTTCCTCCGTCAGGACGAGTACGGGCGCTACTTCTCCGCGCTGATCTACCTGCCGCGCGACCGCTACACCACGCGGATCCGGCTGCGCCTGATGGACCTGCTGCTGCAGGAGCTGAACGGCGAGAACATCGAGTACACCGTCTGGTCCACCGAGTCGGTGCTGACCCGACTGCACTTCGTGGTCCGGGTCGCCAAGGGCAGCGAGCTGCCCTCGCTGACCGACGCCGAGGTGGAGCGGATCGAGGCCAAGCTGGCCGAGGCCGCGCGCTTCTGGATGGACGGCTTCCACGACCAGCTGCACGTCGAGCTGGGCGAGGAGCGCGCCGCCGAACTCGGCCGCCGCTACGCCAACGCCTTCCCCGACGGCTACCGCGCTGACTTCCCGCCGCGCACCGCCGTGGCCGACCTCAAGCAGATCGAGGCGCTGAGCGGCGAGGGCGACTTCCGGCTCAACCTCTACCAGCCGGTCGGCGCGGGCGACGACGAGCGCCGCTTCAAGATCTACCGGGTCGGCGGCCCGATCTCGCTGACCGAGGTCCTGCCGGTGCTCCAGCGCCTGGGCGTCGAGGTGCTCGACGAGCGCCCGTACGCGCTCACCCGCGAGGACGGCTCCAAGGCCTGGGTCTACGACTTCGGCCTGCGCCTGCGCGAGGCCTCCGCCCTCACCGACGAGGCGCGCGAGCGCTTCCAGGACGCCTTCTCGGCGACCTGGACCGGCAAGGCGGAGAACGACGGCTTCAACGAGCTGGTCCTCACCGCCGGTCTGACCTGGCGTCAGGCCGTGGTGCTGCGCGCCTACGCCAAGTACCTCCGCCAGGCCGGGAGCACCTTCTCCCAGGACTACATGGAGGACGCGCTCCGCAACAACATCCACACCACCCGGCTGCTGGTGAACCTCTTCGAGGCCCGGCTCAGCCCCGGCCACCAGCAGGGTGCGTCCGAGCTGACCGAGGGCATCCTGGAGGAGCTCTCCGGCGCCCTGGACGAGGTCGTCTCGCTGGACGAGGACCGCATCCTGCGCTCCTTCCTGAACCTCATCCGGGCCACCCTGCGGACCAACTTCTTCCAGCACGCCTCGGACGGCGAGCGGCACTCCTACGTGTCGATGAAGTTCGACCCCAAGGCCATCCCGGACCTGCCGGCCCCGCGCCCGGCCTTCGAGATCTGGGTCTACTCGCCCCGGGTCGAGGGCGTGCACCTGCGCTTCGGCAAGGTCGCCCGCGGCGGTCTGCGCTGGTCCGACCGGCGCGAGGACTTCCGCACCGAGATCCTCGGCCTGGTCAAGGCCCAGATGGTCAAGAACACCGTCATCGTCCCGGTCGGCGCCAAGGGCGGCTTCGTCGCCAAGCAGCTGCCGGACCCGTCGGTGGACCGCGACGCCTGGCTGGCCGAGGGCATCGCCTCGTACAAGACCTTCATCTCGGCGCTGCTGGACATCACCGACAACCTGGTGGCCGGCGAGGTCGTGCACCCGTCCGAGGTGGTCCGCCACGACGAGGACGACACCTACCTGGTGGTCGCCGCCGACAAGGGCACCGCGACCTTCTCGGACATCGCCAACGGCGTGGCCGAGAGCTACGGCTTCTGGCTGGGCGACGCCTTCGCCTCCGGCGGCTCCGCCGGGTACGACCACAAGGGCATGGGCATCACGGCGCGCGGCGCCTGGGAGTCCGTCAAGCGCAACTTCCGCGAGCTGGGCCACGACACCCAGACCGAGGACTTCACCGTGGTCGGCATCGGCGACATGTCCGGTGACGTGTTCGGCAACGGCATGCTGCTCAGCGAGCACATCCGGCTGGTGGCCGCCTTCGACCACCGCCACATCTTCCTGGACCCGAACCCGGACGCGGCGGTCTCCTTCGCCGAGCGGCGCCGGCTCTTCGACGTCCCGCGCAGCTCCTGGGACGACTACGACAAGAGCCTGATCTCGGCCGGCGGCGGCGTCTTCCCGCGCTCCGCCAAGTCGATCCAGCTCTCCGCCCAGGTGCGCGAGCGGCTCGGCATCGAGGAGTCCAAGCTCACCCCGGCCGAGCTGATGAAGGCGATCCTGCAGTCCCCGGTGGACCTGTTCTGGAACGGCGGCATCGGCACCTACATCAAGTCCTCCGCCGAGACCAACGCCGAGGTGGGCGACAAGTCCAACGACGCGATCCGGGTCAACGGCGGCCAGGTCCGGGCCCGGGTGGTCGGCGAGGGCGGCAACCTCGGCTGCACCCAGCTCGGCCGCATCGAGTACGCCTCGACCGGCGGCCCCGAGGGCACCGGCGGCTGGATCAACACCGACGCCATCGACAACTCGGCCGGCGTGGACACCTCGGACCACGAGGTCAACATCAAGATCCTGCTCAACCAGGTCGTCGCCGACGGCGACATGACGGTCAAGCAGCGCAACAAGCTGCTCGCCGAGATGACCGACGAGGTCGGCCACCTGGTGCTGCGCAACAACTACGCGCAGAACGTGGTGCTGGCCAACGCCGTCGCCCAGGCCCTCTCGATGGTCGACGTGCACGCCCGCATGATCAACCGCCTGGAGGGCAACGGCCAGCTGGACCGGGCCATCGAGTTCCTGCCGACGGACCGTCAGATCAAGGAGCGGGCGGCCGGCGGGCGCGGGCTCTCCCAGCCCGAGCTCTCGGTGCTGCTCGCCTACACCAAGATCACCCTGGCCGACGAGCTGCTCGCCACCGAGCTCCCCGACGACCCGTACTTCCGCACCGCGCTGCACGAGTACTTCCCGAGCGCGCTGCGGGCCCGGTTCGCCGAGGCGATCGACCAGCACCCGCTGCGCCGCGAGATCATCACCACCCTGATCGTCAACGACACGATCAACCGCGGCGGCTGCACCTTCGCCTTCCGGCTCCGCGAGGAGACCGGCGCCACCATGGAGGAGATCGCCCGCACCCACGCGGCGGCGCGCGCGGTCTTCGGCCTGGAGCGGATCTGGTCGGACGTCGAGGGCCTCGACAACGCCGTCCCGGCGCGGGTGCAGACCAAGATGCGCCTGCACACCCGCCGGCTGGTCGAGCGGGCCACCCGCTGGATGCTCAACAACCGGCGCCAGCCGCTGGACATCCAGGGCACCATCGAGTTCTTCCAGTCCCGGGTCGACCAGGTCTGGGACAGCCTGCCCAAGCCGCTGCGCGGCGAGGACCTCACCTGGTTCGAGGGCGTCCACCGGGAGCTGGCCGAGGCCGGCGTGCCGGAGGAGCTGGCGCTGCGGATCGCGGGTCTGTCCTCCGCCTTCCCGACCCTGGACATCGTCGGCGTCGCGGACCGCAGCGGCAGCGAGGTGACCGACGTCGCCGAGCTCTACTACGACCTGGCCGACCGCCTGCAGATCACCCACCTGCTGGACCGGATCATCGAGCTGCCGCGCGACGACCGCTGGTCCTCGATGGCCCGCGCCGCGATCCGCGAGGACCTGTTCGCCGCGCACTCCGCGCTCACCGCGGACATCCTGTCCTGCGGCACCGAGGGCTCCACGCCCGAGGAGCGGTACGCGGCCTGGGCCGAGCTCAACTCGACCCTGCTGAGCCGGGCCAAGACCACCCTCGACGACATAAGGGGTTCGGACAACTACGAGCTGTCCAGCCTCTCGGTCGCCATGCGGGTGATCCGCACCCTGCTCCGCACGGGCGTCTGACGGTCCGACAGTTCACCGCGAGGGCGGTACCGGCTTCCCTGCCGGTACCGCCCTCGCGGCATCCTGGTCGGAACCCGGGGGCGCGAGCGGACAGGTAGGGGCGTGGAACTGTCACTACGGGCCCGGCTGCGCGCCGGGGACCAGAGCGCCTTCGGGCAGCTCTTCGACGAACACGCACAGGGGGTGTACGGGTATGCCGTACGGACGCTGGGGGACTGGGCCGCCGCCGAGGACGCCGTCTCGCTGACCTTCCTGGAGGCCTGGCGGCTGCGCGGGAAGCTGGAGGAGGACGGCGGGTCGGTGCGGCCCTGGCTGTTCGGCATCGCCACCAACGTGCTGCGCAACACCACCCGGGCCGGCCGCCGCCACCGGGCCGCGCTGGCCCGGCTGCCGGACCGGGAGGTGGTGCCCGACTTCGCCGACGAGCTGGTCGGCCGGATGGACGACGGCGCCCGGCTGGCCGCCGCCAAGCGCGCGCTGGAGCGGCTGCGCCGCCGCGAGCGCGAGGTCTTCCAGCTCTGCGTGCTGGCCGGGCTGGACTACGCCTCGGCCGCCGAGGCGCTCGGCGTGCCGGTCGGCACCGTCCGCTCCCGGCTCTCCCGGGCCCGGGCCCGGCTGCGCGACCTGGCGGCGGAGGAACTGACGGAACCTCACCGCGGCCGCGGACAGGTAGGGAGTGACCGCGTCGAAGCGGTCCGGTCAGAGGGGAAGAACTGATGAACCACGAGCACGAGCCGGTGCTCCCCGCCGACCGCCACCAGCTGTTGAGGGGACACCTGATGAGCGAGATCAGCCGGAAGCCCAGGAGCACCACCCGCCGTTACGGATGGGCCGCAGTGCCTGTGCTGGCGGGCGCGCTGGCGCTGACCGTGGTGCTGAACACCGGGGGCGCCGCCCCGACCGCCTCGGCGGCCTCGGTGGTGCTGGACCGGGCGGCCGCGGCGGCGGCGGCCAAGCCGCGGCAGGAGGTGAAGGACAGTCAGTACGTCTACGTGCAGCGGCAGGACCCGGAGGTGAAGGCCGAGCTCTGGCTGCCGGTGGACGGCAAGCGGCCCGCCCTGCTGGACGACAGTCGGTACGGGCGGCGGGAGCTGACCCCGCTGGACGAGCCGGCCAGCGTCAACAACCCGAACTACCGCTACGTGGCCACCCTGCCGACCGACCCGGCGGCGCTGCTCGCGCTGATCAAGGCTCAGACCGAGGGGCAGGGCCAGAGCCCCGAGCACGCCGCCTTCAAGGCGATCAACCGGCTGGTCGCCGAGCAGATCGCGACACCGGAGGTGAGCGCGGCGCTGTTCCGGGCGGCCGGGCTGATCCCCGGGGCGGTGGTGCACGAGGACGTCACGGACGGGCTCGGCCGGCACGGTGTCGGGGTGGCGCTGCCGGACGGCAAGGCCACCGTGGAGTGGGTCTTCGACCGCGACAGCTACGAGTACCTCGGCGCCCGCTGGGGCCAGGGCGCGGACGCGGTGGTCCGCCGGGCGGTCGTCGACAAGGCCGGCGACCGCCCCTGAGACACCGTCAGGACCCGGCCCCGAGGGTGGCCGCCCGCTGGAGGGCGCTGGCCAGCAGGGCCAGGTCGGTCGGGCCGTTGCCCAGCTCGCGGACCGGGCGGCGGGTCGGCGGGGCGCCGAGCTGGGCCGGGTCGACGGCGACCACGGTGGGGCGCAGGGTGGCGGTGCGGGGGATGCGGCCGCTGACCTTGGCGGCCTGGAAGGCCGTCACCCCGCCGTCCGGGCGGCGCAGGTAGCCGCGGCCCGGGGTGCCCTCGGGGAGGGCGGCGGCGTCGGTGAGGTGGATCAGCAGGTCGGAGTCGACCGGGTCGGCGGTGCGCAGGGCGATCCGCAGCTGGGCGTTCTCGTCCAGCGCGGTGCCCACCGCCAGCTCGGGCGCCCCGGTGGCGGCCACCAGGTGGACGCCGAGCAGGCCGCCGCGCTCGGCCACGGCGGACAGCGCCCGGCTGAGCGGGCGGCCGGCCGGGGAGGTGGGGGAGAGCAGCGCGTCCAGGTCGTCCACCACCACGACCAGCCGGGCCGGGGCGGTGAGCACGTCGGCCGGCTTGCGCTGCTGGCCGACCCGGGGGGCCGTCATCGGGGCGGTGCCGCCGCCGGCCGTCACCAGGGCCGGGGCGGGCTGCACGGCGGCCCGGGCGTTGTGCCAGGCGGTGAACGAGAGGCCGTCGAACAGCGCCTCGCGGTGGGCGAGTTCGTCCAGCAGGGTCTCGGCGGCGAGCAGGGCGCGGCGCGGGTCGGCCCCGGCGTCCACGTGCTCGGTGACCTGCGGCAGGTCGGTGCAGCCGGCCAGCCCGGCGGGAGCCTCGGGAGTGCCGCCGCCGCGGCCGTCGACCACCGTGATCCGCAGCCGCCCGGGCTGCTCGGAGACGGCGAGGGAGGCGACCAGGGTGCGCAGCAGCTCGGTCTTGCCGGTGCCGCGGGCGCCGCCGATCAGCAGGTGCGGGCCGTTGGGCTCGTCCGGGTCGGCGAGGTCGACCAGCAGGGTCTCGTCCCGGCCGGTGCCGAGCAGGGCGGTGGCGGTGCCGGGGCCGCCGGGCAGCGCGGCCCAGCGGGCGGCCAGCTTGGAGGGGGTGACGGTGTCGGGCTGGAGCAGGTCCAGCAGCCGCAGCTGCTCGGGCAGCGGGCCGCGGGAGACCGGGGAGGCCTCGCGCAGCGGGGCCAGCACCCGGGCCAGCCGCTCGGCCCAGGCGGGGGAGACGGCGTCCAGGGCCAGGTCGCGGACCAGTTCGCGGCCGCCGCCGCCCAGCGGGCGGTCCAGGGTGAGCTGGGTGGCGACCTCGCCGGTGACCACGGCGGTGGCGCCGAGACCGGCGGGCAGCGCCTGCGGGGTCTCGGCCAGGCAGACCGGGAAGACGCCGAGGGCCGGGCCCTGCTCCAGCAGGACGGCGAGCGCCTCGCGGGCGGGCGCGGTGGTGGGGGCGCCGTCGAGCAGCAGCACGGTGGTGCCGGACGGTCCGTCAGCCGCGCCGGCCCGCCCACGCAGGCCGGCCTCCGCGCGCAGGCCCGCTTCCCGGCGCAGGCCCGCACCGGCGGCCAGCTCGGTGAGCCGGGCCTCGGTCTGCTCGGGGCCGAACCCGACCAGCAGGCGGCAGTCCTGACCGTGCGTCGGCTCCAGGTGCGGCAGCCAGAAGGCCCAGGACCAGTCGGCGGAGTGGGCCTCGTCGGCCGCGGCCACCACCAGGCTGAGCGAGCTCGGCGGGTGCAGCACGGCGAGCTGGGCGAGCACCGCGCGGGCCAGGCCGGCCAGCCGGGGGCGCGGCCCGGCGAGCCCCAGGCTGCCGGCGGTCTGCAGGTCCACGGTGACGGGGACGGCGGGCAGCACGGTGCCGGGGGCGGTGCCGGGGCCGCCCGGGAGGTCGGCGGTGCCGAGCCGGAGGGTGAGTGCGTCCGGGTGGTGCGGGCCGCGCTCCCAGAGCCGGGGGCCGGCACCGAGCGCGGTGAGCAGCAGGGCGGCCGGGTCGGGCCAGCGCTCGCGCTGGGCGGCGGCCTGGCGGCTGCGGACGGCGGCGTGCTGCTGGGCGGCGCTGGGCCCGGCGGGCTCGGCCGGGCGTCGGCGGGAGAACAGCGAGCGGCGGCCGCCGGCCGGGGGCTCGGTGGCGGGCGGTTCGGGCGCGGCGGCGGCCGGGACGGACGGGGCCGACGGCGTGGCGGCCAGCTGGAGCCGGCCGAGGCCGTCGGGCGTGGTGCGGTTGCCGTCCCTGGTCTCGGGGCGGGTGACCAGCAGGGTGGACTCGCCGATCCGGACCAGGCCGTCCTCGGCCAGCTCGACCGCCTCGTCGCGCAGGAAGCGGCCGTCCAGCACGGTGCCGTTGGTGGAGGCCAGGTCCCGGACGGTCACGGTGCCGTCGGGGGAGAGCTGGAGCGAGAGGTGCAGCCGGGAGACGTCCGGGTCGTCCAGCGGGACGTCGGCGGCGCTGGAGCGGCCGATGGTGACCCGGTCCCCGTGCAGGCGGTGCACGCCGCCCGCGTCGGGGCCGCCGGTGACGCGCAGCTCGGCCGGGGCCGGGGCGTCGTCCTGGTCGGCGTCCGGGTCGGGCTCGTTGAGCGAGAGCACCGCGCCGTCGAGCAGCGGGGGGTGGCCGAGCGGGGTCTGCTCGTCGATCCGCCGGTTCCCGGCGTACAGGTGCACATGGGTCGCGGAGCGCGGGCCGCGCACGCCCACCGCACCGGCGAGCGCCCCCGCGACCGCGCCGAGCGCCGTACCGACCGGGGCCGTGACCAGGACGTCGGTGGCCGTTCCGGCGGCTGCCGGTCCGCTGCGCGCTCGGAGGACAGTGAGCCGGATCTGCATCGCCCCCGCACTCCCCTTCAGTGATGCCGTTGGGCCACAAGAGTGGTGCCTGTCATCCTGCCACTACGGGGGGACACGGCGCGCCCGGCACCAGAATCGGACGATCTTGCGATGATCGCCATGGTGGAGCCGACGCCCCGTCAGGTCAACCCGCACCCGGGCCGGTCCCGTCGGGGTGCCTCGGAAACCTGGACGAGCGCCGTTAGAGTTGCCGAAAACCACGGCAGCGCAGTACCGCAGTAGTACCGAGGAGACAGCGTGCGGCCAGTCGGCAGCAAGTACCTGCTTGAGGAGGTCCTCGGACGCGGGGCCACCGGCACCGTCTGGCGTGCCCGGGTGCGCGAGGACGTGGTCGTGCCGGGGATCGAGCCGGGCAGTGCGGTGGCGATCAAGATACTGCGCGAGGAGCTGGCCGCCGACCCGGACGTGGTGATGCGCTTCCTGCGCGAGCGCTCCGTCCTGCTCCGGCTGACCCACCCCAACATCGTCCGGGTCCGCGACCTGGTGGTGGAGGGCGAGCTGCTGGCCCTGGTGATGGACCTGGTGCAGGGCCCCGACCTGTTCCACTACCTGCGCGGGAACGGTCCGTTCAGCCCGATCGCCGGCGCCCTGCTGATGGCCCAGATCACCGACGCGCTGGCGGCCAGCCACGCCGACGGGGTGGTGCACCGCGACCTCAAGCCCGCCAACGTGCTGCTCGCCTCCACCACCGTGGACGGCGCCGAGCAGATGCACCCGATGCTCACCGACTTCGGCATCGCCCGGCTCGCCGACTCCCCGGGCATCACCCGCAGCCACGAGTTCGTCGGCACCCCCGCCTACGTCGCCCCCGAGTCCGCCGACGGCCGCCCGCAGACCTCGGCGGTGGACGTCTACGGCGCCGGCATCATGCTGTACGAGCTGACCACCGGCCGCGCCCCGTTCCAGGGCGACAACCCGGTGGCGATCCTCCAGGCGCACCTGGCCCAGGACCCGGAGCGCCCGCGCACCATGCCCGAGCCGCTCTGGACGGTGATCGAGCGCTGCCTGCGCAAGGATCCGGCCGAGCGGCCCAGCGCCGTGGCGCTGGCCCAGGCGCTGCGGGTGGTGGCCGCCGGGATCGGCGTGCACGCCTCGCCGGACCAGGCCGAGGCCGCCTTCGCGGTCGGCGAGCTGCTCCGCCCGGACCCGCGGCCCACCCCGGCCACCGGCGCCCCGACCGAGCCCGGCGTGCCGGTGCCGGCCCAGTTCGCCGACTCCTCCTTCGGCGACCAGACCTTCGGCGAGCAGACCCAGGTGCTGCCCTCGGGGCAGTACGACGCGGCCGCCGCCACCCAGTTGATGAGCCCTCAGGGCGCGGGCGCCCCGCCGCTCGGCGCCGCCGACCGCACCGCCGTGATGCCGCAGACCCCGGCGATGCCGCCGGTGCCCCCCGGCGCCCCGGCCGCTCCCGCGGCGCCCGCCGGCGAACAGCCGCACCCGTGGCAGACCCAGCTCCGGGCCGCCCGGGACCGCAACCAGCAGACCGAGGTCTTCGCCCCCGGCGACTACGGCGCCCAGGACGACTGGCCCGCCCCGCAGGTGGCGCCGCAGCCCTACCAGTCCCACCCGCAGCCGCCCCGGCCCCCGCAGGGCTACCAGCCGCCGCAGCCGTACTCGCCGTACCGCCCGGACCAGCCGCAGCCCCACCAGCAGCAGCCCCACCGGCAGCCGGGCCCGCCGCAGGGCGGCCCCCGCCCGCAGCCGCCCGGTGGCTACAACCAGCGCCCGCCGGTGGCCCCGCCGCCGTACCAGGGACGCCAGCAGCCCCAGCCGGGGTACGGGTATCCGCAGCAGCAGGCGCAGCCCGGCTACGGCCACCCCCAGCAGCCCCAGCCGCCCGCCTACCAGCAGGCGCCGCCGCCCGCCCCGGCCCCGGTCCGCCGCCCCGAGCCGGCCCCGCCGCGCCGCCAGGAGCCCCCGGCCCCGCAGCAGCGCGAGCCCGAGCCCCCGCGGGAGCGGGAGCGCGAGCCGCGCCGGCGCAGCCGGAACCGGATGTACATCCCGGGCCTGGGCTGCCTGAAGGGCTGTCTGATGGTCATCGTGGTGCTGGCCCTGGCCGCCGTGGCGCTGTGGAACTTCACCGACCTGCCCGTCTGGTGGGAGAACGTGAAGGGCTGGTTCGCCGACGCGAGCGACTGGGTCAGCAGCCTGACGAGCAGTTAGCCGCCGGGCCGTCAGCCCGGAGGCCGTGATGGCGACTTGTCGACAATTCACGATTTTTCCTGCCCCCTGAGGGCTGTTCCGGGCCGATCGGCGTCCCCCGAACGGCCCTCGGGCGCGTAGGTTGGGTGGCTGAAGCACCGACCTACCGAGCGCGCAGAAGGGCAGCGCGCTCCCGCCGCCTACGGAGCAGCAGCATTGGCACGCAAGATCGGCAGCCGGTACACCGTCCAGCAGGTGATCGGCCGGGGGTCCGCCGGGACCGTGTGGCTCGGTGAGGGCCCGGACGGACCGGTGGCAGTCAAGCTGCTGCGCGAGGACCTGGCATCCGATCAGGTGCTGGTCGGCCGCTTCGTCCAGGAGCGCGCCGCGCTGACCAGCCTCGACCACCCCAACGTGGTCGAGGTCCGCGACATGGTGGTGGACGGCGACGACCTCGCCCTGGTGATGGAGCTGGTCCAGGGCACCGACCTGCGCTCCCGGCTGGAGCGCGAGGGCGCGCTGGCCCCTGCCGTCGCCGTCTCGGTGATCGCCGACGTGGCCGACGGCCTGGCCGCCGCGCACGCCGCCGGGATCGTCCACCGCGACGTCAAGCCGGAAAACGTGCTGCTGGACCTGGCCGCCCCGGCCGGCCCCGGCGGCGCCCCGCGCGCCAAGCTCACCGACTTCGGCATCGCCCGCCTGGTGGACGCCCCCCGGCGCACCCGGGCCACCCGGATCATCGGCACCCCCGACTACCTCGCCCCCGAGATCATCGAGGGCCTGGAGCCGCGCGCCGCGGTCGACATCTACGCCCTGGCCACCGTGCTCTACGAGCTGCTCACCGGCTTCACCCCGTTCGGCGGCGGCCACACCGGCGCGGTGCTCCGACGGCACGTCACCGAGCAGGTGCCGGCCGTCCCCGGCCTGCCCGAGGGCCTGTCCCGGATCATCACCGAGTGCCTGGCCAAGGCCCCGGCCTCCCGGCTGCGCGCGGCCGAGCTGGCCACCCGGCTGCGCGAGCAGCTCCCGTACCTGGTCGGCCTGCCCCCGCAGCTGCCCCCCGAGCGCGCCGAGGCCGAGCCCCCGCTCACCCCGGGCGAGGCGGTCTACACCGAGGTGGACGCCGGCCCCGGCACCCACCGCCGCCGGCGCGGCCCGGCCGTCCCGCTGGTCCAGGCCCCGCTGCCGGACTCCACCCGCGACACCCACACCAGCCTGCGCCGCCCCTCCGACCGCGAACTCGCCTCCTACGCCGCCGAATCGCAGGCCCAGCGCCGCGAGGCCGCTCCGGCCGGACACCGCAAGGGCCGTCGGGCGCTGGTGCGCCGCCGCCGGCTCTACGCGGTGCTGATCGCGGCGGTGCTGCTGCTGGCCGGCGCGGCCGCCGCGTACTCCGCCTTCGCCCGGGAACGGCACACCTCCGGCGCCCGACCGGCGGGAATCCACTGGGTGACGGATACCCATGCGCAGCCGGGCCCGCCGAACCATTAGTCTGGTGGCGTGGCAGCCGTCGATCCTTCCGAAGAGCTCAAGTCCCTCGAAACGACCATGGGGTCGATCGAGGCCGTCCTCGACCTGGACAAGATCCGGGCCGACATCGCCGTTCTGGAGGAGGAGGCAGCCGCCCCGGCCCTCTGGGACGACGTCGCGAACGCCCAGAAGGTGACCAGCCGGCTCTCCTTCCTCCAGGGCGAGGTCCGCAAGTTCGAGACCCTGCGCGGCCGGGTCGAGGACCTCGGCGTGCTGTTCGAGCTCGCCGAGGCCGAGGACGACGCGGACACCCGCGCCGAGGCCGAGGCCGAGCTGACGTCGGTGCAGAAGGCGGTCGAGGAGCTCGAGGTCCGCACCCTGCTCTCGGGCGAGTACGACGCCCGCGAGGCCCTGGTCAACATCCGGGCCGAGGCCGGCGGCGTGGACGCCGCCGACTTCGCCGAGCAGCTGATGCGCATGTACCTGCGCTGGGCCGAGCGGCACGGCTACCCGACCGAGGTCTACGACACCTCGTACGCCGAAGAGGCCGGCATCAAGTCCGCGACCTTCACCGTCAAGGCGCCCTACGCCTACGGCACCCTCTCGGTCGAGCAGGGCACCCACCGCCTGGTCCGCATCTCGCCCTTCGACAACCAGGGCCGCCGGCAGACCTCCTTCGCCGGCGTCGAGGTGCTCCCGGTCGTCGAGACCTCCGACCACGTCGACATCGACGAGGGCGAGCTGCGCGTCGACGTCTACCGCGCCTCCGGCCCCGGCGGCCAGGGCGTCAACACCACCGACTCCGCGGTCCGGATCACCCACCTGCCGACCGGCATCGTGGTCTCCTGCCAGAACGAGCGCTCGCAGATCCAGAACAAGGCCTCGGCGATGAACGTCCTCCAGGCCAAGCTGCTGGAGCGGCGCCGTCAGGAGGAGCGCGCCGCGATGGACGCGCTCAAGGACGGCGGCTCGTCCTGGGGCAACCAGATGCGGTCGTACGTGCTGCACCCGTACCAGATGGTCAAGGACCTGCGGACGGAGTTCGAGGTCGGCAACCCGCAGTCGGTGCTGGACGGCGACATCGACGGGTTCATCGAGGCCGGCATCCGCTGGCGGAAGCAGCGCGAGGCCGCCGCGTAAGGACGCACCGAAAAGGGCCCCGGGAGTTCCCGGGGCCCTTTCGCGTGCGGGGTCGGTCAGGCCAGGGCCTGACGGGCGATCAGCGCCACCGCCAGCAGGCCGACGATCAGCGCGAGCAGCGCCGTGGGCGACAGCGCGGCGAACGGGCCCTGCTGGTCCTGCAGCCGGGCCCGGTTGGCGCGGCAGACCGGGCAGCGGCCGTCACTCACGCGGCCGTTGCAGTTGGCGCACACCAGATGGTCGCAAGTCATGCGATCTCCTCCTTGCTGGTTACTGCAACGCGCCGGACGGGCCTCCGGTTCCTCGGACGGCCCCGGACGGGCGCTCTCAGCTACCACTGTGCCAGGTTCCGCCCGTTCCGGCCCGTCCTCCCCGTTCGCCGACCGCTCAACCGCATGCCGGGCTGTGACATGGGTCGCACTTATCCGGGCAGAACGGGATATTTCTCGCCAAATCCCAGGTGAACCCCCGGACAGTGCCTGCGGGCCCGGAGGGGCTTCGCGTAGGGTCCGAGTCCTGACCCACCTAGGATGGCCCCCGTGATGCAGCCGTGATCAGATTCGACAACGTCTCCAAGACCTATCCCAAGCAGAACCGTCCGGCCCTGGACAACGTCTCGCTGGAGATCGAGAAGGGCGAGTTCGTCTTCCTGGTCGGTTCGTCCGGCTCCGGCAAGTCGACCTTCCTGAGGCTCTGCCTGCGCGAGGAGCGCCCGAGCACCGGCGCGGTCCACGTGCTGGGCAAGGACCTCGGCAAGCTGTCCAACTGGAAGGTGCCGCACATGCGGCGTCAGCTGGGCACCGTCTTCCAGGACTTCCGCCTGCTGCCGAACAAGACCGTCGCGCAGAACGTCGCGTTCGCGCTGGAGGTCATCGGCAAGCCGAAGAGCGCCATCAACAAGGTGGTGCCCGAGGTGCTCGACCTGGTCGGCCTCGGCGGCAAGGAGGACCGGATGCCCGGTGAGCTCTCCGGTGGTGAGCAGCAGCGCGTGGCGATCGCCCGGGCCTTCGTGAACCGGCCGATGCTGCTGATCGCGGACGAGCCCACCGGAAACCTCGACCCGCAGAACTCGGTCGGCATCATGAAGCTGCTCGACCGGATCAACCGCACCGGCACCACGGTCCTGATGGCCACGCACGACCAGGCCATCGTCGACCAGATGCGCAAGCGGGTGATCGAGCTCGACAAGGGGCTGCTGGTCCGCGACCAGGCCCGCGGCGTCTACGGCTACCAGAACTGAGCCACCCGACGCCCCGTCCGCCTGCCCGTTCCACCTGCCTGCCCCTGGAGTAACGCCATGCGCGCCCAGTTCGTCCTGTCGGAGATCGGCGTCGGTCTCCGCCGCAACCTGACCATGACCATCGCGGTCGTGGTCAGCGTCGCGCTATCGCTCGCCCTCGCCGGCGCCTCGCTGCTCGTCCGCGACCAGGTCAACTCCATGAAGGGGTACTGGTACGACAAGGTCGAGGTGAGCATCTACTTCTGCACCAAGTCGGACGCCAAGACCTCCGCCCAGTGCTCGGCGGGTGCCGCCACCGACCAGCAGATCGCCGAGGTCAAGGGCCAGCTGGACAAGATGACCCAGCTGGTGCAGAGCTCCACCTTCGAGAGCTCGCAGGACGCGTACAAGCGCTGGAAGGAGACCAACCCGGACAACCCGCTGCTCGCCGCGGTGGGTGCGGAGGCGATGCCGCAGTCCTGGCGGGTCAAGCTGAACGACCCGACCAAGTACGACGTGGTGCAGAGCGCCTTCGCCGGGAAGCCGGGCGTCAAGTCGGTCGAGGACCAGCGGAAGATCCTGGAGAACCTGTTCGGCCTGCTGAACGGTCTGCAGACCGCCGCGTTCGTGATCATGGTGCTGATGCTCTTCGTCGCCCTGCTGCTGATCGTGAACACCGTCCGGGTGTCCGCGTTCAGCCGACGGCGCGAGACCGGGATCATGCGCCTGGTCGGTGCCTCGAACTTCTACGTGCAGATGCCGTTCATCGCGGAGGCGGCCTTCGCCGCGCTGCTCGGTGCGGTGCTGGCCTCCGGGCTGCTGCTCGGCGGGCACTTCTTCGTGCAGGAGTTCCTGGCCCAGCGGGTGCAGTTCATCCACTTCATCGGGCTCTCCTCGGTGCTCACCGTCATCCCGCTGCTGGTCGTGGTCGGCATGGGGATGGCCGGCATCGCGGCGTTCATCACCCTCCGGAAGTACCTGAAGGTCTGACGCCCCCTCAGGCAGTGCGCCTAGACTCCCTTGCCATGCCGGTGACTCTGCGTGCGGGAGTGCGCCAGGGAGCTGTGCTCTCCCTGGCGTTCGGCGCCGTGCTGTTCACCGGGGCGGTCACCGGGGCCTGGAGCGGGGCTCCGGCCGACGGGCGCCCGCCCACCTCCTCCTCCGATGCCCTGGCCGGGCGTGACCTGGCCGGGGCGTCGCTGTCCCGGCAGCAGGCCGAGCGGCTGGTCGCCGAGGGGGGCGACCCGTGGGCCGCGTACTACACGCCCGAGGAGTACACCGACCTGACCAAGGGGCGCTACCGCGGCGTCGGGCTCTCGGTGCGGCGGGCGGCGGACGGGGCCACCACGGTGGACCGGGTGCACCCCGACGGGCCCGCCCGGCAGGCCGGGATCGCGGCCGGGGACGTGCTGCTCGGCATCGACGGCACCCCGGCCGACCGGCTCCCGGTCACCGAGGTGGTGGCCGGGCTGCGCGGCGAGGTCGGCACGGCGGTGGAGCTGACGGTCCGCCGGCCGGGCGGGCCGGCCCGCGAGCTGACGCTGCGCCGGGCCGAGCTGGCCGCCCGGGACGTGACGGTGGAGCAGCTGCGGCCCGGGGTGGTGAAGGTCGCGGTGCGCGGCTTCACGGCCGGTGTGGCCGCCGAGGTGGCGCAGGCCGTCCGGGGCGCCCGGGGCGTCCTGCTGGACCTGCGGGGCAACTCCGGCGGGCTGGTGGACCAGGCCGTGGGGACCGCCTCGCTCTTCCTGGACGGCGGCCCGGTGGCCTCGTACCAGGAGCGCGGCGAGCGGCGCGAGCTGACCGCCGCGCGCGGCGGAGACACCACCGTGCCCCTGGTGGTGCTGGTGGACGGCGGCACCATGAGCGCCGCCGAACTGCTCGCCGGGGCGCTCCAGGACCGCAGCCGCGCCGTCCTGGTCGGCTCCCGCACCTTCGGCAAGGGCACCGTCCAGCAGCCCAGCCGCCTCGCCGACGGCGCCGTCCTGGAGCTCACCGTCGGCCGCTACGCCACCCCGGCCGGCCGCTCGCCGGACGGCACCGGCCTCACCCCGGACGTCCCCCAGCCGCCGGGCGGCGACCCGGAGGCGGTGACCCGGCTCGCCGACACCGTGCTCTCCGGGCTGGGCCGCGGCCAAATGGGCTGACCACCGGGCGGGCGAGGTGCGAGAATGGCCGGTGCTATGGCTAAGGAAACGGGAAAGAAGCTGATCGCGCAGAACAAGAAGGCGCGACACGAGTACACCATCCTCGACACGTACGAATGCGGCATGGTGCTGACCGGCACGGAGGTGAAGTCGCTCCGCGAGGGGCGGGCCAACCTGGTGGACGGTTACGCCTACGTGCAGGGCCACGAAGCGTGGGTCGACAACGTGTTCATCCCCGAGTACACCCAGGGGACCTGGACGAACCACGCCTCGCGGCGCAAGCGCAAGCTGCTGCTGCACAAGCTCGAGATCCGCAAGATCGAGTCGAAGGTCAAGGAGACCGGCCACACCCTGGTGCCGCTCTCCCTGTACTTCAAGGACGGCCGGGTGAAGCTGGAGCTGGCGCTCGCGGTCGGCAAGAAGCTGTACGACAAGCGGCAGACCCTGCGCGAGAAGCAGGACCGCCGCGAGTCCGACCGGGCCGTCGCGGCGGCACGGAAGCGCCAGCGGGGTTAATCGCTTGGCCCTGGCCGGTGCCTGCGCGTACTATGGCCCGAGCAACATCACCGGAGGGCCCGCCCGCCGGAGCTGTTTGTCAATTCAACATGGGGATGATCGGTTTCGACAGGGGACGTCGAAACAGGAGAAGCGAGCCGAGGAACGCGGCAATGATCTCGTTAACCATCTGTCGCAAAAAAATAATCGCCAACTCTAAGCGCGATTCCCAGCAGTTCGCTCTCGCTGCCTAAGCAAGAGTGAATGGGTGTCAGCCCGGGGAGTTCCCGACCCGGATCCTGGCATAATCTAGGGAACTCATCCGCCACCCCGGCCACGGGGGTCGGCGGAAAAATAAAACAGTGGCTGGGCTTGTTGGCGGCTTGTCCGCGTGACTGCCAGGGCCGAGAAACTCACAGCGGACTGCGCTCGGAGAAGTCCTGAATCCACTCCACTGGACCCGGGTTCGATTCCCGGCATCTCCACAGACCCATGTCGCTCGAAGGCCGCACTCCGCGAGGAGGCGGCCTTCTTGCGTTTCGGCGGTCTCACACCGCGCCGGGCGGCCCGGTGAGAGGACCGTACCGGCGGGTTCACAACCCACAACTCCCCGGAAATCCCGGCCCGTTAGGGTCGTCCAGGTCAGGGCACCGAACTTGCACAAGGGGAGTTGCGATGAGTGGAGACACGGCGGTGCGACGGGGCTGGATCCAGGAGTGGGATCCGGAGGACCGGGCGTTCTGGGAGCGGACCGGGCGCCGGACCGCCAACCGCAACCTGGTCTTCTCGGTGCTCTCGGAGCACATCGGCTTCTCGATCTGGAGCCTCTGGTCGGTGATGGTCCTCTTCATGGGGCCCAAGTACGGGATCGACCCGGCCGGTAAGTTCTTCCTGGTCGCGATGCCCACCCTGGTCGGCGCCTTCGTCCGGATCCCCTACACCGTGGCGGTGGCCCGCTTCGGCGGGCGGAACTGGACGGTGGTCTCGGCGCTGCTCCTGCTGCTGCCCGCACTGGCCGCCGCGTACGTGATGGAGCCGGGGACCTCCTACACCACCTTCATGGTGGTCGCCGCGCTCACCGGGCTCGGCGGGGGGAACTTCGCCTCCTCGATGACCAACATCAACGCCTTCTTCCCGCAGCACCGCAAGGGCTGGGCGCTCGGGCTGAACGCCGGCGGCGGCAACATCGGGGTGCCGGTGATCCAGCTGGTCGCGCTCGCGGTGATCACCTGGGCCGGGGCCACCTCACCCCGGCTGGTGCTCGGCATCTACCTGCCGCTGATCGTGATCGCGGCCACCCTCGCCGCGCTCTTCATGGACAACCTGGCGCCGATGAAGAACGACACCGGCGCGCTGGCCGAGGTGCTGAGGGAGCGTCACACCTGGCTGATGTCGGTGCTCTACATCGGCACCTTCGGCTCCTTCATCGGCTTCAGCTTCGCCTTCGGCCTGGTGCTGCAGACCCAGTTCGGCCGCACCCCGCTGCAGGCCGCCCAGCTCACCTTCGTCGGCCCGCTGCTCGGCTCGCTGATCCGCCCGGTCGGCGGCTGGCTGGCCGACCGCTGGGGCGGCGCCCGGATCACCCTGTGGAACTTCGCCGGGATGGCCGCCGCCACCCTGGTGGTGCTGTACGCCTCCTCGGAGCGCTCGCTGCCGGTCTTCCTGGCCGGGTTCACCACGCTCTTCGTGCTGGCCGGGCTGGGCAACGGCTCCACCTACAAGATGATCCCGGTGATCTTCGAGGCCAAGGCGCAGAACCGGATCGCCGAGCTCGGCGCCACCGCCGAGCAGGCCGCCGCCTGGTCCCGCCGGATGTCCGGCGCGGCCGTCGGGGTGATCGGCGCGGTCGGCGCGCTCGGCGGCCTCTTCATCAACCTGGCCTTCCGGCAGTCCTTCCTGGTCGCCAAGACCGGGACCCCCGCCTTCGCCTCCTTCCTGGCGGCGTACGCCGTCTGCGCCGCCCTCACCTGGGCCGTCTACCTGCGCCGCCCCACCGGCAGCGCGGTGACCGCCCCGGTGAAGGAGCGGGTCGCGGCCTGACCCCGGGGCCGGACCGGCCGTCCATCCCCTGGACGGCCGGTCCGGCCCGTGAAACACCCCGGAAATCCGGCCGACCCCGCAGCGACACCGCCCCGGGGGAGGATGCCCGTCCACCCACCCTCCCGGCCCGCCGCAGCCGGGGTGCGCACCACCGAAGGACCCACAGCCATGGACGAACTGACGGCCCCTCACGCCGCCGAGCCGGTGCCTCCGCTGGCCGGATTCACCGTCGGCATCACCGCCGCCCGCCGCTCCGAGGAGCTGGCCACGCTGCTCCAACGCCGGGGCGCCGCCGTGCAGCGGGCCGCCGCACTGCGGATCGTGCCGCTGCCCGACGACACCGAACTCCTCGCCGCCACCCGGGCCCTGGTCGCCGGGCCGCCGGACGTCGCGGTGGCCACCACCGGGATCGGCTTCCGGGGCTGGATCGAGGCCGCCGAGGGCTGGGGCCTCGGCGACGAGCTGATCGAACGGCTCGGCAAGGCCTCCGTGCTGGCCCGCGGCCCCAAGGCCAAGGGCGCCATCCGGGCCGCCGGGCTGCGGGAGGAGTGGTCGGCGAGGTCGGAGTCCTCGGTGGAGGTGCTGGAGAAGCTGCTGGAGGACGGCGTCGAGGGCAAGCGGATCGCCGTCCAGCTGCACGGCGCCCCGCAGCGCGACTTCGTCGACTCGCTCACCGCGGCGGGCGCCGAGGTGGTCGAGGTGCCGGTCTACCGCTGGCTGCCGCCCGCCGACATCGCCCCGCTGGACCGGCTGCTGGACGCCTGCTGCACCGGCGCGCTGGACGCGATCACCTTCACCTCCGCCCCGGCGGTGCTCAGCCTGCTCGACCGGGCAGCGGAGCGCGGCCTGACCGACCAGCTGCTGCACGCGCTGCGCCGCGACGTCCTGCCGGTCTGCGTCGGGCCCGTGACGGCCGCCCCGCTGGAGGAACTGGACATCGCCACCGTCTGGCCCGAACGGATGCGGCTGGGCGCGATGGTGCAGCTGCTCACCGCCCGGCTCCCCGAGCGCGGGCGGCGGCTCTCGGTGGCCGGGCACCAGCTGGAGCTGCGCGGCCAGGCCGCCCTGGTGGACGGCGAGCTGCGGCCCGTCCCGCCCGCCGGGATGGCCCTGCTGCGCGCCCTGGCCCGCCGCCCCGGCTGGGTGGTGGCCCGCGCCGAGCTGCTCCGCGCCCTGCCCGGCAGCGGCAACGACGAGCACGCCGTGGAGACCGCGATGGCCCGCCTGCGCGCGGCCCTCGGCACGCCGAACCTGGTCGCCACTGTGGTCAAGCGCGGCTACCGCCTGGCGGTGGACCCGACGGCGGAGCCGGGGGAGAAGTACGGCGCCGTCTGACGGTGGGGCGCGAGGGACGTACGTGGTTGTGCCGCTGTGGCCCGAAGGGCCATCAGGGGCGCGGGGAACTGCGCGCGGGGGAACGGCAGCACGGGCAACTGGCTCGCCTGCCCCGATCCAGCACTGGGCCGCCTTCCGGACTCGCGCAGTTCCTCGCGCCCCCGGGTCGCTGCCCTGCCGGGCGTCAGCGGTCAGCGGTCAGCGGCTGGTGGCCCAGTGGTGAAGGCGATGTGTGCGGGTGTCTGCCGCTGGGCGGGGTCCTGGGCGTAGGATCTTCCGTCCGTCTCTTTTTTCCCGCAGGTTCACAGCCGCCACTGAACGAGGCCATGCACAGCAGCACAGACTCAGACACCGTCCGAGACCGCGAGATCGCCGAGGAGCAGCGCCACCTCGACACCGTCTACCGCCGGTTGGAGGAGAAGCTCGCCGAGGCCGAGTACATCCTCGAGGACGCCGCCAAGCGCGTCCACGTGGGCACGCCCGGCGCGCTCGCGGAGCGGGACGCCCAGGTGTACCGCGCCGGGGCGCACCTGCACCGGCTGAACACCGAGTTCGAGGACTTCCTGTTCGGCCGGATCGACCTCCAGCAGGCCGACGCCCCGGAGGAGCACGGGATCCCGTCGCAGACCCCGCTCGACCCGGCCGACCCGGCCGTGGCCGAGACCCTGCACATCGGCCGGCTCGGCGTGCTGGACGCCGAGTTCGGTCCGCTGGTGATCGACTGGCGGGCCCCGGCCGCCGCGCCGTTCTACCGCTCGACCCCGGTCGAGCCGGGCCGGGTGATCCGGCGCCGGGTGATCCGGTCCAAGGGCCGCCGGGTGATCGGCGTCGAGGACGACCTGCTCCGTCCGGACCTGACGCCGACCCTGGGCGGTCAGGAGCTGGCGGTGGTCGGCGACGGCGCGCTGATGGCGACGCTGGGCCGGGCCCGCAGCCACACCATGCGCGACATCGTCTCCTCGATCCAGAAGGAGCAGGACGAGGTGATCCGGGCCCCCGCGCCCGGTGCCACCCTGGTCACCGGCGGCCCGGGCACCGGCAAGACCGCCGTCGCGCTGCACCGCGCCGCCTTCCTGCTCTACCAGGACCGCCGCCGGTACGCGGGCGGCATCCTGGTGGTCAGCCCGACCGCGCTGCTGGTCTCGTACACCGAGGGCGTGCTGCCCGCGCTGGGCGAGGAGGGCCAGGTGGCGATCCGCGCGGTCGGCAGCCTGGTCGACGGCATCGAGGCGGGCCGGTACGACACCCCGGAGACCGCCCACGTGAAGGGCTCGGCCCGGATGGTGACGCTGCTGCGCCGGGCGGCCAAGGCCGCCCTGGAGCTGGGTGCCCCGACCGAGCTGAAGGTCTTCGCCCGCGGCGAGGCGCTGCGCCTGGACGCCGGCCGCCTGAAGGCGGTGCGCGGCAACGTGATCGGCAGCGGCGGCACCCCGCTCAACCTGCTCCGCCCGCGGGCCCGCCGGCTGCTGCTGGACGCGCTCTGGCAGCAGGCCACCCGGCACCTGCCGCGCCCCGCCGACCACTACGCGCGCGAGCAGCGCCAGGAGGAGAAGGAGGCCTTCGACGAGTACGTCTCGGACGAGGCGGCGTTCCTGGACTTCCTGGAGGCCTGGTGGCCCGCGCTGACGCCCCGTCGGGTGCTGGCGACCCTCAAGCAGTCCCGGCACACCAACCGGA
Organism: Kitasatospora sp. NPDC001664; assembly: GCF_053596675.1. Classification (NCBI taxonomy): domain Bacteria; kingdom Bacillati; phylum Actinomycetota; class Actinomycetes; order Kitasatosporales; family Streptomycetaceae; genus Kitasatospora; species Kitasatospora sp. NPDC001664. Next base: position 49,384 of record NZ_JBSFGS010000018.1, read on the forward strand.
TCGCCCGACGCGCCGTCACCCCGGAGGAGGCCCGGCTGCTGGCCGACTCCTGGCGGCACCTGACGTCCCGCGGGGAGGGCGAGCTGTCGGCGCACGACGTGGCGCTGGTGGACGAGCTGCAGCTGCTGCTCGGCGAGGCGGCGGTCCGCAAGGTCCGTGAGGTGGACGCGGTCGACATGCTGACCGGCCTGGACGAGGTGACCACCTACGCCGACCGGATGTCCCGCCAGCGGGAGCGCGTCCCGGTGGAGCGCACCGAGTACGCCCACGTGATCGTGGACGAGGCGCAGGACCTGACGCCGATGCAGTGGCGGATGGTCGGCCGCCGGGCCCGGATGGCGACCTGGACCATCGTCGGCGACCCGGCGCAGTCCTCCTGGCCGTTCCCGCAGGAGGCGCAGGCCGCGATGGACGAGGTGCTGGCCGGCAAGCCGCGCCGTCGGCACACCCTGACCGTCAACTACCGCAACCCCTCGGAGATCGCGGAGGTGGCGGCCAAGGTGCTGGAGCTGGCCGCTCCCGGCACCCCTTCGCCGACCGCCGTCCGCTCCACCGGCCTGGAGCCCCGCTTCGCGGCGGTCGGCTCGACCGAGCCGGCCGCGGTCGCGGCGGCGGCCCGGGCCGAGCTGGAGCGGCTGCTGGCCGAGGTGGACGGCACCGTCGCGGTGGTGGTCCCGATGGACCGCCGGGCCGAGGCGGCCGGCTGGGTGGCCGGGCTGGGCGAGCGGGCGGTCGCGCTGGGCTCGCTGGAGGCCAAGGGCCTGGAGTACGACGCCACGGTGGTGGCCGACCCGGTCGGCATCGCGGGCGAGTCCGAGGCGGGCCTGCGGGTGCTGTACGTGGCGCTGACCCGGGCCACCCAGCGGCTCACCGTGCTCTCCGGCCCGGACGACCTGCCGGACGCGGACGGGGTGCCGGCGCTGCTGCGCTGACGGACCGCCAGCTGACGCGGGGACAGCGGAAGGCCCCCTCACCGGACTTGGTGAGGGGGCCTTCGAAGCTGTGACACCGACCCGCCATGCTCGCCTCGCGGCAAGTGGTCCCTCTAAGGGACGAAGGTTGGGCCCGGGGGCTTGGATCGAGCCGGTGCCTTGTCCAATGTAACGCATCGTCCGCCGAGGGCAAGAAGCCTTGTCGACTCCGCACACTCAATGAACGTTATTTCTATCGAACCCTTGGTGAGTGCGACGATCGAGGTCTAGCATGCCGACTGCGCAGGCATTCAACAAAGTGTTGATTTCAGGAAGAAGGACGTCGATGGCGACGGTGCCCAGTGTCTCGAACTCGATCACGGTCCGGTTGGAGGTGCCCGCCACCGGCAACGCGGTGAGCTCGATCACCACCGCCGTCGAGTCCTCCGGCGGCTCGGTCACCGGCCTGGACGTCACCGCCTCCGGCCTCGAGGCGCTGCGGATCGACGTCACCGTGGCCGCCGCCTCGGTCGCCCACGGCGAGGAGATCGTCGAGAAGCTCCGCGCGATCGACGGCGTGGCGATCGGCAAGGTCTCGGACCGCACCTTCCTGATGCACCTCGGCGGCAAGATCGAGATGTCCTCGAAGCTGCCGATCCGCAACCGCGACGACCTCTCGATGATCTACACCCCCGGCGTGGCCCGGGTCTGCATGGCGATCGCGGAGAACCCCGAGGACGCCCGCCGCCTGACCATCAAGCGCAACAGCGTCGCCGTGGTCACCGACGGCTCGGCCGTGCTGGGCCTGGGCAACATCGGCCCGAAGGCCGCCCTGCCGGTGATGGAGGGCAAGGCCGCGCTGTTCAAGCGCTTCGCCGGCATCGACGCCTGGCCGATCTGCCTGGACACCCAGGACGCCGACGAGATCGTCGCCATCGTCAAGGCGATCGCCCCCGGCTTCGCCGGCATCAACCTGGAGGACATCTCCGCGCCGCGCTGCTTCGAGATCGAGGCCCGGCTGCGCGAGGCCCTGGACATCCCGGTCTTCCACGACGACCAGCACGGCACCGCGATCGTGGTGCTGGCCGCGCTCACCAACGCGCTCAAGGTGGTCGGCAAGCCCATCGACGAGATCCGCGTGGTGATGTCCGGCGCGGGCGCGGCCGGCACCGCGATCCTCAAGCTGCTGCTGGCGGCCGGCGTGCGGCACGCCACCGTGGCGGACGTGCGCGGCGTGGTCCACGAGGGCCGCGACGACCTCAACGACAGCCTGCGCTGGATCGCCGAGCACACCAACCGCTCGGGCCGCACCGGCAGCCTCAAGGAGGCGGTGGCCGGGGCCGACGTCTTCATCGGCGTCTCCGCCCCGAACGTGCTGGACGGCGACGACCTGGCCACCATGGCCGAGAACGCGATCGTCTTCGCGCTGGCCAACCCGGACCCGGAGGTGGACCCGGCGGTGGCCCGCCAGACCGCCGCCGTGGTGGCGACGGGCCGCAGCGACTTCCCGAACCAGATCAACAACGTGCTGGTCTTCCCCGGCGTCTTCCGCGGCCTGCTGGACGCCCAGAGCCGCACCGTCAACACCGAGATGATGCTGGCCGCCGCCCGGGCGCTGGCCACCACCGTGGCCGACGACCAGCTGAACCCGAACTACATCATCCCCAGCGTCTTCCACCCCGACGTGGCCAAGACCGTCGCGGCCGCCGTCCGGGAGGCCGCGCTGGCCGCCCGCGGCGAGACCGAGCCGGCCCCGGCCCCGCCCACCCCGGGCATCGTCGGCACCCTGGACACCACGTCGTTCCCGGCCGTTCAGCTCTGATCCAGCCGCAGCTCGGGCGGGGTGGCGGGCCCGGTCCGGACCTCCCGCGCGGAGGGTCCGGCGGCCGGCCGGCCACCCTACCCGAGCCCGCTCGCCCCGAACCCTTGCGACACAAGGGGAAGGGGCGTGTTTGGGCTTGTCGGTGGCAGGGCGTACGGTAGCCCTGCACGGGGCAGGCGTGTCCGACAAGTACGGAACGTCCCCCTGGGCCCTCGGCGTGTCGTCCCGGCCCGCCGCCCGCCCCGGTCCACCGGAGCGGACGGAGCGTCACAACTCCGTCCGGCGGGCGCTGTTCGGGTCAACCGCGGCGGGGACCGATTGGCTTTCTCAGTGCCGGTCGGGGCAGGATTCGTACCCAGGCAGTGCGGTTTGAGGCGCTTCGGGGTGCAAGCCCGACCCCTGACCAACCCTCGCCTGAACGAGCACAGTGTGCGGACCAGCGGCCCTGCCGTCGCCAGTGATGGCGGCCCGGCGGGACGACCGACGGGCCCCGCACACCGCAACGCGAACAGACCACAGGAGTACACATGAACCGCAGTGAGCTGGTGGCCGCTCTGTCGGAGCGCGCCGAGGTGACCCGCAAGGACGCCGACGCCGTTCTGGCCGCCTTCGCCGAGGTCGTCGGCGAGGTCGTCGCCAAGGGTGACGAGAAGGTCACCATCCCCGGCTTCCTGACCTTCGAGCGCACCCACCGTGCCGCCCGCACCGCTCGTAACCCGCAGACCGGCGACCCGATCCAGATCCCGGCCGGCTACAGCGCCAAGGTCAGCGCCGGTTCGAAGCTGAAGGAGGCCGCCAAGGGCAAGTGACGCCCCTGGTAGCCCCTACGACCGTGGCCGGTCTCCCCTCGGGGAGACCGGCCACGGTCGTTTCGCGTGCCGTCCGGATCAGACGGCGACCAGCTCCTCGTCGGCCGGCTCCTCGTTCTTCAGCTCGACCTGGGCGCCCAGGTCGCGGAGCTTCTCCATGAAGTTCTCGTAGCCGCGGTTGATCAGGTCGATGCCGTGCACCGTGGAGGTGCCCTCGGCCGCCAGCGCCGCGATCAGGTACGAGAAGCCGCCGCGCAGGTCCGGGATGACCAGCTCGGCGCCGATCAGCTTGGACGGGCCGGAGACCACCGCGGAGTGCTGGAAGTTGCGCGCGCCGAAGCGGCAGGGGGTGCCGCCGAGGCACTCGCTGTAGAGCTGGATGTGGGCGCCCATCTGGTTCAGCGCGCCGGTGAAGCCGAGCCGGGACTCGTACACCGTCTCGTGGACGATGGAGAGGCCGTCGGCCTGGGTCAGGGCGACCACCAGCGGCTGCTGCCAGTCGGTCTGGAAGCCGGGGTGCACGTCGGTCTCCAGGGCGATCGCCTTGAGCTCGCCGCCCGGGTGCCAGAACCGGATGCCCTCGTCGTCGATCTCGAAGGCGCCGCCGACCTTCCGGAAGGTGTTCAGGAAGGTCATCATCGGGATCTGGTCCGCGCCGCGGACGTAGATGTCGCCCTTGGTGGCCAGCGCCGCGCAGGCCCAGGAGGCCGCCTCCAGGCGGTCCGGCAGGGCGCGGTGGTTGTAGCCCGAGAGCTCCTCCACGCCGGTGATCAGGATGGTGCGGTCGGTGCCCATCGAGATGATCGCGCCCATCTTCTGCAGGACGCAGATCAGGTCGACGATCTCCGGCTCGACGGCCGCGTTGCGCAGCTCCGTGACGCCCTCGGCGAGCACCGCGGTGAGCAGCACCTGCTCGGTCGCGCCGACCGAGGGGTAGGGCAGCTCGATCTTGGTGCCCTGGAGCCGCTGCTGGGCCACCAGGTAGGTGCCCTGCGGGTGCTTCTCGATGGTGGCGCCGAACTGGCGGAGCACCTCGAAGTGGAAGTCCACCGGCCGGCCGCCGATGTCGCAGCCGCCCAGGCCCGGGATGAAGGCGTGGCCGAGGCGGTGCAGCAGCGGGCCGCAGAACAGGATCGGGATCCGGGAGGAGCCCGCGTGCGCGTCGATGTCGGCGACGTTGGCGCTCTCCACGTGCGAGGGGTCGAGGATCAGCTCGCCCTCCTCGTCGCCGGTGCGCACGGTCACGCCGTGCAGCTGCAGCAGGCCGCGCACGACCTTGACGTCGCGGATGTCCGGGACGTTGCGCAGTCTGCTGGGGCCCGTGCCGAGCAGGGCGGCGACCATGGCCTTGGGGACCAGGTTCTTCGCACCACGGACGCGGATCTCGCCTTCGAGCGGGTTTCCGCCGTGGACCAGCAGGACGTCGTCGGTCATCGTTCTCGCAATCCGGGGTGACTGGGGGAGGAAGCGGCTGCGGAGCAGGGCAAACGCGAGTGGAAGGAACTTCCGCCGTTCGGCGAATGCCCTTCCACCACCTGTAGATGGTAATGGGCGGGCGGGTGGTTCCCTTGCGCCCTACTGGTGATGGTCGCCTCCCCGGAACCTCCACGGCGGCGACACGGCGGTGCGGTACGGCCGTACGGGTGTTCGCCCACGGCGTGTCGGGGCATCCCGTGTTGTCCGCCCCGGGCGGGCCGGACTGGGGGATCATGTGGGCATGACCCCGGCCTCCTCGCACACCGGCCGACTGCTGGTCGCGACACCGCTGCTCACCGACCCGAACTTCTCCCGGGCGGTGGTGCTGCTGCTGGACCACGACGCCCAGGGCGCGCTCGGCGTGGTGCTCAACCACCCCACCCCGATCGAGGTCGCCGCCGTGCTGGACGGCTGGTCCGCGCTGGCCGGGGCGATGCCGGTGGTCTTCCAGGGCGGCCCGGTCGGCCTGGACTCGGCGCTCGCGGTGGCCGTCGTCCCCGGCGAACCGGGCTCGGTCGAGCCGCTCGGCTGGCGGCGGGTGCACGGCGCGATCGGCCTGGTCGACCTGGAGGCCCCGCCCGAGGTGCTGGCCGGGGAGCTCGGCGGCCTGCGGGTCTTCGCCGGCTACGCGGGCTGGTCGCCCGGCCAGCTGGAGTCCGAACTCGCCGAGGGCGCCTGGTACCTGGTCGACTGCGAGCCCGGCGACATCTTCTCCCCGGAGCCCGAACGCCTCTGGCGCTCCGTCCTGCGCCGTCAGCGGGGCCCGCTGGCGGTGCTGGCGACGTACCCGGACGACCCGACGCTGAACTGAGGCGGCCCCGGCGGCGCGGGCTGCGGGCGTGTGCCTTCTGTTCGGTTCGGCGGGCCCATAGACTTGAGCGTCATGAGCACTCTTGAGCCCGAGCGCGGCCTCGGTACCGGCACCCTGGTCGAGCCCGTCCCCCAGGTCTCCAACGGGGACGGCGACCACGAGCGCTTCGCGCACTACGTCCAGAAGGACAAGATCATGGAGAGCGCGCTCTCCGGATCCCCCGTGGTCGCGCTCTGCGGCAAGGTCTGGGTGCCCGGGCGGGACCCGAAGAAGTACCCGGTCTGCCCGATGTGCAAGGAGATCTACGACGGCATCGGCGGCCCACAGGGCGGCGGGGACGACGACAAGAAGTAGCGCGTCGCGCTCTGCAGAACACTTCCCGATTGGTCTATGCCACTCGGGCCCCGGCGGGGCAGGATGCAGGTCATGGACCTCATCCCTGCCCCGCTGAGTGTCATCTCCCCCGAGACTTCCGGCACCTACCCCCTCGACGCGAGCACCGGACTGACCGCCGACCCCGCGCTCGCCCCGGTCGCCGACTGGCTGCGCGTCACGCTCGGCGCCTCCACCGGACTCCCGTTCCCCGCCGCCCCCGGCGGCATCGAGCTGCGGCTCGACGAGGCCGCCGCCCCCGAGGCGTACCGGCTCGCCGTCGGCCCCGAGGGCGTGCTGCTCTCCGCGAGCACCACGGCCGGCGCCTTCGCCGGCGCCCAGACGCTCCGTCAGCTGCTCGGCGCCGACGCCTTCCGCACCGCCCCGCTGCGCCGCGCCGGCTGGGAGCTGCCGTACGCGGAGATCGAGGACGCGCCGCGGTTCGGCTGGCGCGGCGTGCTGCTGGACGTCTCGCGGCACTTCATGCCGAAGGCGGGCGTGTTCCGCTTCATCGACCTGATGGCGGCGCACAAGCTGAACGTCCTGCACTTCCACCTGACCGACGACCAGGGCTGGCGGATCGAGATCAAGCGCTACCCGCGCCTGACCGAGACCGCGTCCTGGCGGGAGCGGTCGATGGTCGGCTTCCGGGCGGCGGACCGCCGGGACGACCGGCCGCACGGCGGCTTCTACACCCAGGACGACCTGCGCGAGATCGTCGCGTACGCCGACGCCCGGCAGATCACCGTGGTGCCGGAGATCGACCTGCCCGGCCACTCGCAGGCCGCCATCACCGCCTACCCGGAGCTGGGCAACACCGACGTGGTGGACACCGCCGCGCTCGGGGTCTGGACGGACTGGGGCGTCAGCGAGAACGTGCTGAACGTCTCCGAGGCCACCCTGCGGTTCTTCGAGGGCGTGCTGGAGGAGGTGCTGGAGATCTTCCCGTCCCAGTTCGTGCACCTGGGCGGGGACGAGTGCGACAAGGACCAGTGGCGGAAGAGCCCGGCCGCGCAGGAGCGGATCCGCGAGCTGGGGCTGGCCGACGAGGACGAGCTGCAGAGCTTCTTCATCCGGCACTTCGACAGCTGGCTCGCCGAGCGCGGCCGCCGGCTGATCGGCTGGGACGAGATCCTGGAGGGCGGGCTGGCGCCCGGCGCCGCGGTCTCCTCCTGGCGGGGCTTCGAGGCCGGGATCGCCGCCGCCACCGCCGGGCACGACGTGGTGATGTGCCCGGAGACGTACGTCTACCTGGACCACCGGCAGGGGGCGGGGGAGGAGGAGCCGATCCCGGTCGGCTTCGTCCGCACCCTGGAGGACGTGTACCGCTTCGAGCCCGTCCCGGCCGAGCTGGACGAGGAGGCCGCGGCGCACGTGCTCGGCACCCAGGCCAACATCTGGACCGAGTTCATGGACGACGCCCGGGACGTGGACTTCCGGGCCTTCCCGCGGCTGGCCGCCTTCGCCGAGGTGGCCTGGTCGGCGCTGCCCGCGCCGGCCGAGCGGGACTGGGAGGGATTCGAGCGGAGGATGACGGCGCACTACGCGCGCCTCGACGCGCTCGGCGTGGAGTACCGCCCCCCGGGCGGCCCGCACCCCTGGCAGAAGCGCCCCGGCGTGCTCGGGCGTCCACTCGACGGGCCGAAGGACTCCTGACGGAGTGTCGGAAGCCTCCGGGAACTCCTGGTGGAGGCCCGGACGTCAACAACAGATGAAGATCCGATCCGGTGGCCGCCGGATCGGATCGTTCTGTGCCTGGATTCGTCCGGGATTGACACAGCTTGTTCGCGGGCCAGGAAATGATCACCAAGCTTTGTGTGCCAGAGTTGCCCAACCCGCACCGATCGCCCGTACCCTACGGGCCAGGCCACACACCGCCGGGGGACGGCGGGGCAGTTGATGAGCAAGTGGAGCACGGTGGATTCCTGGTGAACCGGACGATCATGCTGCCGGCCTCGCTCGACGAGGCCGTCGAGGCGCTCGCCGCCACACCCGGCGCGGTGCCGGTGGCCGGGGCCACCGACCTGATGGAGGCGGTCAACGCCGGACGGCTCCGCCCGGCCGCGCTGATCGGCCTCGGCCGGATCACCGAACTCCGGGGCTGGCGCTACGAGGACGGCGGCACCGCCGTCCTGGGCGCGGGCCTCACCTTCGCCCGGATGGACCGGCCCGACTTCGCCGCGCTGATTCCCGCGCTGGCCGACGCGGCCCGCACCGCCGGGCCCCCGCAGATCCGCAACGTCGGCACCCTGGGCGGCAACGTCGCCACCGCCGCCCCCGGCGGCGACACCCTGCCGGTGCTCGCCGCGCTGGAGGCCGCCGTCACCCTGGCCCGCCCCGGCGGCAGCCGCGAGGTGCCCGTCAGCCACCTGCTCACCGGCCTGGACCCGGTCCGCCCGGGCGAGCTGCTCACCTGGGTGCGCGTCCCGCTGCTGCACGCCCCCCAGGTCTTCCTCAAGGCCACCGGCCGCAGCGGCCCGTCCCGCGCCAGCGCCTCCGTCGCCCTGGTGCTCGACCCGGCCCGCCGGGCCGTCCGCTGCGCCGTCGGCGCCGTCGCCCCCGTACCGCTGCGCCCGCTGGAGGCCGAGGCCTGGGTGGCCGGCTGCATCGACTGGGACGCCCGCGGCGACCAGGCCGCCGACGCCATCGACCCGGCCGCCGCGGCCGCCTTCGGCGAGTACGTGGCCGCCGCCTGCGTCCCCGACGGGGCGCTGGAGGGGGAGGGGGCCCCGGCCGCCGCCGCCCGGCTGCGGCGTACGGTATCCGTGCTGGCCCGACGGGCGCTGGGAAGGGCACTGAAGTGACGGATCTGGTGAGCGACGGCCTCGGCGCCGCGGTCGGCGGTGCGGCGGCCGGCGGTGCGCTCGGCGGAGATGCGGTCGGAGACGCGGCCGGCGGCCCGCTCGGCGGTGACCTGCGCCCGACCGCCTCGTACACGCTGCGGGTCAACGGCTTCGACCGGCCCGTGGCCGACGCCTGGATCGGCGAGAGCCTGCTCTACGTGCTGCGCGAGCGGCTCGGCCTGGCCGGGGCCAAGGACGGCTGCGAGCAGGGCGAGTGCGGGGCCTGCTCGGTGCAGGTGGACGGCCAGTTGGTGGCCGGCTGCCTGGTGCCCGCGGCGCTCGCCTCGGAGAGCGAGATCGCCACCGTCGAAGGACTGAGCGCGGACGGCTCCGCCAGCGACGTGCAGCAGGCGCTGGCCGACTCGGGCGCGGTGCAGTGCGGCTACTGCACCCCCGGCATGGCGATGGCCGTGCACGACCTGCTCCAGCGCAACCACCGGCCCAGCGAGGTCGAGGCGCGGCAGGCGCTCTGCGGCAACCTCTGCCGCTGCACCGGCTACCAGGGCGTGCTGGCCGCCGTACAGACCGTGGCGGAGGCGCGCGGGCTGGCCGAGGAGGAGGCGCTGGCCGCCGCCGAGGCGGCCGCGACGGGGGCGTCGGCCGCCGGGACCGCTGCCGGGACCGCCGACGCCGGGACCGCCGACGTCGCCGGGGCTGCTGCCGAGGGCGGCGCCGCCGCGGTGGCCGCGGCCGTCGCGGACCTGCCCCCGGTCGGTGAACTCCCGCTCTACGCCGACTCCGACGCCTGGGTCGAGGCCGAGCCGGCCCTCACCGAGTACGGCCTGACCACCCATCAGACCGGCGTCTACGAGCCGGGCTTCCCGGCCGGCGCCTCCTACGGAGCCGGCTTCGACCCGGCCCCGTACGACCCGGGCCACGACGCCGTCTACGAGCCGGTGCAGGGCGAGGCCACCCCCGCGCACGGCACCGCCTACGACGGCCCGGCCGCCACCGGCACCCCCGCGCACGGCACCCCGTACGTGCCGACCCCGGCGCACGGCACCGCGTACGACCCCGGCTACGCCCCGGGCCCGGCGCCCGCCCCGGGCTTCGGCCCGGGCCCGGACCACGGCCTCGATCACGGCACGGTCTACGAGGGCGGTTACGAGCAGACCTACCAGGCCTTCGAGGGCGGCTACCAGACCGGTTACGACCCGGCCGCCGCCCAGGCCCAGGCCCACGACGGCAGCACCCCGCCGCACGGCATCCGGCACCCCGAGGACGATCGCGCATGAGCTCGCCCACCGACCTCACCGCCCCGGCGGCGCCCACCGCCGCGGAGGCCGAACTCCCCGACGGCGCGGAGCCGTTCGGCCTCGGCACCTCCGCCCGGCGCAGCGACGCGCTGCCCAAGGCGCTCGGCATCTACCCCTACGCCTCCGACCTCTGGGCCGAGGGCCTGCTCTGGGGCGCCGTGCTGCGCTCGCCGCACCCGCACGCCCGGATCGTCTCGGTCGACACCAGCGCCGCCCTGGCCGTCCCCGGCGTGCACGCCGTGGTGACCGCCGCCGACCTGCCGGCCGCCGCCGTCGAGGGCCTGACCGACCGCCGGGGCGTCGCCGACCGCCCGGTGCTCGCCGACGGCCTGGTCCGCCACCACGGCGAACCCGTGGCCGCCGTCGCCGCCGACCACCCCGACACCGCCCGGCTGGCCGCCGCCTCGATCGTGGTCGAGTACGAGCTCCTGGAGCCCGTCACCGACCCCGAGCAGTCCTTCACCTGCCCGCCGCTGCACCCCGACGGCAACCTGTTCCGCCACCTCCCGCTGCGCACCGGCGACCCGGAGGCGGTCGGCGAGGTCGTGGTCGAGGGCCTCTACCAGGTCGGCCGCCAGGACCCGGCCCCGATCGGCGCCGAGGCAGGCCTGGCCGTGCCCCGCCCCGACGGCGGCGTCGAACTCCACCTCTCCTCCACCGACCCGCACGGCGACCGCGACCGCACCGCCGCCTGCCTCGGCCTGGAGCCCGACCGGGTCCGCCTGGTCGCCACCGGCGTGCCCGGCGCCACCGCCGACCGCGAGGACCTCTCCTTCCAGGTCGTGCTGGCCCTGCTCGCGCTGCGCACCGGCCGCCCGGTGAAGATGACCCTCACCCGCGAGGAGTCCTTCCACAGCCACACCAGCCGGCACCCCGCCCTGCTGCGCTACCGCCACCACGCCGACGCCGAGGGCCGGTTGGTCAAGGTCGAGGCGCAGATCCTGCTGGACGGCGGCGCCTACGCCGAGGTCTCGGCCGAGGCGCTGGCCGCCGCCACCGCCTTCTCGGTCGGCCCCTACACCTGCCCCAACGTCTTCGTCGACGCCTGGGCCGTGCGCACCAACAACCCGCCCGCGGGCCGGATGCGCGGCGAGGGCGCCCTGCAGACCTGCTTCGCCTACGAGTCCCAGCTCGACCGGCTCGCGGCCCTCGTCGGCGTCGACCCCGTGGAGATCCGGCGGCGCAACGCGATGACCACCGGCGACCCGCTGCCCACCGGACAGGCCGTCACCTGCCCCGCCCCGGTGGCCGCCCTGCTCGACGCCGTCTCCACCGCCCCGCTGCCCGCACTGCCGGTCGACGACCCCGACAGCGAGTGGCTGCTCCCCGGCGGCCCGGGCGGCGCCGGCGACCCGGCCGCCGTCCGGCGCGGCATCGGCTACGCCCTCGGCATGGTCCACATGCTCGGCGCCGAGGGCGAGGACGAGGTCTCCACCGCCACGGTCCGGGTCAGCGGCGACCACGCCACCGTCATCTGCGCCGCCGTCGACGTCGGCCAGGGCTTCGCCACCCTCGCCCGGCAGATCGTCCAGTCGGTGCTCGGCGTTTCCGAGGTCTACATCGCGCCGGTCGACAGCGACCAGTCGGTGGCCGGCCCGTCGGCGCGCGGGCGGCACACCTGGGTCAGCGGCGGTGCGGTGGAGCGGGCCGCGGTGATGGTCCGTCACCAGCTGCTCCAGCCGATCGCCGCCAACTTCGGCATGTCGGTGGAGCTCCTCACCATCGCCGACGGCAAGATCTCCTCCTACGACGGCGTGCTCGGCATGCCGGTCACCGAAGCCCTGGAGGGCAAGGAGCTCTGGGCCACCGCCCAGTGCCGCCCGCACCCCACCGAGCCGCTGGACGAGAACGGGCAGGGCGACGCCTTCGTCTCCATCGCCTTCTGCGCGATGCGGGCCGTCGTGGACGTGGACATCGAGCTCGGCGCGGTGCGGGTGGTCGACGTGACCGTCGCCCAGGACGTCGGCCGGGCCCTGAACCCGCGTCAGATCGAGGAGCGCATCGAGGCGGGCGTCGCCCAGGGCGTCGGCCTGGCCCTGCTGGAGGACCTGCGCACCGAGGGCGGCCGCCTCCTCAACCCCTCCCTCACCGGCTACCGCCTCCCCACCGCCCTCGACACCCCCGAGGTCCGCATCGCCGCCCTCCTCGAGGAGCGCGACGTGGTCGCCACCTTCGGCGCCAAGGCCATCAGCGCCGTCCCCGCCGTCGCCGCCCCCGCCGCCGTCGCCGCAGCCGTCCGCGCCGCCACCGGCCTCCCCGTCGCCCGCCTCCCCATCCTCCCCGAGGACGCCATCACCGCCTGACGCAACCGCGCCCGCTAGGGTGACGTCCCGTAGACAGTCAGTCAGTACCGGCCGGGGGGCTCCGTGGTTCGCGCGCGCCCCGCGCCCGCCGGACCGAACGGAACGAGGACCGAACCCATGCGCCGACCCACCGCCGCCCTCGCGGCTGTTGCCGCCCTGTCGCTGGCCCTGACGGGCTGTTCGATGCTGAACGGGAAGGAATCGGCCTCCTCCGAGGTGGCCGTGAAGCCGCCGGTGGTGGACGAGACGCCCGACCCGGGGAACGGCCCGCCGGTGACCCAGCAGAAGAAGACCAGGACGGTGGAGATCTGCACCCTCTTCAACGCCTCGGACATCAGCCGTGCTACGAACGACGAGATGGAGGGCACGCTGGAAGGCGGCGGCAGCTACTGCGTGGTCTCCACGAAGAAGACCCAGCTCGCGGTGGACATCGTGGCGATCCGCTACGAGCAGGGCATCCAGGACCAGGGCGGCGACGGTACCAAGCTCCGTATCGGTGGCAACCGGGCTTCCCAGAAGGTGGGCAAGGACAAGGACGGGCGTAACCAGTGCTACGTCGTCGTGCAGTTGAACAGCATCAACGAGTTCGGCGACAACGCGGTGCGGGTCGTGATCGTCGACTACTCCAAGGGCGCCAATGGCCCCAACCCGGACCTCTGCGGAGTCGCCCGGAGCGTGACGCAGATGGTCTTCGACAAGATTCCGGCGGCGTCCTGACCGGCTGCTGTTGCCGTTCGTGCGGAAGCTGTGCAGCTGCGTGGGGGCCTGCCCAGGTCGGTCGGCCGGGCGATACGATCGAGCGGTCCGTGCCCTGACGGTGCGGTGGTGGTGTCCAACTGACGGGGTGCGGGGTAGGGATGACGCTCGATAGGACTTGGCGAACACTCGGTGCCGCGACTGTGACGGCCGGTCTGCTGGTGACGACAGCCCCACTCGCTTCGGCCGACCAAGTGCGGGACGCACAGTGGCCGATCCAGCAGCTCGACCTCCAGAAGGCGTGGTCCGTCACCAAGGGGGACGGCGTCATCGTCGCGGTCATCGACTCCGGCCTTGACCCCAACCACCCGGACCTCGTCGGTCAGGTGCTGCCTGGGTTCGATCCGGGTGGCAAGGGGCGGGAGATCGTTCCGACCGGTGACGGTCACGGCACCTCGATGGCCGCGATCATCGCTGCGAAGGGCCACGGCAACGGGGAGGGCATGCTCGGGGTTGCTCCTGGAGCCAAGATCCTCCCGATCTTCAAGAACACCGCGGATAACCTGAACGGCGTTCCAGAGGGTATCCGCTGGGCAGTCGATCACGGTGCGAAGGTCATCAACATCTCGCAGGGCGGCGCGACTCCGACCTCGGCCCCCGAGCAGGAGGCCGTCGACTACGCCCTGTCGAAGGACGTGCTGATCGTCGCTGCCTCCGGCAACAGTGGGGTGACGCCGGTCGAGAGCCCCGCAAGGACCCCTGGCGTCATGGCAGTGGGCGGCACTGGCAAGAACGGCAAGATCTGGGCGAAGTCCAACTACGGGCCGGAGGTCCTGGTTGTGGCTCCGGGCGATGAGATCGTGTCGGCGGGTGACTGCTCAGGTGGTAAGTACTGCATGGGGGGTGGTACATCCTCCGCGACCGCGTACGTCTCCGGAACGGCCGCACTACTGCGCGCGAAGTTCCCGAATCTGACGGCGGGGCAGATCGCCAACCGCCTGGTGAAGTCGGCGAAGGCGCCCGCCGGGGTGACTGTTCCCGACCAGCGGTACGGCTATGGCCTCATCCGCCCCTATGAGGCGCTGACCCAGGACATCCCCGCCGGCCCGGCCCAGGGGCCGCTCGCGGCCAAGGCATCCACTGGTACGGGCAGTAGGCCAGGCACGGCAGCTCCGACCGCAGGGGCAGGGACGCTCGGTGGAACCGGTACCGGGGATGCGGCGCCCGAGGTGAAGGAATCGGAGGGTTTCTCCTTCCTGGGCAAGGGCGTGGCCATCGGCGGTGCCGTACTCCTCGGTCTGCTGCTGGTCTTCGTCCTGGTGATGGTGCTGCTCGTCAAGCGCCGCCGGACCGTGGCCACGCCGCAGTTCACCCCGCAGCCCAGCCAGCCGCCCTACGGCCCGCCGCAGGCTCAACAGCCGTATCCGAACCAGCCTTACGGCCAGCAGCCTCCGCCCCCTGGGTACCCCCAGTACGGCAACCAGCCGCCGCAGCAGCCGCCGTACCAGAATCCTTATGGATCCGGTGGTAACCAGTGACGCTGAGGGTGTGTCAGACGCCTCCGCGCAAGCGATACGATCGAACGTCCTGACCGCGTGACAACAACCGGTCGGCCGGGCGTCAGCAGCGCCCGTACCAGTCAGACGGGGAAGCAGACACTCCAGGGGGAGGAGCCGGATGTCGAACGGATACCGGGTCAACACCGATGAGTTGGAGGCGGTCGTCAGGCGACTGCGCGCGCTCCAACAGAACCTCGGCCAGACCGCCAACAGCAGCAAGTACAACACCGTGGTCGGAACGACCGACTTCGGTGGAGAGGGTTTCAAGGAGGCCCAGGCGCTCGCCACTGCGCACGACGGCATGCAGAACTTCCTTGCGAAGACGATCGCTGACCTCAACACGCTGATCAACGAGTTCGGCGACAAGACCCAGACGGTGAACGACAACTACCGCGGCACCGAGTACGACCAGAAGTCCGTTATGGACTCCCAGAAGGTGGTCTGAGATGGGAAGCCGTTCGTACTTCGAGGGCCACGCGCTGATCCCGCTCCAGAGGATGCTCAGCGGCTCCAATCCGGGACGCCTCAAGGAGGTCGCCGACCACTGGAAGAACGTCGACGCCGAACTCCGGGCCGCTGCCGACGACTTGCAGAAGGCTGTGGAGCACGCTCGGCAGAGTTGGGAGGGGAAGGCGGCCGAGGGGTTCACCCAGGCCGCCACCCGTATCCAGCAGAGTCTGACCAACACCGCGAGCTACGCCGTCCGTACCTCCACCGCGATGGACTTTGCCGGCAAAGTGCTGGAGCAGAGCAAGTCCGTCATGGGCGACATCGAGGTCCCCAGCCGCCTCGAGAGCGGCATCAAGTTGGTCGGTGACCTCGGTCAGCGGTCCGACGCCCAGTTCAAGGCAGACCTTGCGGGCGGAATGGACCGTGCCGCTGCGGTCAACAAGAACTACGACGAGCTGTCGGCTACCGAGATCGCCCATCAGCGCGCGATCGTGGTGATGGAGCACCTGGCACCTCAGTACCAGGACGCGGTCACCTTCCTGGGCGCGCCGCCCTACGACGATCGCGACGACCCGCGCAAGCCCTTCCCGTCGGAGCCGAGCGAGAAGCTCACGCCTCCGCCGGTGAAGCCGCAGCCGCACATCGCCCCGCCCACCCCGAACAACCCGGGCGGCAACGACAAGCCCGGTTGGACGCCGCCCGGCGGCACGCCTGGCATGCCAAAGCCGGACGGGCCGCACTCGCCGACCCTCCCGACGGGCCCGACCGGGCCCGGGGTGCCGGATGGTCGTGTGCCGACGCCGGTGCACCCGTTGCCGGGTGGGCCGCGGCTGGACAGTGTGGTTCCGCCGGTGTCGACCTTGCCGGCGCCGGGGCACAACGTGCCGACGGTGCCGACGGGGCCGGGGCTCGGTGGTGGTGGCGGCGGTGGTGGCGGTGGGCTGCCGCCGATGGGGCTGCCGGGTATCGGTGGTGGCGGCGGTGGCCGTGGCGTCGGTGGCGGTGGTGCCGGTGGTGGTCGTGGGATCGCCGGTGGTGCGGGCCGTGGTGGCGCCGGGGCCGGTGCCGGTGGTGCGGGCCGCGGCGGTTCCGGGGCCGGTGCGGGTGCCGGGGCCGGTGGTGCTGGTTCGGGCCGTACGGGTCAGCCCGGGATGGGTGGCATGCCGGGGGCCGGTGCCGGTGGTGGCGCCGGTGGCAAGGCCGGTGGCGGCAAGCCGAGTCTGGTCCGCAAGGAGGGCGGGACGGTCGGCGGTGCCAAGGCCGGCGGGGCCAGTGGGCGTTCGTTCACCCAGGGCGGTTCGGGCCTCGGCCAGGGCGGTCAGGGGCGCGGTGGCGCGGCCGGTGCGGGTGGCATGCCCGGGATGGGTGCTGCCGGCGGCAAGAAGAAGGACAAGAACGGCAACCGTCCGGACTACCTGGTCGAGGACGAGGACACCTGGCGTACCGGCGGGAAGGCCAACCCGCCGGTGATCGACTGACCGGCGGTACGCCGAACGACGACCGGGGCCCGGCCGCAGGGGAGATCCTGCGGCCGGGCCCCGGCGTTTTCGGGGTTGCCGGAAATGCGGTACGCGGGAACACGGAAAAGCGGAAACGCGGAAAAGGGCATGCCGAATTCACCCTCCCGCATCGGGAGGGTGAATTCGGCATTCGGAGGCCATGACGGGAATCGAACCCGTGTACACCGCTTTGCAGGCGGTTCCCTCAACCACTCGGGCACACGGCCAAGAAGGGGTGACGGCAGGTCAGCGACGGCTGCCGGCAAGGGGGAGAGAGGTCAGCGACAGGAGCGACAACAGGGAGCGGCACAGGTGCGGGGCGCTGCGATCGCCACCGTCTTCCTGCTCATGGCCTGCTCCTGTCGTCCGGCCCCGGAATCCCCGGGGGCGCTGTGTGAATTCATGGTGGCGGATAAACCGAGCCCGCGTCAATCCCCGAACGTGAATTCCGTGTGTCGCGGCCCGGAGGGTCGGAACGCGGCCGCGTGCTAGCCTCGGGGCAGGTGAGTGATCACCCCGGACGAGGCGCGTCGTACCCGGAACGACAAGACGGCGCAGTAGTGAAGTCGAGACCTACTGCGAGGAGTGCCCGTCATGGCTTGGGTCGTGTTGATCGTTGCCGGTGTGCTGGAGACGGTGTGGGCGGTGGCCCTGGAGGCGTCGAAGGGGTTCTCCCGGCTGGTGCCGAGCGTGGTGTTCGGGGTGGCCCTGCTGCTGAGCATGGGCGGGCTGGCGTACGCGATGAAGAGCATCCCGTTGGGGACGGGCTACGCGGTCTGGGTCGGGATCGGGGCGATCGGGACGGCGCTGTACGGGATGGCCGTGATGGGGGACGCGGTGACGGCGGCCCGGGTGACCTGTCTGGTGCTGATCCTCGGCGGTGTGGTGGGGCTGAAGGTGCTGCACTGACCGCGACCGGGAGGGCCGGCCGGGCCTAGGACCTGCGGGGTAGCGAGAACGGGCCTGCAGGTCAGGGGTCATTTCGACGGACGGCACTTACGATGTCGGGCATGACCACAGCAGCCGGCAGCGCCACCCAGACCGTGCACGAACCGCCCTCCGAGGGAGAGGGCGGTGTGCTCAGTGGCCCGTACCGGGCGTTGACGCTGGGGATCGTCTCGGTGGTGCTGCTGCTGGCCTTCGAGGCGACGGCGGTGAACACCGCGATGCCGGTGGCGGCGGAGCACCTGCACGGGCTGGGGCTGTACGCCTTCGCGTTCTCGGGGTACTTCACCTCGACGCTGTTCGCGCTGGTGATATCCGGGCAGTGGGCGGACCGGCGGGGGCCGATCGGGCCGCTGTTCGCGGGGATCGCGGTGTTCGGGGCGGGGCTGGTGCTGGCCGGGGCGGCCGTGAACATGTGGATGTTCGTGGCGGGCCGGGCGGTGCAGGGGCTCGGCGGCGGGCTGGTGATCGTGGCGCTCTACGTGGTGGTGGGGCGGGCGTTCCCGGAGCGGCTGCGGCCGTCGGTGTTCGCGGCCTTCTCGGCGGCCTGGGTGCTGCCCTCGATCGTCGGGCCGGTGGTCTCGGGGGCGGTGACCGAGCACCTGGGCTGGCGCTGGGTGTTCCTGGCGGTGCCGGTGCTGATCCTGTTGCCGCTGGCGGTGATGGGCCCGGCGCTGCGGCGCTCCGAGCGGGCCCAACCGCCCGCCGAGGCCAAGGAGTTCGACCGGGCCAGGACGCTGCGGGCGGCGATGGCAGCGCTCGGTGCGGGGCTGCTCCAGTACGCGGGCCAGCGGCTCGACCTGCTCGGGCTGCTGCCTGCCGCGGCGGGCGTGGCCCTGCTGGGGCCGGCGGTGGTGCGGCTGCTGCCGGCGGGGGCGCTGCGGGCGGCCCGGGGGCTGCCGACGGTGATCCTGCTGCGCGGGATCGCGGCGGGGGCGTTCTTCGCCGCCGAGGCCTTCATCCCGCTGATGATGGTGACCCAGCGCGGGCTGTCGCCGACGATGGCCGGGCTGACCCTGACCAGCGGCGGGCTCTCCTGGGCGCTGGGCTCCTTCCTGCAGGGGCTGCCGGCGGCGCAGGCGCACCGGGAGGCGATGATCCGGGCCGGGTTCCTGCTGACGGCGGTGTCGATCGCGGGGGCGGCGCTGGTGCTCGTACCGGCGGTGCCGGTCTGGGTGGCGGCCGCGGCCTGGGCGGTCGGCGGGGTCGGGATGGGGCTGGCGGTGGCCAGCATCAGCGTGCTGATGATGAAGCTCTCGGCGCCGGAGGAGGCCGGGGTGAACTCCTCCTCGCTCCAGCTCAGCGACGCGCTGGGCAACGTGCTGCTGATCGGCCTGGCCGGAGTCCTGTTCGCGGGCCTGGGCGGCGGTTCGTTGGCGGCGGCGGAAGGGGCGGCCTCGGTGCCGGTGGCCCCGTTCACGGCGATCTTCCTGGTGATGACGGGCGTGGCGCTGGTCGGCGCCCTGCTCTCCGGCCGGGTCCGGCCGACCGCGGACCGGCCGACCGAGGACCAACCGGCTGAGGACCGGGCGGCGCGGCCGGCCGGAGAGCTGACGGCGCGTTAGGGGGTGCCGAGGAAGGTCTCCCAGCCGCCGGTGGGGGCCTGGCCGGGGGTGAGGGTCTGGAGCTTGCGCAGCACGGCGGGGTCCTGGACCTCCAGCCACTCCACCAGCTGACGGAACGACACCATCCGGACCTCGGGCTTGGCGGCGATGGTCCTGATGGTCTGTTCGACGGCGTCCATGTAGATGCCGCCGTTCCACTGCTCGAAGTGGTTGCCGATGTAGAGCGGGGCCCGGTTGCTGGTGTAGGCGCGTTCGAAGCCGGCCAGCAGGGAGCCGGTGGCCTGGGTGCGCCAGGCGTCGTACGAGCCCGGGTTGCCCTTGGTGTTGTTGCCGGACTGGTTGTACATGATGTTGTAGTCCATCGAGAGCACCTGGAAGCTGTGCCCGGGGAAGGGGACGGACTGCAGCGGCATGTCCCACAGCGCGCCGCCCTGGAACTTCTGCGGCCAGACCTGGGTGCCGCCGGGGCCGCTGGAGTCGTACTTCCAGTTCCGCTTGACGGCGGTGGGCAGCAGGCCGCGCTGGCCCTCCAGGCAGGGGGTGCGGGCGCCGATCAGCTCCTTGCGGTAGTCGAAGGGCAGCGCGGGCAGGTCGGTGAAGCCGGTGTTGGTCTTCCAGTTCATCACGAAGTCCATCGCCTGCTGGATCTCGCTGTCCCACTCCTCGGGGGACCAGCGGCCGCCGCCGTTGGAGCCGCAGAAGTGGCCGTTGAAGTGGGTGCCGATCTCGTGGCCCTCCAGCCAGGCGGCGCCCAACTGCTCGATGGTGTCGTGGATGTGCTGGTCCGACAGGTAGCCGATGTCGCTGGCGCCGACCCGGTGCTGGGGCGGGTGGTAGAGGTCCTTCTTGCCCTCGGGCAGCAGGTAGATGCCGGAGAGGAAGAAGGTCATCGAGGCCTTGTGCTCCTTGGCGAGGGCACGGAAGCGGGTGAAGAGGCGGTTGTCCAGCTCGCCGGCGCCGTCCCAGGAGAAGACCACGAACTGCGGGGGGCGCTCGCCGGGCTTGAGCTTCTCGGGGGTGGGCTGGTTGGGCTGGGGGCCGGTGTCCGAGGTGGAGCCGTCGCCGATCGAGACGGCGGGGGGTTTGGCGGGGGCGGCCTGTTCGCCGGGGCCGGCGGGCGCGTTGGCGGGTGGGGCGGCCTGTTCGCCCTCGTTGGTGATGCCGCTGCCGCAGCCGGCCGCCAGGGTGGCGGCGGTGGCTGCTCCGGCGGCCAGCAGGCTGCGGCGGGAGATTGCGTCCATGGGCACGTCCGTTCCGGTGGCTCGTCGGAGCAGGAGCAGCGTGGGCTGTTTGTCCGATAAGTGCATGGATGTCGGTGATCGGGCCAAAGCTTCCCATGCGGACCGGCGCGAAACGGGGAAGGCGGGGCGGGCGCTGCGGGTGATCCTGCGGGCGTGCACAGCGTGCTCACCCGCGCGGAGTACCCGGGTGGCGCGCCCCGCTGCCCGGCCGTCAGATGGGGGTGACCCGCCCGGCCGGAGGGAGGAGCAGCAGCCGATGTGGCAGTCGCTGCTCGACGCCTACCGGGAGCGGATCGTCGACACCGGCCGGGAGCCGCTCTTCCTGCTGCTGCTCGGTCTGATCGGCTCGTTCCTGTTCATCCGGTTCAGCGTCCGCATGATCCGCCGGGGCACCAGCTGGTGGCCCGGCAACGTCACGCCCGGCGGCCTGCACATCCACCACGTGGTCTTCGGCCAGGGCCTGATGGTGGTCTGCGGGGTCGGCGCCTTCGCGGTCCGCGGCGACGGCGGTCAGCTGTGGAACGTGCTCGCGGTCGGCTTCGGGATCGGCTGCGGACTGGTGCTCGACGAGTTCGCGCTGGTCCTCCACCTCCAGGACGTGTACTGGAGCGAGCAGGGCCGGGCCTCGGTGGACGCGGTGATCCTGGTGGTCTCGCTGATCGGGCTGCTGCTGCTCGGCGAGCTGCCGCTCGGCGGCTTCTCCGGGAAGCTGACCGTCGGTCAGGTCGGGGTGGCCGGGCTGCTGCTGGTGCCGGTGCTGGTCTGCCTGTTCAAGGGGAAGATCTGGACCGGCCTGATCGGGGTGATGGTGCCGCCGCTGGCGGTGGTCGGGATGCTCCGGCTGGCCCGCCCGGCCAGCCCGTGGGCACGCTGGCGCTACCACGCCAGGCCGCGGCGGCTGGCCCGGGCGGAGCGGCGGGAGGAGCGCTTCCACCGCCGGGTGGTGGCGGCCAAGACCTCCTTCTACGACGTGCTGGCGGGCGCCCCGGACCCCAGCCCGGCGGCGGCGGAGGTCGCAGCTGTGCCCGCGCCCGCCCCCGGACCGCCGTCCCCCGCAGCGGAGGTGACGGCCCGTGAGCCGGTGTCCCGGCCGCTGCCCCGCTGGCGGCGGCGCTGCGCGACCGCCGTCGAGTGGTACCTGCGGGTGGCCACCCTGCTGAACCTGGTGGCCGGCCTGATCGCCCCGTTCCGGGACCGGGTCCAGCGGGCCAACAGCGGTGAGTACTTCACCCCGGTGCTGCTGACCGCCGGCTTCACCGCCGCGCTCTTCGCCGGCCTGCTCGCGGTGATGGTCCGCCGCCGCAAGCGGGCCGCCTGGCTGGTCACCACCGTGGTGGTGGCCGGGTACGCGGCCCTCTGCGCGCTGGCCCTGGCCGCGCTGCCGGAGGACCGCGCCCACCCCTTCAACTGGGTCTCGGCCGGTCTCACCACCGCCCTGCTGCTCGCCCTGCTGGCCGCCCGCCCGGCCTTCCGGGCCCGGGGCGAACGGGGCAACCTGGCCGCCGGGCTCACCGTGCTGCTCGGCGGCGGCGCCCTGATGACGGGCCTGGGCACGGTGCTGCTGCGACTGGCGGACGAGGGCGAGCACCCCGGCTGGGGCGACTGCGCCCAGTACGTCGCGCTGCGGCTGGTCACCATGGCCGGGCTGGTCGAGTACACCGACCTGACCGTGCCCGGCTGGCTGGACCTGCTGCTCAACGTGCTCGGCGCCGGTGTGCTGCTGTTCGCGGTGCGGATGCTGTTCCGCTCCCCGCGCGGCACCGAGCGGCTGGAGCCGCCGGACGAGGAGCGGCTGCGCGCCCTGCTGGCCCGGTACGGGGAGCGGGACCCGCTCGGCTACCTGGCGCTCCGTCGGGACCGCGCCGTCTGCTGGGCGCCGGACGGGCGGGCCGCGGTGGTCCACCGGGTGCTCAACGGGGTCTCCTTCGCCGCCGGGGATCCGGTCGGCGACCCCGGGGCCTGGGGCGGGGCGGTGTCGGCCTGGCGTGAACGGGTCCGGGAGGCCGGCTGGGTGCCCGCCGTGATCGGGCCGGGCGGGCGGGGGAGCGAGGCGTACCGGGCGGAGGGGCTGCGGGCCCTGGAGTACGGCGACGAGGGCGTGGTCACGGCGGCCGGCTTCGCGCCCGGGCCCGAGCTGCGGGCGGTCCGGGCCCGGGTCACCGCCGCCGGGTACCGGGCGGTGATCCGGCGTCACCGGGACGTCCCCGAGGAGGAGGTGGCCGAACTGGTGCGGCTGGCCGACGCCTGGCGGCACGGCCGGGACGTCCGGGACTTCGTGCTGACCCTCGGGCGGTTCGGCGACCCGGCGGACGGGGACTGCCTGCTGGCCCAGGCGCTGGACGAGCGGGGGCGGGTCTGCGCGCTGGTCAGCCTGGTGCCCTGGGGCACGGACGGGCTGGCGCTGGACCTGATCCGCCGCGACCGCGAGTCGGACGACGGGCTGGTCTCCCACCTGCTCACCGAAGTGCTGCTGCGGGCCGGTGAGTTCGGCCTGCGGCGGCTCTCGCTGAACTTCACCATGGCCCCGGGGGCCCGGTTGGCGGTGCTCCGCCTGCTCGGCCGCTGGTGGCGCCTGGACGAGCGGCACCGGGCCGCCGCGCGCTTCCGGCCCGCCCGGCGGGCGCGCTTCCTGCTGTACGAGAAGTCCTCCGAACTCCCCGCGATCCTGGCCGCCGGCCTGGCCGGGGAGGGCCTGCTGACCCGCCGTCGCCTCCGGGGCGCCCGGGCCGGTGGACGCGGCAGAACGTGACGCCAGAGGCGCGCGGAACGTGACCCCGGGGCGCGCGGAACGTACGTGGTGATGCCGGGGGCGCGAGGAACTGCGCGGGTCGGAAGGCGGCTCACCTGCAACTGAATCACCGTCAGCCAGTTGCAGGTGCTGCCGTTCCCCTGCGCGCAGTTCCTCGCGCCCCTGCGGGGCGCAACCACCTGCGCCCCTGGGAGGCGCAGCCCCCTGCGGAGCGTCGCGTGGTCACCCGTTCAGTAGCTCACAGCGGGTGGGCGGGGCGGATGGCCGGTTGACTGGCGGGGTCGTGAGTCGGGCGGAGCGAGGGAGTGCGGGTGGCGCGCCAGCTGGTGTCGGGACCGTGGCCCGGGGCGGTGGCGGCCGGGGGTGCGCTGGTGGTGGGGGCGTGGCTGCTGGGCGGCGGGGGGATCGTGCTGCCGCCGGCTCCGGGGGCGGCGCAGGCGATGGACGGGGCGACCTCGGCCGCGCTGCTGGTGCCGCCGAGGGAGCGCGCGGTGCCGACCCGGATCAGGATCCCGGCGATCGGCGTGGACGCCCCGGTGACCGGGCTGGGACTGGACGGCGGCGGAAGGCTGGAGCCCCCGGCGGAGAAGGAACGGAACCTCGCGGGCTGGTACCGCGAGGGAATCACCCCAGGTCAGCGCGGAACCGCCATCGTGGCCGGGCACGTCGACACTGCGGAGGGCCCGGCGGTCTTCTACCGGCTCGGCTCGTTGCACAAGGGCGACCAGGTCGCGGTGGACGGCGAGGACCGCGGCACCGGCTGGTTCGTGGTGGACGCGGTGGAGAGCTTCGCGAAGCGGGACTTCCCGGACACCCGGGTGTACGGCCAGGGCAGGGACTCCCAGCTGCGCCTGATCACCTGCGGGGGCGACTACTCGGCGGCCCGCGGCTGGGAGGCCAACGTGGTGGTCTTCGCCCACCTGGTGCGCAGCGCGCGCGGAGCCGCCGCCTGACCGCGCGTCAGCCGGCGGGCCACCGAGGGACGGAAGGACGGAGGAGAAGAGCGGCATGACGATCGCGGCCTGGAACCCGCTGGACTGGAGCCTGACCACGGGGGTGATCCCCTACCTGGTGCTGGTGGCGGGGTGCGCCGCGCTGCTCGGACTGGCGGTGTCGCGGGGCCGCGGCTGGTGGACCCGGCGCTTCCCGTGCGCGGTGGTGACCGCCGCCGCCCTGACGGTGCTGCTGAAGTACGTGGTGGACGACTGGTGGCAGCCGCTGCCGGACGGCCTGCCGCGGCCGACGCTGGTCTGGACCGGGGTGGGGATCCTGGGCGTCTGCCTGGCCCTGTTCCGGATGCCGCCGTTGCGCTGGCGCGGACGGGCGGTGGCCGCGCTGGCCGCGGCCCTGGTGGTGCTGATGTCCTCCTCGCAGATCAACCGGGAGTTCGACCAGTACCCGACCCTGCGGGTGCTGCTGGCGCCGTGGATCGGCAAGACCGACGCACTGACCACCGGCAGGGTCCGGACCGTGCAGGTGCCACCGGGCAAGGTGCTCTCCGAGGTCTGGCACGCCCCGGCCGGGCTGCCGGCCAAGGGCACCGTCTCCACCGCGCCGGTGCCCGGCACCAAGTCCGGCTTCAAGGGCCGGGACGCGTACGTCTACCTGCCGCCCGCCTACCAGGCCGACCCGCGGCCGCTGCTGCCGGTGCTGGTGCTGATGGCCGGTCAGCCCGGTTCGCCGGGGGACTGGGTGAACTCCGGTCAGCTGCCCGAGCAGATGGACACCTTCGCCGCCGCGCACCAGGGTCTGGCCCCGATCGTGGTGGTGGTGGACCAGATCGGCTCCCAGTGGGCCAACACGCTCTGCATGAACTCCCGGATCGCCCAGTCCCAGACCTACCTCGCCGAGGACGTCCCGGACTGGATCCACGCGCACCTGCAGACCGCCACCGGCCGCACCGCCACCTCGATCGGCGGGCTCTCGCTGGGCGGCACCTGCGCGCTCCAGCTGGCGGTCAACGCACCCCAGGTCTACGGCTCCTTCCTGGACATCTCGGGCCAGCAGGAGCCGACCCTGGGCAGCCACGACAAGACCGTGGAGGAGGCCTTCGGCGGTGACGAGGCGGCCTTCGACGCGGTCGACCCGCTGCACGTGATGGCCCGTCAGCGCTTCCCCGACACCGACGCCGCCTTCGTGGTCGGCGAGGGCGACGGGGAGTACGGGCCGCAGCAGAAGGTGGTGTACCAGGCGGCGGTCGCGGCCGGGATGCGGGCGCACTTCCAGACCGTCCCGGGCGGCCACGACTGGAACACCTTCCGAGCCGGGCTCGGCGACAACCTGACCTGGCTGGCCCGGACGACGGGACTGATCCGATGACCGATGCGACCACCGATCCCCCGCCCGCCGCCGGGGCGCCCACCACCCCGGCCCCCGAGCGGCACCGCCGGCTGCGGATGGCGGCCGTGCTGGCGGCCCGGGTGCGCACCGCCCCGCTGACCCTGGTGCTGTTCATCGCGCTGTGGGTGGTCGGTGCGGCCACCGGCAGCCTCGGCGCCGGGCCGGACCAGCCGCTGCTGGAGCGGGTCGGGGTCGGCCTGCCGACCCTGGAGGCCGGGCGCTGGTGGACCCCGCTGAGCTCGCTGCTGTGGATGCCGGGCATCGGCGCGTACGTGGTGACCACCCTCGTCCTGCTGCTGGTCGGCCCGGTCGCGGAGCAGCGCCTCGGCGCGGCGCGCAGCGCACTGGCGCTGACGGTCTGCCAGGTGCTGGGCTCGCTGCTCGGGGTGGCCCTGGTGCGGCTCGGGGTGGCGGCGGACCTGAACTGGACGCAGGCGGTCCAGGACCAGATCGCGGTCGGCCCGGCGCCCGGGCTGCTCGGCCTGGCGGCGGTGCTCAGCTACCGGCTGACCGCGCTCTGGCGGCGCCGGCTGCGGCTGCTGGTGGTGCTGATGCCGGTGGTCACCATGCTCTACATCGGGCACCTGGAGGGCGTGCGCCGGGTGGCGGCGGTGCTGGTCGGTCTGCTGCTGGGGGCGCTGCTGTTCCACCGGGGCCCGGCCCGCCCGCGCGGGGTCTCGCACACCGAGGCCCGGGTCCTGGTCGCGCTCTGCCTGGTGGCCACCGCGGTCGGCCCGCTGGTGGCCTCGCTGTACAAGGACGCGATCGGGCCGTTCAACACCATGAGCGAGCTCTACTTCTCGCACGTGCCCTCGGCCGAGGAGGTGGCCGACGCCTGTGACGAGTCGGCCCGGGCCTGCGCCGCCGCGCACTCCACGCTGCGGTTCTTCGACTCGCCCGGGCGCCTGATGGCGGCCCTGGTCCCGGCCCTGCTGCTGGTGCTGGCGGAGGGGCTGCGCCGGGGACTGCGGCTGGCCTGGTGGCTGACGGTGGTGACCGAGCTGGCCTGGGCCGGCCTGCTGGTCTGGCTGCTGGTGGACAACTACGACGAGTTCGCGCGGACCGGCGGCGCGGGCTTCCTGATCCAGCTGATGGGCGAGGCGATGCTGCTCCCGGTGCTGGTCCTGGTACTGCTGCTGATCACCCGTCAGCGCTTCGACCAGCTGCTGCCGGGCCGGGTGGTGCGCCGGCTGGGGGCGGTGGTCGGCGCGACGCTGCTGCTCAGCTGCGGTGCGTACGTCGGGATCGGCTGGCTGGTGCGGGACCAGTACGAGCCGGACGCCACCTTCGGGCAGCTGGTGGCCGGCCTGCCCTCGGAGCTGCTGCCGCCGGCCTACAACGCGCTGGTGCCGGACTACCCGATCGCGGCGGGCGGGACGGCGCAGGCCACCCAGATCTGGTGCGGGGTGCTGTTCTGGGCGGTGGCGCTGACGGCGCTGCTGCTGGCCTTCCGCCGCCCGGTGGTGCACGTGGACGCCGAGGACGCGGCCCGGGCCCGGGAGCTGCTGACCGGGTACGGCGGTTCGACGCTGTCCTTCATCACCACCTGGGACGGCAACCACTACTGGTTCGACGAGCGGGGCGAGGCGGCGGTGGCGTACCGGGTGCTGGCCACCGTGGCGCTGACCACGGGCGACCCGTTCGGGGAGCCGGCGGCCCGGGAGCGGGCGGTGGCCGGATTCGCCCGGTACTGCGACGAGCGCGGCTGGACCCCGTGCTTCTACAGCGTCACCCCGCAGGTCCAGCAGGAGGCCGAGCGGCTCGGCTGGCGCTCGCTCCAGGTGGCCGAGGACACCGTGGTGCCGCTGCCCGACCTGGCCTTCACCGGCAAGAAGTGGCAGGACATCAGGACCTCGCTGAACAAGGCCGCCAAACAGGGCATCACCGCCGAGTGGTGGAGCTGGGCGGACGCCCCGATCGCGGTGAAGGACCAGATCCGCTCGATCTCCGAGGAGTGGGTCTCGGACAAGGGCCTGCCCGAGATGGGCTTCACCCTCGGCGGGCTGGACGAGCTGGCCGACCCGGCGGTGCGGATCCTGGTCGCGGTGGACGGGGACCGCACCGTGCACGGGCTCACCAGCTGGATGCCGGTGTACCGGGACGGCGTGCCGGTCGGCTGGACGCTGGACTTCATGCGCCGCCGCTCGGAGGGCTTCCGGGGCGTGATGGAGTTCCTGATCGCCTCGGCCGCGCTGGGCTTCAAGGAGGAGGGCGCCGAGTGGCTCAGCCTGTCCGGCGCCCCGCTGGCCCGGGTCGAGCGGGGCGGGCAGCCGACGGCGCTGGACCGGCTGATGGACTGGCTGGGCCGGTCGATGGAGCCGGTGTACGGCTTCCGCTCGCTGCTGGCCTTCAAGGCGAAGTTCCAGCCCGAGTACCGCCCGATGTACATGGTGTACCCCGACCCGGCGGCGCTGGCCAGCATCAGCCGGGCGATCGGCAAGGCGTACCTGCCGCACCTGACGCCCGCTCAGGGGGTGCGCCTGATGCGCAAGCTCTCCTCCTGAGGCCCCGCCGGATCACCGGAGCAGCTCGGCCAGCGCCCGGTCGGCGTCCAGGTGGAGGTGCTCCTGGCCGGCCGCCACCAGGGCGTGGCTGCGCCACAGGAAGCGGCGCAGCTCCGGGGCGGGGAAGCGGACCAGCGCGGTGCCCTCGGGGGAGCGCAGCTCCACCAGGGTGTGCCGGGGGGAGGAGGGGCGGACGTGCACGTCGCCCTGGCCGCAGGGCAGGTCCACCCCGCCCGCGAGCAGCTCCCGGGCGAACACCCAGGTGATCTCCGGGACGCCGTCCGGGACGGGCTCGCCGTCCAGGGCGAACTCGGCGGGGAAGCCCATCCGCACGGCCAGCGGGTCGCAGGCCCGGTAGCGCAGGGTGACCCGGAGCGGGGCCGAGCGGTGCGCGCTGACGATGAGGTGGGCCTGGACGACCTGCTCGACGACGGACATGGGTGCCTCCCGGTGGCGGTGCGTGCGGACCCGTTCGTTCGGGGCCACACCGGTGAGACGGGTGGGGCGCCCGGGGCTTACGCGACTCGGGTGGGGGAAACGGGTGATCCGCGTCACAGGGCGGGGCTCCCCGGGAGGCCCCGGAAGGGGCCCGCGGAAGCCGCTGACCAGGGCCCCGGGGGCACCCGCGCGGCGCCCGTGTCGGGCCGCCCTCCCGGCCGGGCCCCGGTAGGCTAGGCGGGTTGTCCGACCGCCGTCCCACCGTGGATCGGGCCTGCCACAACGGCCCTGACCTGCGACGATCCCCCCTCGGAGACCGTGAGTACTGCCGCCAGCTCCGCCATGACCCCGCTCTTCTCGGACGCCCAGCCGCACACCGCGGCGAAGGCCGCCCACGCGGGCTCGCACCACCTGTCCCCGGCCTTCCCCAGCCGTGCCGCCTACGGCACCGCGGGCAAGCTCCGGGCCTGGCAGCAGGGTGCGCTGGACAAGTACGTCGAGAACCAGCCGCGGGACTTCCTCGCGGTCGCCACCCCCGGCGCCGGCAAGACCACCTTCGCCCTGACCCTGGCCTCGTACCTGCTGCACAACCACCTGGTGCAGCAGATCACCGTGGTCGCGCCGACCGAGCACCTGAAGAAGCAGTGGGCGGAGGCGGCCGGGCGGATAGGGATCAAGCTCGACCCGGCGTACTCCTCCGGCCCGCTGTCGAAGGAGTACCACGGCATCGTGGTCACCTACGCGGGCGTGGGCGTCAACCCGATGCTGCACCGCAACCGGACCGAGGCCCGCAAGACCCTGGTCATCATGGACGAGATCCACCACGCCGGTGACTCCAAGTCCTGGGGCGAGGCCTGCTTCGAGGCCTTCGAACCGGCCACCCGGCGCCTCGCGCTGACCGGGACGCCGTTCCGCTCCGACACCAACCCGATCCCCTTCGTCCAGTACGGCGTGGACACCGACGGCCTGCGCAAGTCGGTGGCCGACTACACCTACGGCTACGGGCACGCGCTGGCCGACCACGTCGTCCGCCCGGTGATCTTCCTGTCCTACAGCGGCAACATGCGCTGGCGGACCAAGTCCGGCGACGAGCTGGAGGCGCGGCTCGGCGAGCCGATGACCAAGGACCTGATCGCCCAGGCCTGGCGGACCGCGCTGGCCCCGCAGGGCGAGTGGATCCCGAGCGTGCTGCAGGCCGCCGACAAGCGCCTCAGCGAGGTCCGCAAGGCCATCCCGGACGCCGGCGGCCTGGTGATCGCCACCGACCAGAACGTGGCCCGGGCCTACGCAAAGATCCTGCGCGAGATCAGCGGGGAGAAGGTCACCCTGGTGCTCTCGGACGAGACCGAGGCCTCCCAGCGGATCTCCGACTACGCGGCCGGCACCTCGCGCTGGATGGTCGCGGTCCGGATGGTGTCCGAGGGCGTCGACGTGCCCCGGCTCTGCGTGGGGGTGTACGCCACCTCGATCTCCACCCCGCTGTTCTTCGCCCAGGCCGTCGGCCGCTTCGTGCGCGCCCGCAAGCGCGGCGAGACCGCCTCGGTCTTCCTCCCCACCGTGCCCACCCTGCTCGGCTTCGCCAACGAGATGGAGCTCCAGCGCGACCACGTGCTGGACCGTCCGAAGAAGGAGGGCGAGGGCCTCTTCGACGAGGAGGACCGGCTGCTCGCCGAGGCCGAGCGGGCCGACGACGGCCCGGACGGCGCGGGCGGCGACGAGTTCAGCTACGAGGCGATCGGCTCGGACGCGGTCTTCGACCGGGTGCTCTACAACTCCATGGAGTTCGGGATGCAGGCGCACCCGGGCAGCGAGGAGGAGGAGGACTACCTCGGCATCCCGGGCCTGCTGGAGCCGGACCAGGTGCAGATGCTGCTGCAGAAGCGCCAGACCCGGCAGATCCAGCGCTCCAAGGGCAAGCCGGCCGAGGAGGCCGACCTGCTCGAACTCCCGGCCGAGCAGCGTCCGGTGGTGACCCATCAGGAGCTGCGCGACCTGCGCAAGGAGCTGAACGGCCTGGTGGCCGCCTGGCACCACCGGACCAACCAGCCGCACGGCACCATCCACAACGAGCTGCGCCGCCAGTGCGGCGGTCCGCTCACCGCCCAGGCCACCGCCAACCAGCTGAAGGCCCGGATCGCCAAGGTCAAGGAGTGGGCCAACTGACGGCCCCCGTCCGGAGTCCGTTCACACCGTCCGTTCACACCGCCCGTGTCCGGACTCCGGAATTCCTTCGAACGCACGACTGATTTGCCCTTGGGAAATGGGCTTGATGTCCGCTTTTGGCGCGCGTTCGATAACGGATGTTGACCGAATTTTGGACAAGGCCTTCCGCTGTGCGGTCTCCGTTCA
This sequence comes from Kitasatospora sp. NPDC001664, assembly GCF_053596675.1. Taxonomy (NCBI): domain Bacteria; kingdom Bacillati; phylum Actinomycetota; class Actinomycetes; order Kitasatosporales; family Streptomycetaceae; genus Kitasatospora; species Kitasatospora sp. NPDC001664. The sequence goes on from NZ_JBSFGS010000018.1 coordinate 80,322, forward strand.
CTACTTTCTCCCCACGCTCTCTCGAACGACCACCCGCGGTCGGGACGGGCGCACCGCAAGGCTGTGCGTTCGTCGAAGGAGCCGACGCACCGCCTCAGCGCGGAAAACCCCCACCTGCGCGCGACACCCCGGTCTCCGGCTCCGGTTCCCCCTGCCCGGAGCCAGGTGACCGCCGCAGAAAGGAATGCGCGTCGTGACTGCCGAGACCTCCCAGACCCTGGACCGTGGTGTCCGGGTCCTCAAGCTGCTCGCCGACTCCGAACGCGGCCTGACCGTGACCGAGTTGGCGGCACGGTTGGCCGTCAACCGGACCGTCGTCTACCGCCTGCTGGCCACCCTGGAGCAGCACGGACTGGTCCGTCGCGACATCGGCGGCCGGGCACGGGTCGGCCTCGGCGTGCTCCGGCTCGCGCACCGGGTCCACCCGCTGCTGCGCGAGGCCGCGCTGCCCGCGCTGCGCAGCCTGGCCGAGGACCTCGGCGCCACCGCCCACCTGACCCTGGTGGACGGCGCGGAGGCGCTCGCGGTCGCCGTGGTCGAGCCCAGCTGGACCGACTTCCACGTCGCCTACCGCACCGGCCTGCGCCACCCGCTGGACGAGAGCGCGGCCGGCCGCGCCATCCTGGAGGCCCGCAACTTCCCCGGCCAGCGCCGCCCCGACCAGGGCTTCGTGATCACCCGCGCCGAGGAGCAGTCCGGCGCCAGCGGCGCCGCCGCCGCGCTGATCGGCCTCAGCGGCATCGAGGGCAGCGTCGGCGTGGTGATGCTCAACGGCCTGGTGCCCGAGCGGGTCGGCCCGCGGGTGGTGGAGGCCGCCACCGAGGTGGCCGACGCGCTGCGCTGAGCGCCCTGCGCCGACGGCCCGCCGCCGCTCGCGCCGCCCTGACGCCCCGCCACCGCACGTGCCGCCCTGACACCCCGCCGCCGAACGCCCGGCGGTGGGCCCGGCGGCGGAGGCGACCCCGTACGATCACGGTGTGTCCGATCTCGGTGTGCCCGACCAGAACCCGTCCCCGGCCCCCCGCGCCCGCCGGCTGCCCGGGCCGCGGGCCCGTGCGCTGACCCTGTGCGGGGTGCTGGTCGCGGCGCTGTTCGGGACGGCCGCCTTCGTGCCGCTGCCCTACACGCTCACCATGCCCGGCGACACCGCGGACGTGCTCGGCTCCTACCAGGACCGGCCGGTGCTGACCGTCACCGGGGCGCCGGTGCGGACCACCAGCGGGCAGCTGCGGATGGTGACCATCTCGGCCACCAACCCCGGCGAGCGGCTCAGCCTGGCCGAGGCGCTGAGCGCCTGGCTCGACCCGGACGAGGCCGTGCTGCCCTCCGAGGCCGTCTACCCGGACACGGACCCGGAGAAGGCCGAGCAGGTGACGGCCGAACAGATGACGGACTCCCAGGACAGCGCCACCACCGCCGCCCTGAACTACCTCAAGCTCTCGCCGGCCCAGGTCAAGGTGAAGGTCGACCTGGGCGCGGTCGGCGGGCCGAGCGCCGGGCAGCTGATCGCGCTCGGCATCGTGGACAAGCTGGCCGGTGACGGCAAGGGCGGTGACCTGACCGGGGGCCGCGTGGTCGCCGGCACCGGGACCATCGACGATCAGGGCAACGTCGGCGCGGTCGGCGGGGTGCCGCTGAAGACCCAGGCCGCGGCCCGGGACGGGGCGACCGTCTTCCTGGTCCCCAGGAGCGAGTGCTCCGAGGCCAAGGTGAACCTGCCGGCCGGGCTGCGGCTGGTGCCGGTGGAGACCCTGGCCGGATCCGTCGCCGCGCTCACCGCGCTGAACGAGGGCGGTGCGGTGCCCGCCTGCTGACGCGGGCACCCGTGGGTCCGCCCCGTGGTGTGGTGGAGGGCGGCTCCCGGGGAGGTCTCCCCGGGGGGCGTCAGAGTCCGAAGGCCGCCGCCGCGAGGTCGTCCGTCAGGCGGGACCGCAGCTGGGCCGCGATCTGCGGTAAACGGTGCGCCTGGGCCATCGGCAGGGTGACGGAGAAGGCGGCCAGCCCGCTGCCCATCACGATCGGCACCGCCGCCCCGGCCGCCCCCAGGGCGAACTCCTGGTACTGCGTGATCGGCGCCGCCCGCTGCGGACCCTGCCGGGGCAGCAGCGGCAGCCGGGACGGGTCGCGCAGCGTGTACGGGGTGAACGGCACCATCGGGTACCGGGCCAGGTGGGCCCGCCGCTCCTCGGCCGACATCAGCGCCAGCAGCGTCTTGCCCGCCGAGGTGGCGTGCGCGCCCGCCCGGAACCCGGAGAGGTCCACCGTCGGCGCCCCGGGCGCGGCGTGCGAGGCGACCAGCACCACCTCGCCGCGCAGGTGGCGGGAGAGGTAGACGGCCGCGCCCAGTTCGTCGCTCAGGCGGCGCAGCATCCGCTCCAGGCGCCGTCGCCCGGCCGCCGGGCCCTCCTCCCGGCAGAGCCCGGCCACCGCGGGACCGGTCAGGTACCGGCCCTCCAGGCGCTCCAGGTAGCGGTCGTGCACCAGCGTGCGGAGCAGGTGGTACGCGGTGCCGAGGGCCAGCCCGGTGTCCCGGGCCAGCTGCTTGGCGGTGGCGCCGCGCGGGTAGCGGGCCACCGCCTCCAGCAGGCGCAGCGCCCGCTGCGCGGAGGCGATCAGGGTCGGCGGCGGTTGGCGCTCCGGCGACGGGCGCTCCGGCGACGGGCGGCCGGGCGGCGGGCGGTCGAATGACGGGGCGTCAGGTGACGGCAGATCAGGTGACGGAAGGTCAGGGTTGCGGCGCTCAGGCGCCGGTGCGGGTGTCATGGAGTCGATCTTGACTCGCCTGGTCCCGGGCGGCCTGCTCGCGGGCGGTCTGTTCGCGTGCCGCCTGGTCGACCAGCGGCAGCACCCGGAACGGTACGGGATTCTCCAGCGCGATCGCGGTGGAGGCCCGGACGATCCCGTCGAAGCCCACCACCCGGTCGATCACCCGTTGGAGGTCGGCGTTCGAGCGGGCCACGATCCGCACCAGCATGTCGCCCTGTCCGGTGATGGTGTGCAGCTCCAGCACCTCCGGGACCGAGGTCAGGTGCGCCCGCACGTCCACCCCCTGGCCCTGGGAGATCTCCAGGGTGGCGAAGGCCGTCACCGGGTAGCCGATCGCCGCCGGGTCCACCTGCGGGCCGAAGCCGCCGATCACGCCCCGGGACTGCAGGCGGTCGAGCCGGGCCTGCACGGTGCCGCGGGCCACCTGGAGGCGGCGGGAGCACTCCAGCACCCCGATCCTCGGCTCCTCGCTGAGGAGCCTGATCAGCTTGCCGTCGAGCTGGTCGATGGCGTCGTTCGGCGTCTGCACGGCTGCTGCTCCGTCCGTGGGTGGGGGTGGTGGGGCGGTGCCCGTGGGGGTGGGCAAACTGTCCAGCGGTGACCGCCATTCTCCGGCCCGGGGCGGCAGCTTGCCCAGGACCGGGAGCACCGGTTGCGTAACGCCGCCACGGACGGGACGCTCCCTGCACCGCCCCGCGGAACGGGCCCCCACACCGGGCCGCGGGGCTCGGACCGGCCCACCGGGGAGGTACTCGTTGACCGACGTCTCCACCGCACCGCACGTCCTCCACCCGGACGGGCCCGGGCCGCTCGCGGCGCTGCGCACCGACGCCGTCTACGCCGTCCGGGACGCCCGCCTCGTCGCCCGCCACTACGCCGTCTCGCTCGCCATGCGCTGCACCGCGTGGGCCGGTCCGGCCACCGGCTGCCCCTCGGTGCTCTCCTACGTCCTGGAGTCCGGACCTACCCGGCTGGTCGTCAGCTCCGCGCTGGCACCGGGGAGTTCACACGCCCGGCGGATCGCCGAGCACGTCGAGCGGCACGGGGACTCGCTGCTGGACCTGGTGATCGAAGTGCCGGACGCCTACGCCGCGTACGACTACGCGGTGGACCGGGGCGCCCGCTCGGTCACCGAGCCGTTCGAACTCGGCGACCGCTACGGCACCGCCGTCCTCGCCGTGCTCGGCACCCCCGGCCCGGCCCGCCACCTGCTCGCCGACCGCACCGCCTACCCGGGCCCGTACCTGCCGGGCTACCGCCCCGCCCCGCCGCACCTGCTGCAGCACTAGCCGACGCGCCGCCCAGGCCGCCCGGAGCGCAGCCAGGGGCGCGAGGAACTGCGCGAATCGGAAGGCACCGACCCGTGTGCCGGGTACGGAGAACCACCTGCAAGTGGGTGCCCGTACCCGGCACACGGGTGTCCTGCTTCCGCCGCGCGCAGTTCCCCGCGCCCCTGGCCGGAGGCCGGCTCAGCGGCGGCGGCGCGCCGGGCGGGGGACGGTCGGCCTGGTCTCCAGGCGCAGGCGCAGTTCGGCTCCGCCGAGGCCGGCCGAGCGGCCCAGCGCCAGATCGCCCCCGGTGGTCTCGGCCAGCTTGCGGACGATGTCCAGTCCGAGCCCGGTCGAGCCCTCGCCGCCCTGCCCCTCGCCGCGGCGCAGCGCCGCCTCCGGGTCGGCGAAGCCGGCCCCCGCGTCGCCGACCAGCACGATCACCGAGCCCTCGGTGACCAGCACGTCCACCGAGAAGGCGGTGCCCATCGGGGTGTGCCGGAAGACGTTGCCGAGCAGGGCGTCCACCGCCGCCGCCAGGTCGCCGCGCTGCACCGGCACCGGTGCGGCGCCCTCCGCCCCGGCCAGCTGCCAGCGGCGCCCCTCGTCCTCGGCCAGCGCGGACCAGAAGCCGACCCGCTCGCGGATCACCTCGGCCGCGTCGCAGCCGATCGCCACCTGCGGCACGTCCTCGGGGGAGCGCCGGGCGGCCCGGATGATCTGGTCCACCTCGCGCTCCAGCTGGGCCACCGCGTGCCGGGCCGCGTCCGCCGCGTCGCCGCTGCCCAGCGACGCGGTGTTCAGCCGGAGCACGGTCAGCGGGGTGCGCAGCCGGTGCGACAGGTCGGCCGCCAACTCCCTTTCGGCGGCGAGCAGATGGACCACCCGGTCGGCCATCGCGTTGAACGCGTGTGCCGCCTCCCGGAGCTCGTTCGGCAGGCCTTCGGACTCCCGGCCGTCCACCGGCACCCGGACCGCCAGGTTGCCGCTCCCGAGCGAACGGGCGGCGGCCGCCAGCCGACGGGAGGAGCCGACGATCCGGGAGCCCATCCGGTCCGCCACCAGCACCGAGATCGCCACCAGGCCGACCGCCACCCCCGAGAGCACCAGCCAGGCGGTGACCACCCCGTGCCCGAGCTCCTCCTCGGCCACGAACACCTCGACCACCGCGACCCGACTGCCGCTCACCGCCACCGACTTGAGCAGCACGAAGCCGCCCGGAGCCGCGGCCACGAAGGACCGGCCCTGCCCGGAGCGGCCCTGGCCGGCCGCCTCCGCCACCGAGGACTGCGCGGCCCGGCTGTGGCCGACCACCGTGCCCGGGCCGAACCCGGTGACCGGCAGGTGCACCGCGACCCGCTCCTGGGTGGCCGAGTCGGTGGAGGCCAACGCCCTTGCGATGGCGTCCTGTTCGGTGGTGATGGCCAGGGCCGGGCCGAGCGCGGCGGCCTGCCGCTCGGCGGCGGCGAAGGCGCGGTCCCGCGCGGTCTGCTGGACCATCAGGCCCAGCGGAATCAGGAAGGCCAGCGCGACCATGGTGGTCCCGGCCACCGCTGCCCTGACGAGTGCCCAGCGCAGCGAGTGGCCGCCCCCGCCGACCCGGTCGCGCCGCCTCACGTCGCTTCCCCGCCGTCCGGCGCCGGAGCGGCGGGCGCCTCCAGGCGGACCCCGACGCCGCGCACCGTGTGCAGGTAGCGCGGCTTGGAGGCGGTCTCGCCGAGCTTGCGGCGCAGCCAGGACAGGTGCACGTCGATGGTCTGGTCCCCGCCGTAGGTCTGGCGCCAGACCTCGGCCAGGATCTCCTTGCGCGGCACCACCACCCCGGGCCTGGCCGCCAGGAAGGCCAGCAGGTCGAACTCACGCCGGGTCAGGTCCAGCGGCCGGGCGTCCAGCAGGGCCTCCCGGCGCTGCACGTCGATCGCCAGTCCGCCGACCCGCAGCACCCGCCCGGCCGGGGCGCTGCCACCGCCGAAGCGGCGCAGCACCGCCGCCATCCGGGCCGTCAGGTGCTCGACGGAGAAAGGTTTCACCAGGTAGTCGTCGGCGCCGTCGTTGAGCAGCCGGACGATCTCCGCCTCGTCGTCCCGGGCGGTGGAGATGATCACCGGGACGTCGGTCAGCCCTCTGATCATCTTCAGCGCCTCGGAGCCGTCCAGGTCCGGCAGACCGAGGTCCAGGATCACCAGGTCGCACCCGACCTGGGCCACCTCGCGGAGCGCCTCCAGCGCGGTGCCGACGCTCCTGACCGCGTGGCCGGAATCGGCCAGGTGCCGGATCAGGGCGGAGCGTACGAAGGGGTCGTCCTCGACCACGAGCACTGTTGCCATGGGGCCGCAGGCTAGTCCATCCCGGAGCAGTGGTCTGTACCTCGGTCGGTCTGGCAGGAGTGCCGGACGGCCGCTCCCTGCCACCTCGGTGTCATTTGTGCAACTTCCCTGCCGATTCCCTGACCTGCACGCCAGCCGGTCGCGGCGGTACGGCAGGATGTGGACGCGATGCGGAACGGACTCGTACAACTCGGCGCCTGGACGGCTGCCACCGGGGCGGCGGTGGCGCTGTCCTGGTTCGGCGTGCACGCGGTGCTGGCCGAGACGGCCTTCGAACAGCCCTCCGCCCTCCAGCTCCCCACCTCGGCCGCCCACCCCTCGTCCGACGCACCGTCAACCCCCGCCCCGCCCACCGCCGTCGAACCGTCCCCGAGCGCCTCGCCGACCCCCTCCGCCACCCCGCTCGCCCCCACCAGCCCGGCCCCCGGCCGCACCCCGGCGAAGAAGCCCGCCGCCCCCGGCAGCGCCGCCGCGTCGGCCCCCGGCAGCGCGGCCGCGGTCTCCTCGGTCAAGAGCTACCGCGTCCCCGGCGGCCGGGTCGCGCTCGACATGCAGCCCACCACCGCCGAACTGGTCTCGGCCACACCGGACCAGGACTGGCAGATGCAGATCTGGCAGGGCGACAAGTGGCTCCGCGTCGACTTCACCAAGGACGGCGCCACCAACTCCGTCTTCGCCACCTGGAACGGCCACCACCCGGACGTCCAGACCGTCGTCCGCTGACCCCCTGCCGGGGGCGCGTGCACGGTTCGGCGCGTGGCGTCGGCCGGGGTGATTGCACCAGGGGCGCGGGGAACGCAGGTGGTGATCCCGGGGGCGCGAGGAACTGCGCGAGTCGGAAGGCGGACCAGTGCCAGGTCGGGGCAGGCGAGCCAGTTGCACGTGGTGCCGTTCCCCCGCGCGCAGTTCCTCGCGCCCCCGGGGTGACCACTTTCGCCGCGCCCCCACCGCTCTTCCTTAACGGCGCCGTAAGGGAGGTGTTCGGCTGGCTGAGGGACGGCTTCCGGCCGGTCCGGCCGGGCTAGCGTCTGGCGGGTCCGGAGGCGTGGGGCTTCCGGTGACGCCGGAGGTAGCGAGCAGATGAGCCAGCCCACCCGCCGTTCGGGACACCGCCGCCGCAGCCGCAAGGGGCCGGTGGCCTTCGCGGCCGCCCTGGCCACCGTGCTCGCCGCCGGAGCCGCCGTCACCTTCGCCACCTCGGCCGGCGCGGCCAGCCTCGGCGCCGTCTACAGCCGGACCAGCACCTGGGAGTCCGGTTACACCGGCCAGTACCTGGTGACCAACCCGGGCAGTGCGGCGATCGACGACTGGACGCTCGGCTTCGACCTCCCCGACGGGGCCCGGATCGACTCGCTGTGGAACGCCACCTTCAGCGCCACCGGCCGGCACGTCACCGTGAAGGCCCAGTCCTGGAACAAGCGGATCGAGCCGGGGAAGACCGTCGAGGTCGGCTTCGTGGTCCAGGGCAGCGGCGCGGCCCAGGCCGAGCCGGCCAACTGCACCGTCAACGACTCCCCGTGCAAGGGCGGCAGCACCCCGCCGCCCACCCCCTCCGGCCGCCCGAGCACCACGCCGACCGCCTCCACCTCTCCGTCCGCGTCCGCCTCTGCCTCCGCGTCCGCGTCCGCGACGGCCACGGTCAAGCCGACCCCGACCGTGACGCCCAGTCAGACCCCGTCCCCGACCGGCACCACCGCCCCGCCGGTGACGACGGCTCACTTCGCCCCGTACGTGGACACCTCCCTCTGGCCCCCGTTCGACCTGGTGGCCACCGCCAAGGCCGGCGGCGTGAAGAACTTCAACCTCGCCTTCGTCGTCTCCGGCGGCGGCTGCACCCCCAAGTGGGGCGGCGTCAGTGACCTCGCCGCTGACCCGGTGGCGGCCCAGATCGGTGCGCTGCGCGCGATCGGCGGCGACGTCCGGGCCTCCTTCGGCGGCGCCAACGGCAGCGAGCTCGCCACCGCCTGCACCTCGGTGGCGGACCTCACCGCCGCCTACCAGAAGACCGTGGACGCCTACGCCCTCACCAAGGTCGACTTCGACGTGGAGGGCGGTGCGCTCGGTGACACCGCGGCCAACACCCGCCGTGCCCAGGCCATCGCCCAGCTCCAGAAGAACGCCGCCGCCAAGGGCCGCCCGCTGGACGTCTCCTTCACCCTCCCGGTGCTGCCCAGCGGTCTCACCCAGGACGGCGTGAACCTGGTCGCCAACGCCAAGGCCGCCGGGGTGGCGATCGGCGCGGTGAACGTGATGGCGATGGACTACGGCGCCGGCGCGGCCCCGAACCCGCAGGGCCGGATGGGCAAGTACGCGATCGACGCCGCCACCGCGACCCAGGCCCAGCTGAAGTCGGTGCTCGGCCTGTCCGACGCGGCGGCCTGGTCCAAGGTCGCGGTCACCCCGATGATCGGTGTGAACGACGTCTCCACTGAGGTCTTCACCGTGGCCGACGCCACCGAGCTGGCCGCGTTCGCCAAGGGCAAGCACCTGGCCTGGCTCTCGATGTGGTCCGGCACCCGCGACAAGGCCTGCCCGGGCGGCCCGAAGCCGGCCGCCGACGCGACCTGCAGCAGCATCGCCCAGCAGCCGCTGGACTTCACCCGGGCCCTCGGCGCCTACACCGGCTGACGCTCCCTCCGTCCCGAGCGGCCGGGGGCTCCTGACCTCACGGGGGGTCAGGAGCCCCCGGCCGTGCTCGACGGCCCCGGCCGCTCGCCGGGCCGCTTGCCCGACCGCCTGCCCAACGTCTGCCCGGCCGCTCGCCGGGCCGTGGCCGCGGACCGTCGGGTAAGGTCGCAAGCTGGTCGACCGGCGGACGGAGCGGAACGTGACAACGGCGCAGGAACAGCGCGAGGCCCCGGAACGGGCGCCTTCCCCGTCACCCGCCCGTACCCTCCGGGCCACCCCGCAGGCCGTCCGGGAGGCGGTCAAGGAAGCACCCAGGCGGCTCATGGTGACCGCTTCGGTGGTCGCCGTCCTCTCCCTGCTGGTCTACGCGGTGCTGCGGCACTTCGTCGGCACCTCGATGGTGGACATGATCGTCTACCGGGCCGAGGGAGCCGCCGTGGCCAACGGCACCGACCTCTACGCCCTGCGGGTGACGGAGTGGAACCTGCCGGCCACCTACCCGCCGTTCGCCGCGATGCTCTTCGTGCCGACCACCTGGTTCGGCGTCCCGTTCCTCCGGGTGGCGATCACCCTCGGGAACGTCGCGCTGCTCGGCCTGTTGGCCCACCTCTCCTTCAAGCTGGTCGGCTGGCCGCGCAAGGAGCTGCGCCCGGTCGGCGTGGTGCTGGTGGCCGGGCTCGGCGTCTGGCTGGAGCCGGTCTTCACCACCCTGCGGTACGGCCAGATCAACCTGGCCCTGGCCTGCCTGATCCTCTGGGACCTCACCCGGCCCGACGGCCACCGCTCCAAGGGCCTGGCCATCGGCATCGCCGCCGGGATCAAGCTCACCCCCGGCCTGTTCGCGGTCTACCTGCTGATCACCGGCCGGATCAGGGCCGCCTTCGTGGCGGGCTTCACCTTCCTCGGCACCTTCCTGATCGGCGCCCTGGTGCTGCCGGACGCCACCTGGGGCTTCTGGACCAAGTACCTCTACGACTCCTCCCGGGTCGGCAAGACCGAGATCGTCGACAACCAGTCCGTGCGCGGCGCCGTCGCCCGCCTGCTGCACACCGCCGAACCGGGCACCGTGGCCACCCTGGCCGGGGCCGTGGTCGCGGTGGCGGGTCTGGCCACCGCGTCCTGGGCCTACCGCAGCGCGCGCTGGGCCCCCCGGGCCGAGGCCTGGGGCGTCTGCTGCGCCGCCGTCACGGCCGTGCTGATCTCGCCGATCAGCTGGACCCACCACTGGGTCTGGTGCGTCCCGGTGCTGGTGCTGCTGGCCGCCGAGGCCGCGCACGAGCGCTCCCGCCCGGCCCTGGTCCGGCGGCTGCGGTGGCGGCCGATCTTCGGCGCCACCCTGCTCGCCTTCGTGTCCTTCGGCATGTGGCTCGTCCCGCACAAGGGCGACCTCGACCTGCACCTGTCGCCGATCGCCCAGCTCCCGGCAGCGGTCTACCCGCTGGTCGGCCTCTGCTTCCTGCTGACCGCCGCACTCCGGGTCCGCTCCCGGCGCCGCTTCGCCGGGGCGCCGCTGGTCAGCCTGCCGACCCAGCGCAGGGCACCCGAAGGGGCCGGCGCACCGCGACGGTGAGCTGACGCTCCCTCATCCGGGGGTGGGGGCGGCGCGCTCCGCTGACGGAGCGTCGGCCGGCCCCCACGCCCGGCCGCATGCTCCCCGGCGTGGACCACGAAGGCCCACGCCGCACCACCGGACGCGCGCCCGTGCCCGCGCCCGTTTCTGCTTCCAGCTCCGCTCCTGCTCCTGCTCGGGCTCCCGCCTCCGCCGAGCGGGGGTCCTCCGCCGTCCGGCGGCGTCACGCGAGCAGCTCGGCCAGCGAGTGGTCCAGGTCCAGTGCCGCCAGCTCCGCGCCCGGCGGCACCAGCCGGTGGGCGCGCTCCAGCCAGGCCGCGACGGCCGGCAGCGGCGCCTCCAGCAGCGCGTCCCCGGCCGGGGAGCTGAGCGCCATGCAGAGCACGCTGCGCCGCCCGGAGCGGGTCGGCCAGATCCTCACGTCCCCCTGCCCACACGGCCTGAACGTGCCCTCCACCAGCAGCTCCCGGGCGAACACCCAGGTCACCGGCGTGCCGGTGTCCAGGTGGAAGGTGATGTGGACGGCGTACGGGTCGTGGCTGCCGTACGACAGCCGGGCCGGGACGGGGACGCTGCGCTCGGGGGAGAGCACCAGGTTCAGTTCGAGCTCGTGCTCGACCACGCTCGTGGACCGTTCCATGACGGGTTCCTCTCGGTGTCCGCGGGGTCCGCTCTCGAACCCCTCCACCGGAGGAGAGCGGGGCGCGGCGAAGGTCTTACACACATTCGGCGCACGTTCCGGGATTCACCAACTGCCCGCCGCGACGGCGCCGAGGCACTACCCTTTGTGACTGCTCGACGACTGTCCGACCGCGACCGGCTGGTGACGGTGCGTCGCCCCACGGTGCTGCCAGGAGAGAAGACCCCATGACGGAACGCCCCTTCGCAACTCACCAGGGCGAACCGGGGGCGCTGGCCGCAGCCGCGCCCGCCCCGCTGCCGGGCTACTACCCGGACCCCTCCGTCCCCGGCTTCGTCCGCTACTGGGGCGGTGCCTCCTGGGTGCCCGGCACCAGCCGTCCGGCCCCGGTGGCCGGCGAACACCTGGCGCCGCCCCGCGGCGTCGCCCAGCGGCCCGCCAACCTGGCCGCCGCCGCCCCGCCGCCACCGGTCCTGCCCTCGCCCTCTCCCTCTCCCGCCCCGGCTCCCGGTTTCGGCGGCGCCTTCGCGGGGGGCGCTCCGCCGGTGCGGGCGGACGAGACCGGCCCGGTGTTCTTCGACGAGACCTCGGGCGGCGCGTCCTTCGTGATGGCGCCGTTCGCCGCCGAGGCCGTCGCACCGCCGGTCCGGCCGCTCCCCCCGACCCCGTCTCCGGCAGTGGCCGCGAACCCCGCTCCCGCCCCGGCTCCGGTGGCGGCCGGATGGAAGGCCACCCAGTCGCGGCCGGCCGAGCGGATCTCCTGGGGCGCCCCGGCGGTCACCACCCCCGAACCGGTGCCGACCGCGTCCGCCACCGTCGTGGCACCCGCGCCCGTGCCCGCACCTGTGCCCGTGCCCGCACCTGTGCCCGCGCCCGTGCCCGTGTCGGCTCCCGCGCCGGAGCCCGTGGCCCCGGGAACGGGGTCGCGGCCCGAGCGGACGGCGGTCGCGGAGCCCGTCACCCCGAAGGCGGGGGGCGCCGTCCCCGCCGCCCGGCGGAAGCCGGTCACGTCCGCCTCCGGGTCCGCCTCCGGATCCACGTCCGGGTCCACCTCCGGCCCCTCGCCCGCCGCTGCCGCCGCGCGCCGCCGGGGCCCGGCAGCCGCCCGCAGGCCCGCCGTGCCCGTCCCGGCCGGTCTCGGCCGCCGCCTGACGGCCCGTCTGGTCGACGGCCTGGTGCTCGTGCTGGTGGCCGTGGCGGCCGGGGTGCCGATGGTCCGCTCGATCTCCGTCCACCTGGACCAGAAGCTCGGCGAGGCCGCGCAGGCCAGCCGGGCCAACAGCGGTGCCCAGGTGCAGGTCTGGCTGGTCGACGGCACCGTGCTCGGCCGGGCCGGGGTGCTGCTGGGCGTGGTGCTGCTGGCCGCACTGCTCTACGAGGTGCTCCCGGTGGCCCGCACCGGCCAGACCTTCGGCAAGCGGCTGGCCGGGATCAGGGTGGTCGACGCGGAACGTCCCGGTGTCGCGCCCTCCTTCGGCCGTTCGGCACTGCGCTGGGTGGTGCGGCAGGCGGCGCTGCTCTCGGTGTTCGGCCTGCTGGCCCCGGTCCTGGACCGGAAGGGCCGACGGGCCTGGCAGGACCGGGCGGCCGGTACCCGGGTGGTCCGGTCCTGACCCTGACCACTCGTCAGGTAGGCAAAACGGACCAAATATCCCAACACTGCCGTAATCAGGGTGTTCTACTCGGGTCATGAGCACCCATGACCCCTCGTCAGGATCCGAACCGGAGGGGGGCGACCGGCCCTCCTTCGACAAGCAACCCCCGCCGTCCGGTACGCCGTCCGGTGCGCCGGCCGACCCGTACGGCAGCCCGCCGCCCCCGGCCGACCCCTACGGCAGCGGCAGCCCGCACAACGGGGCGCCCGGCGCCCACGGTTCGCCCTACGGGGCGGCGCCGCCCCCGCCGCCGCCCGGCTACGGCCAGGACCCGTACGGCCAGTCCCCGTACGGTCAGGCCCCCTACGGTGGTCAGTACGGCGTGGGCGCCGGCCCGGTGCCCGGGATGCCGCCGCTCGGCGGCTGGGGCGCCCGGATCGGTGCGCGGGTGATCGACTACCTGATCGTCCAGGTGGTGGCCGTGGTGATCGCCGCCCCGTTCGCCGACCTCGGCTCGCGCAACGGCTGGCTCAGCACCTTCTGGGTCACCTACGTCCTCTACCTGATCTACGAGGGCGTCATGCTCAGCCGGGACGGCCAGACCGTCGGCAAGAAGGTGACCAAGGTCCGGGTCGCGATGCTCGTCGACGGCAGCCCCCCGACCACCGCCGCGGCCTGGAGCCGGGCGGCCACCTTCGCCGCCCCCGCACTGATCTGCTGCGGCCAGCTGTGGTGGGTGGTCGACGGCCTGTTCGGCGTCTTCGACAAGCCCTACCGCCAGGCGATCCACGACAAGGCGGCCAAGACCGTGGTGGTCAGCACCGCCTGACGCACCCTCGGACCCGCGCGCGCGGGCCCGCGCGCTCGGACCCGCCCCGTACGGCCGCCGCTCCCGCGGCCCTGCCGTACGGGGCGTCCGTACGTCCGGCCCGGATCAGCGGTGGGCGGCGTACTCCCGGGCCGGCGCGCTCTGCGGCGCCCCGACGGACGCGATCCGGCGCCGCCGATCGGCCCCGGTCACCAGCAGAGCGGTCGTCAGGGTGCCGAGCGCGACGGCGAACCCGACCAGCACCGCGATCTCGAACACCCCCCTCGACCCGGAGACAGCGAGCAGGACGGCGGCCGCGACCACCACGGTCAGGACGCCGGTGCTGAGGTGAGCCAGGGTGGGACGAGACATGACGGACCGTCCTTCGCGTACGGGGGAGGGGAGGGTGCGGAGCGGGGGAAGCCTTGCCTTACCTGTCCAAGGTCTACCCACCCCCGGTCCCGGACAAGTACCTTTCCCGTCCCCTTCCCTCCGGGCCCCGCAGGCTGGATACGGTGGCACCCGACCGCTCGAACACCCCGGGGGAACCGTGCCCGTGCCACCGTCCTCGTCCCACCCGTCCACCACCCCCGAGGGCTGGCCGCGCACCGAGGAGGAGGCCGTCGCGGAACAGCTGCGACTGCGCCCGCTGATCGACCCGACCGGCCCCGAACCGGCCCCCGACGCCCTGGTCGCCGGCGTGGACGTCGCCTACGACGACGAACGCGACCTGGTGGTCGCCGCCGCCGTCCTGCTCTCCCTCCCCACCCTCACCGTGGTCGAGGAGACCACCGCCGCCGGCCGGATCTCCTTCCCCTACGTCCCCGGCCTGCTCGCCTTCCGCGAACTCCCCACCGTCCTCGACGCCCTGGCCTCCCTCCGCACCCGCCCCGACCTCGTCGTCTGCGACGGCTACGGCCTCGCCCACCCCCGCCGCCTCGGCCTCGCCACCCACCTCGGCCTCCTCACCGACCTCCCCACCCTCGGCGTCGCCAAGACCCCCTTCACCTTCACCCACACCCCACCCGCCCCCACCCGAGGCGCCACCACCCCCCTCCTCGACCCCACCACCGGCGAACAGGTCGGCGCCGCCCTCCGCACCCGCCCCGACGTCAAACCCGTCTTCGTCTCCACCGGCCACCGCATCGGCCTCCCCGAATCCCTCGCCACCGTCCTCCGCCTCACCCCCACCTACCGCCTCCCCGAAACGACCCGCCGCGCCGACTCCCTCTGCCGCCGTGCCCTCTCCACCGCCCTCGCCCGCCCCGTGTACTGATTCCGTCCCAATCCCCGACGGTGCGTCACGTCACCCTCCGACCCGGGCATCCCATGTGTTAGACATGAGGGTTGAGGGGGCGGTCGCCACGGACCCGTCGCCTACGAAACACCTGACATCGAGTCACACAAACCAGTCCCAGCACTGGCTCCACGGGGGAGGACAGTCGTGAGTACGGGCAAGGGCTACCGCGTCGAAGTGGACAGCCTGCGGGCCTTCGCTACCCAGGTACGCGGCCTACTGGACGAGTTCCAATCACGAGCGGACGGCACCCGCACCCACGGCCAGACCGGCGTGGCGCGGAGCGCCTTCGGGAGCTTCGCCGAGGCGCAGGCGCTGCACGATCAGTACGAGAACATGCGGGACGGGCTGCGGGACGTCATGAACGCTCTTCAGGACGCGGTGGACCAGGCACAGCGCAAGGCGGACCTCACCGCGGCCAACTACGAGGAGCAGGAGGCCGAGACCGTCCGAGGTCTCAAGCTCAACTCCGACGGTTGGTCGGTCAGCGGTGGACCCACGGCAACGCCCGTCGCGTACAACGCGCCTCAGCGCCCGAGTGCGGTCCCGACCCCGAAGGCCCCGGTTCCCGGCACTGCGCCGGTGACTGCCGCGGACCCTCAGGCGACCTGGTGAGCGGGTCGGCACTCAAGATCGCCGCGCGGCACCGGACTGGAGGGTAGGGCCCATGAACCAGCACACGAACTTCAACGACTACAGCCACGCCGATCTTCGCCGGATGGTGGGGTCGATGGATTCCGGTGGCGTCATGTCCGCTGCCGATCCCTGGCGCCGGGCAACGGACACCCTGAAGCAGATCCAGCAATCGCTGGCGACCTCCGCAGGCGATGCCACCACGTCCTGGGAGGGTGACACCAGCGACGCGTTCCACGCCAAGATGACCCGACTCGCGGAGAGCATCAACACCGCCGCCGCGTACGCGAACGACGCTGCGATCACGCTCGAGATGATGTCCAGCGCGATCGACGAGGCCAAGCGGACCATGCCCGAGGAGCCCAGCTTCTGGTCCAAGGCGGCCGACGCGATCGGTGACACCGCGTCATCCGCGGTCGGCAACGAGGACGAGGACACCAAGACGGCGATCAGCGATGAGAAGAAGACTCAAGCAGTGGCCGTCATGAACCTCCTGGCGACCCGTTATCGCGCCGCCACCTCCTACATGAAGCCGCCGATCGTACGGTCGCCGATCGAGGACATCGTGGACGTCCCGTCGCCGGGCGACTCCATGGGCTCTGCCGCGATCAGCGCGCTGCTCCTGGGCGGTGGCATGGGCGCCCGGGCCGGCAAGGAGTACGGGAGCTCCTCCACCACTGGCGTCCGGAGCAGCGGAGGACCTGTCGGGGGCGCTCCGAAGTCCCCGAAGGTCATCACCCCCGGGCCGACGGATCCGGGTATCAAGGGCGGTACGGCCAACCCTGCCCCGAAGCCGGCTTCTCCGGTGATCACCAGTCCCGGAACGGGCCTTGACGGCACAGGTGTGATCAACCGGCCCGGAACGGGCGGGCCTGGTGGCCCCGTCGCAGGCGGTCACGGTGGAGGTACTGGCGGCCTGTCAGGCGGTGCTGCCGGCGGGCAGGGTGGCATCACCGTTGGTGGTTCTGCTTCCAACGGCGGCATCAGGGCAACCGCCGGCGGCAGCGGCATCGGAGCCCGGGGAACGTTCTCGGGCGACGGTGGCCGTGGGCTCGGCGGGGCCCGTGGTGGCGCGTTCGGCGCTGGTGGGATGTCGGGCGGGGCCGCAGGAGGCTCGGTCGGCGGCGGTGCTGTCGGCGGTGGGTCGCGGCAGGTCGGCCGTTCCGGTGGCGTGGTGGGCGGGGCCGCGCCCGGTCAGGGGAGCAAGGGAGCTTTCACAGAGGGCGGTTCGGGACTCGGACGAGCGCGTGGTCAGTCTGCTCAGGGCGCCGGCGGTCAGGGCGGATTCCCGGGGGCGAACCAGGCGGCGAAGAAGAAGGAGAAGCAGGAGGGCAAGCGACCGGACTACCTGGTCGAGGACGAGGAGACCTGGGCGACCGGGCGCCCGGCCAACCCGAACGTGGTGGACTGAGCCTCCGTCGGGTGGCGGTCCTCGAGGACAGGAGTGACACGGCTTGAAGATCAGCCGACTGGGACGTGGTACGGCGCTGTTGGCCGTCGGGTCCTTGATGTGGAGCATGGGCACCGGACCGGCTGCCGCGGACACCATTCGCGAGGCGCAGTGGGCGATCGACCGGTACAAGGCGGCCACCGAGGTCTGGCCGATTTCCGAAGGCGCCGATGTGACGGTCGCCGTGATCGACACCGGGGTCCTGGGCGATCATCAGGACCTCACCGGTCAGGTGCTGCCCGGAGCCGACTTCTCGGGCGAGCAGTCGGACGGGAGGGTGGACAAGCTCGGCCACGGCACCAGCATCGCGAGCTTGATCGCGGCACACGGCCATGGTGACGCGGCGGGCATCATCGGCCTCGCGCCGAAGGCCAAGATCCTGCCTGTCAGGATCGCTCTGGACGAGGCCGGTGCGATGCCCTCTGGCGGAGAGGCACGCTTCGCCGAAGCCCTCCGCTATGCGGTGGACCACGGCGCCAAGGTCGTCAACATGTCCATCACGCTGGGCGGGTTGCGGTTGAACGCCGAGGCCAGGGCTGCTGTCAACTACGCGGTCAGCAAGGACGTCGTGCTGGTCAGTGGTTCCGGCAACCTCGGAGGGCAGGACGCCCCGGTCTCCTACCCGGCAGCCTTCCCGGGAGTTGTGGCAGTCGGGGCGGTCGATCGTCAGGGGACGGTCTGGAACAAGTCGAACCGGGGGCCCGAACTCACCCTGGTTGCTCCGGGGGTGGAGGTCTACAGCGCCACCAGCAAGTCGACCACCAGCTACGGCAACGGCACCGGTACCTCCGCAGCCACCGCCTACGTGTCGGCCATCGCTGCTCTGGTGCGGTCGAAGTACCCGCAACTGTCGGCGGGGCAGGTCATCAACCGCATGACCAAGTCGGCAGTGGCGAGCCAGGGGCAGAAGATCCCCAACGAGAACTTCGGGTACGGGGTCGCCTCGCCTTCCAAGGCCCTCGCAGCGAATCCGGAGGTCGACAACGGCCCGCGCGACAACCCGCTGCTCTCACGCGTGGAATCGCAGGGCGGCCCTCAGGCGTCGTCACCCGCCTCCGCGCCCGCCACCGGTGGGGCGAAGGAGGGCCAGACGGCGGCTCCGGTGGGGGAGAAGAAGGACGACGGTGGGATCCCGGTGTTCGTGTGGGGGGTCGTCGGGGTGTTGGCCGTGGTGGTGGTCGGTGGGGTGATCGTGCTGGCTCGCCGTCGTGGTGGTGGCGGCGGTGGGGGGCAACCGCCGCAGCCTCCGTACGGGGGTGGGCAGCAGTATCCGCAGCAGTACCCGCCGCAGCAGCAGTACCAGCAGTATCCGCAGCCGCCGCAGCCGGGCCAGGGCTACCCGCCCCCGCCCCCGCCGCAGCAGGGCGGCGGCGGCAACCCGTACCGCTGACACGCCCACGAACGGCGCACAATCCGAGCACGGCGAACGGCCCTTCGGGTACTGATGACCAGTCAAGTCGTCAGTAGACCGAAGGGCCGTTCCATGTTCCGGGTGTTCACCAGTTCCTCCTCCGCCCCCGCCTCGCGCCGCCGGCTCCCCGCCGTGCTGCTCGCCGCTGGCCTGGCGGCCGCCACCTTCGGGGGTGCCGCCGCCGCGTCCGCGTCGGAGAACCACGGCCCGGCCAACGCCGAGGAGGCGAAGGTCTGTTCGGACCTGTTGGGCTGGGCGCAGGGGATCGTGGGGCTGCCGGCGACTTCGGTGGATGCCAGCTGTACCGTCCGTCAGGGCTGAGCGGCGGAGGGGGTGGTGGCCGCCCGCCATTCGGGGGCGAGGGCGGCCATCAGCAGGATGTCGTGGCGGGTGCCGTCCCAGACGTGGGCGTCGCGGAGGCGGCCTTCGGGGAGGAAGCCGGCCTTGAGGTAGGCGGCCCGGGCGCGGGGGTTGTAGGAGAAGACCTCCAGGTGGACGCGGTGCAGGCCGATGGCGTCGAAGGCGTGGGAGAGCAGGAGCCGGGTGGCTTCGGTGCCGAGGCCGCGGCCGGCGACGGCGGGGTCGAGGGCGATCCGGTAGGAGGCGGATTCGGTGGGGCGGTCGAGTTCGTTGAGGGCGAGTTCGCCGAGGTAGGCGCCGGTGCGGAGGTCTTCGACGGCCAGGTCGAGGCGGTCGGGCTGGTCGGCGCGGGTGGCGCACCAGTCGTCGATCTCGGCGCGGGTGAACTGCTTGGTGGTGCCGGTGAGCCGGAGCAGTTCCGGGTCCTGGAAGGTGCGCCAGGCGTCGTCGGCGTGGGCGGGGGAGAGCGGCACCAGGCGGACGCGTTCGCCGGTGAGGGTGGGCTTGTGGCGGAGGGCCTCGTCGTTGATCACCTCTCAGTTGTAGTCAGCGGGGCCGGGCCCCGCCACGGGATTCCGTCCGCGCGCCGTCGGAGGCCGGTGCCAGGAGGAAAACCGGTGGTCGGGTCCGAACGGCCGGGGCAGACTGGCGGGATGATCATTCGTGAGGCGACGGCCGCGGACTGGCCGGCCATCTGGCGGTTCCTGCACCGGATCGTGGCGGCGGGCGACACCTTCACCTGGCCGCGGGACATCGGCGAGGAGGACGCCCGGGCGATCTGGATGAAGCGGGCCCCTGGCCGGACGGTGGTCGCGGTGGACGGGGACGGCACCGTGCTCGGCAGCGCCGAGACGCACCCCAACCAGATGGGCCCCGGCTCGCACATCGCCAATGCCGGTTTCATGGTCGCCCCGGAGCATGCCGGCAAGGGCGTCGGACGGGCGCTGGCGGAGCACGTGATCGAGCAGGCCGGGGCGGACGGGTACCGGGCGATGCAGTACAACGCCGTGGTGGCCACCAACACCCGGGCGGTGGAGCTGTGGAAGTCGCTCGGCTTCGCGGTGATCGGCACCGTCCCGGAGGGCTTCCGGCACGCCGAGCTCGGTTATGTGGACCTGCTGGTGATGTACCGTCCGCTCGTCTGACCGGCGTTGGGGGCCGTTGGCGGCGTTGGCAGGATCTTGGCGGGTGCTGGCGTCGTGGCCACTGGCCGGGCCCGGGCGGTCCGCGCCATGCTGGAGCCATGATCACGCCTGACACCAAGGACTGGACCTGGGTCCTGGAACGCGCCTGCCCCGACTGCGGCTTCGACACCCCGGAGGTGGACGCCGAGCGGGTCGCCGACCTGGTCCGGGCCAACGCCGCCGCCTGGGTGGCGCTGCTCGCGGAGCGGCCGGAGGCGGCGCTGCGGAGCCGTCCCGTACCGGAGGTCTGGTCGGACCTGGAGTACGCCTGCCACGTGCGGGACGTGTTCCGGCTGTTCCGTGTCCGGCTGGGGCTGATGCTGGACGAGCAGGACCCGCTGTTCGCCAACTGGGACCAGGACGAGACCGCCGTCGCCGAGCGCTACGGCGAGCAGGACCCGGCCCGGGTCTCAGCCGAACTCGCCGAGGCGGCCGAGGAGTTGGCCGCCGCCTTCGACCGGGTCGAGGGCGGGCAGTGGCAGCGGCCGGGGCGTCGCAGCGACGGTGCCCGTTTCACGGTGGCCTCCTTCGCCCGGTACCTGATCCACGACCCGGTGCACCACCTGTACGACGTCACCGAGGGACGCCCCACGATCTGACCGGTCCGCCGCTCAGCCGGTCCGCCGGTCGCAGCCCCGCAACCCCGCAGCCGAACCGGCCCGTCAGGCGAGGGGCCAGGCCGGAAGGCCGTGCGGGACCGCCTCGGCGAGCACGGACTCGGCGGCCGGCCCGGTGCGGACGGTGAGCAGGAAGCGGTGCTCGCGCCAGTCCGGGGTGCGGCGCGGCTCGAAGGAGACGTGGGCGAACGGGGCCGCAGGGGTGGACTCGGCCGCCAGGCGGTCCAACTCGGCCTCCACCAGCGCCCATTCGGCGGCCGGGACGTACTGGCGCATCACCGAGTGCCAGACGACGGTGAGGGCGCCCTCCGCGAGCGAGACCCCGCGGAGGAACTCGGCCGCACCCACGGGCTCGACGGTGGTGGGCAGCCGTTCCGCCAGCTGGAGGGCTCCGGTGAGCCGGGCGGCCCGCTCGGGCTGGTCGGCCCAGACGTAGGAGCGCAGCGCGAGGGCGCCCTCGGGGGAACGCGGGTCGATGGGGTCGAGGTCGCAGCCGCGCCGTTCGGCGAAGCGCAGCGGCGGGAGTTCCGCCGCCGCGCCGAGCGGGGACGGCGGGGTGCCCCGCCAGGCGTCGGCCAGCAGGACGGGGGAGTCGGCGGGGCCGAAGGCTCCGGTCGCGGAAGCGGCAGTCGCTCCGGCCTCGGGACCGGAAGGAGTGGACCAGGCGCAGCGGAAGTGGTCGGCGAGCAGGTTGAGCCCGGCGCTGGAACCGAGTTCGAACAGCCGGACCGGCAGGTCGGCGCCGTCGAGGGCGTGCAGGACGCCGGCGATCAGCAGGTTGGCCCGGCCGGTCTCGTTGGTCTGCGGGGGCCTGGTCAGCCAGTCCTTCAGCCAGTCGGGGTGGTCCGCCACGGTGGCCCGGAAGTCCTCCCAGACGGCTTCCGGGACGGGGGACGGACAGCTTCCGCCGGCGCTCGGGTAGTGGGCGGCGAGGGCGGGGGCCCGTCCGCTGAGCACCAGGGCGTGCACCCCGCCCATCAGTCGGAGTGCGATGGCGTCGGGTCCGGGGGCGTCCTCGTGACCGCTGACCGCAGCCGCGCACGGGCCGTTCTCCAGCAGGTCCCGCGCGGCCCGGCGGATCAGGAAGGCGTACAGCGGCGAGCCGAGTTCGTCGCAGGCGTCGGCCTGCCGGTCGAACATCGCGGCGGTTCGGGCGAGGGACACTGGCGCCTCCCTGGAGCTCTGCGGTGGGGCTGACCACCCGTCAGTCGGGCGGCCCTCCACATCATTCGCCCGCGAAGCCCGGCCTGAGAAGGACCCGCCGGGGTGATCGTGATCACCGAGCCGCACGCACCCCACCGCACGCACCCCACCGCACGCACTTCACCGCACGCACCGCACACCGTGCCGAGTTCCGTGCCGCACGCGCCCCCGGTGCCGCGCGGGCCCGGTCACCAGTCGGCGGCCGCGCGCAGGGCGTGGCGGAGCTGGCTGGCCACGTTGGCGTGGTCGGCGCCGACCACGTCGGCGATCTCCGGGGTGGCCAGGCCGACCACGTAGTGGAGGATGGCGAGATCCTCGTCCGGCGTCGCGGTCGGCCGCTGCGGTGGCACCCGGGCCTCGTCGCCGCGTTCGGCCACGGTGGCGCGCAGGATGCGCCAGGCGTCGGCGGTCGGGTTGGGGCTGCCGAGCAGTTCGGGCCAGGCGGCGGCGAGGGCGCCGAAGGCCTCCTCGACCACTGCGGCGGCCTGCGCGGCGTCCCGGAACCAGACCCGGGCGTAGCTCAGGTACCGCGGATGGTGCAGCTCCCGGAAGGCGGCGAACTCCACCGAGGAGACCGGGTCATGACGGTTGGTCACATCAGCCTCTCGATCCGGGTGCGACGACGGGTTCGGCGACGGGGTGGCCGTCCTTCACTCTAGGGCCTCGGATGACTGCTCTGTGTGACAAGTCCCATCAGATACCCGTGCGAGGGATGCGATTGAGCCGTTGTGTGACGGGGTGTCAGTTCCCTTGGTGCGGGCGGCGATCGGTGCGCCGGCGGGCCGGCCGGCAGGGGCGCCGGCGCCGCCGCGCCGGGGACCTCGGCCGTAGGCCGGTCGCACTGGGCCGTACGAGGGGCGCAGGGGCCGCACAGGGGCCGCAGGGGGCCGCAGAGGGGGCCGCGCGGCGGTCTCGGGGGCTCGGAGCGGGGCGCTGCGGGTGCCGGTGCGGGGCCGCATGAGGGCACGTGGAGCAGTGCGGGGGCCCGGAGGTGGTGCCGACGTGCGTGGTGGGCGCGCGCGTGCCGGTGGCAGCGCGCCCCGGACCGGTCGCGCTGCTCGGCGGCGCCGGTCCGGCCGCACGGGCGGCAGCCGTGAGGGCCCGGGCCCGGGGCCGGTCGGGGTGCGGTGCCGATCCGGGCGGGGGCCGGACCCCGAGGGAGGGGTTCAGCAGGTGCGGTTGGGTTCGTCGGGTTTGCGGCGGGCCCGCTTGGCAGCGGCTGTGGCGGCCGTTGCTGCGGCGGCTGCGGCGGAGGGAGCGGCGGCGCGGCGGTTCTGCTGCTCGGGGACGCCGGCTGCTTCGAGCGCCTCCCGTGCGGCCAGGTAGGCGTGCACGGCGGCGATGCCGTACACCGGCTGGATCAGCTGGTTGCCCTTGAAGAACGGTCGCGCAGGGGCGAAGCCGGCCGCGACCACCAGGTCGCGGATCTCCGCTATCTCCTCCTCGGTCCGCGCGGTGAAGCGGACCTCCCACCCCTTCTTGTACAAGTGGCCCTCCTCGCCGCTGCGGCGGGCCAGGTCCGGCTGTCGGACGTAGCCGGGCAGTCGGCCTAGGCGCAGCTGGGCAGCGCGCAGGGAGGCGGTTTCGTCACGTGGCATGAGTGTGATGTTAGGCAATCCTGCGCGGGCGGTGTGACCCCCGAGCGGCGGGGATGCGTATGGCGCTCGTCACTCTCGGTCAGGCACCGCAGGTCGCGGCGGGTGCCGGGGCGTCGCGCCGATGGCCGAAACGGTGTGCGAAATGCGGATGGTACAGGCCAACTGCGGTCGATACCGGCAGTCCGATGAACGTCCTTTGGGCCGAATGGGTGAGGGTATGGGGACTTTAGTGCGGGCTAGTCCCGGTTTCGCGACGGTTGGGTAACGGTGCGTCAGGTCGTGGATGCGGAGCGGGGGGTCTTGGGGAGGGTAGGCGGCATGAGCAGCTACCAGATTCCTTCGCCCTCGCCCTCCCTCGAGGAGCTGGCCCGCCGCCAGCAGAACGTGATCACCGCGAACCAGCTCCGGTCCCGCGGCGTGCCCACCCGGCTGGTCAGCGAGCGCTGCCGCCGGGGCGGCCCCTGGCAGCGGCTGCTGCCCAAGGTCTACCTGCTCCAGGGCGGCGAGCCGACCCCGGAGCAGCGGATGTGGGCCGCACTGCTGTACGCCGCCCAGGACGGCCGCGAGGAGGGCCGCCGCGAGGGTGCTGTGATCACCGGTGCGGCCGCGCTGGCGCTGTACGGCTTCGCCTCCGCGCCCCGGCTGCCCGCCGTCACCGGGGTGGAGGTGCTGGTGCCCCGTCAGCGTCGCCTCAAGGACGCGGGTGAGGTCCGGATCCGGCGTACGGAGAGGGAGTTGGAGGCCCGCTCGGTGCACGGCCTGGCCTGCGCCCCGGTCGCCCGGGCGGTCGCCGACACGCTGCGGGAGTGGACCGACTCGGCCGCGTTCGACACGGGGGAGGTGCACCCGGCGCAGCTGCGGGCGGTGCTGCGCGAGTCCGTCTCCCGCGGCGAGACCGGTTGCACGGTGCGGGACTTGCTGGCCGAGCTGGCCGAGGCCGGGCTGCTCACCGAGCCCCGGGTGCGGGCCGCGGTGGACGAACTCCTGGCCGCCGGGCGGGAGTCGGCGCTGGAGCGGCTGAACGAGCTGGTGGACGAGTGGCTGCTGCCGGTGCCGTCGGCCGGGCCCGAGCTCCGGATGAAGGGCGGCACCTTCGTGGCCGTGCCGGACCTGTACTGGCCGGGAGCGGCGGTCGCGGTGGAGGTGGACTCGGAGCTGCGCTGCGTCAGCGAGGGCGAGGCGGCCTGGGTCCGGGGCGGGCAGCATCGGATGGAGTACCTCGGGGTCCGGGTGGTCTACGTCTCCACCGACCGCCTGGAGGCCGAACCCGACGTGGTGGGCGGCGAGTTGCGCGAGGCCTTCCTGGCCGGTGGCGAGGACGTGGTCGAGCTGGTGGTCACCTGAACGGGACGTGTGGCGCCCCCTGCGGCGCCCTGCGACGACCGAACCGTGGTGACCGGCCTGCGGAGGCGGGCCCGCCAGGCGCACCACCTCCGCCGCACCAGCCGCACCAGTCGCGCCGCACCCGCCGCTCCTCGACCCTCCGGCCCCGCTCCGGGGCTGCCGCCCCGCGCCGCGCCGGACGTCAGGAACGGACGATCGGTGCTCCGGTCAACTCCACGCCCGCAGCGGTGAGTTCGGCCAGTGCGGCCTCGGTGGTGGGGCCCGAGACCCCGGCCGTCAGATCGAGCAGTACCCGGGTGGTGAAGCCCGCCCGGTGCGCGTCCAGGGCGGTCGCCCGGACGCAGTGGTCGGTGGCGATCCCGACCACGTCCACCTCCGTCACCCCGCGCTCGCGCAGCCACTCGGCCAGCCCCGCGCCGTTCTCGTCCGCGCCCTCGAAGCCGCTGTAGGCGGCCGAGTACGCGCCCTTGTCGAAGACCGCCTCGATCGCGCCGGAGAGCACCACCGGCGACAGGTTGGGGTGGAAGCCCACGCCCTCCGTGCCGGCCAGGCAGTGCACCGGCCAGGAGTCCCGGTAGTCCGGCTCGGCGGAGAAGTGCGCGCCCGGGTCGATGTGGTGGTCCCGGGTGGCGCAGATGTGCGCGTAGCCGGGGGTGGAACCGGCGATCAGGTCGGTGATCGCGGCGGCCACCTCGGCGCCGCCGGCGACGGCCAGGCTGCCGCCCTCGCAGAAGTCGTTCTGCACGTCCACGACGATCAGTGCCCGCTGCATGGCGTTGCTTCCTTCTCCCCCGACGGGGGCGGTGTGGTGGGCCCGGACGTTCGCCACTGTAGGGAGTGACGCGCGTAGGCGAAAGGGGAACGGCCGCCGGCTCAGCGGCCGAGCAGCAGCTCGGTGGGCAGCACCGGCTCGCCGCGCGAGAGCTGGGTGGCGGAGAGCGGCAGGCCGGCCCGCGCCCGTACGTGGCGTTCGCGCGCGGCGGCCAGCGGCTCGCGGCCGACCACCTCGCCGGCCTTGACGAGCGGGACCTGGAGCAGATGCGGCTCCAGCGCGTCCGGGACGGCCCCGGTGCCGGTCACCTCGGCCTCCGCGACGCCCTCCGCGTCGGGCCGCCGGGCGGCCCACTTCCGGCCGCCGACACTGGACTTGGCGCCGGCCGAGCGCTTGGCCACCGAGACCAGCGGGCCCTCGGGGCCGGCCGCCCTGGCGACCAGCTTGTAGACCATCGCGCAGGTCGGGTGGCCACTGCCGGTGACCAGGCTGGTGCCGACCCCGTAGCCGTCCACCGGGGCGGCGGCCAGCGCGGCGATCGCGTACTCGTCCAGGTCGGAGGTGACGATGATCCGGGTGGCGGTGGCGCCGAGCTCGTCCAGTTGGCGGCGGACCCGGTGGGCCAGCAGGGTGAGGTCGCCGGAGTCGATCCGGACGGCGCCGAGCTCGGGACCGGCGACCTCCACGGCGGTGCGGACCGCCTCCTTGAGGTCGTAGGTGTCGACCAGCAGGGTGGTGCCCCGGCCCATCGAGTCGATCTGCGCGGTGAAGGCGTCCCGCTCGCTGTCGTGCAGCAGGGTGAAGGCGTGCGCGGCGGTGCCGGTGGTCGGGATGCCGTAGGTGAAGCCGGCCTCCAGGTCGGAGGTGGCCTTGAACCCGGCGACGTAGGCGGCCCGGGCGGCGGCCACGGCGGCCCGCTCGTGGGCCCGGCGGGCGCCCATCTCGATGCAGGGGCGGTCGCCCGCGGCGCTGGTCATCCGGGAGGCGGCGGCGGCCACGGCCGAGTCGAAGTTGAGGATCGACAGGATCAGGGTCTCCAGGATCACCGCCTCGGCGAAGCTGCCCTCGACGGTCATCACGGGGGAGCCGGGGAAGTAGACCTCGCCCTCGGGGTAGCCGTGGATGTCGCCGGTGAAGCGGTAGTCGGCGAGGAAGCGCAGGGTCCGCTCGTCCACCACGCCCTGGTCCGAGAGCCAGTCCAGCTGCGGGGTGGTGAAGCGGAAGTCCTCGACCGCGTCCAACACCCGGCCGACCCCGGCCAGCACGCCGTAGCGGCGGCCGTCGGGGAGCCGGCGGGTGAACACCTCGAAGACCGAGCGCCGGTGGGCGGCGCCGCTGCGCAGGGCTGCCTGCAGCATGGTCAGTTCGTACCGGTCGGTGAGCAGCGCCGTGGAGTGGCGCGCGGTGGTGGCGTCCATGGGAACGATGCTAGCGGACTTAGCGTCACTTTGACGATTTCTCGTTCGAGTGGGACCGGATTCGCTCGCGGGTCCCCCGGATGGAAGCATGAGCAGTGGAGAACCGAGCCCCGACGAGGAGTGTCAGCCGTGAGTGTCGCGCCCGTGGAGATCGAGCGCCCGGAGGTCGAAGGCATTCCGGCACTGGAGCCGGACACCCCCTGGGTCACCATCGTCCACAACGACCCGGTCAACCTGATGAGTTACGTCCAGTACGTGTTCCAGGCCTACTTCGGCTACCCGAAGGAGAAGGCCAGGACGCTGATGATGGAGGTGCACCAGAAGGGCCGGGCGGTGGTCTCCAGCGGCACCCGCGAGGAGATGGAGCGGGACTGCCAGGCGATGCACGGCTACGGCCTGTGGGCCACCCTCCAGCACGACTGAGCGGGCCGAGGGCCCGACGGACCATCAACCACCCCACGACGTAGACGGGCTGACGAGGAATCATGGCTGGGCTGTTCGAGAGTGCCGGTGACGGCGGTGCGGCGATCGCGCTGGAGGAGGTCGAGGCGTCCATCCTGCGCTCCTTCGAGGTGCAGATGCTGGAGCTGATCGGCCCCGGCCCGGGCGGGGAGAGCGACGACCCGCTGGCCGCACTGTTCGCCGAGGGCCCCTCCAGCCCGCCCGCCGACCCGGCGCTGGCCCGGCTCTTCCCCGACGCCTATGGCGGTCCTGACGGCCCGTCGGGCCCGGAGGAGGTGGCCGCCGCCGGGGAGTTCCGCCGCTACACCGAGCTGGACCTGCGGGCCCGCAAGCGGGACGACGCGCTCGCGGTGATCCGCTCGCTGGACGGCCTGGGCGGCGTCGGCGGCGTGCTCAAGGCCGATGCCGAGGAGTGCCGGCACTGGCTCGGCGGCCTCAACGACCTGCGGCTCACCCTCGGCACCCGGCTGGAGGTCAGCGAGGACGACGACGAGGGCCTCTACGAGCTGGACGACGAGGACCCGCGCAAGCCGCTGGTGATGGCCTACCTCTGGTTCGGCATGCTCCAGGAGTCGCTGCTGGAGGCGATGGCGGGCTAGCGGTCGACCTGCCCGACGCGCCGCGCCGGAGCCCCGTCCCAGGTGTTGGGACGGGGCTCCCGGCATTCCGGGCAGATCCCACCGAACAGGGACGCTCCATGCTCAAATATCGCTCAGATACGCACCGGTATCCGGGCGTGCCGTGGTACGACTGCCACTCCCCACGAGCAAGGACGGTGGCCCATGGCCCAGCAGCAGTACGACGAGGTGACGGATCCGGTCCCCGACGAGGAGGGCTACGAGCGGGGTCTGGGCAGCCGTCAGATCCAGATGATCGCGATCGGCGGGGCGATCGGCACCGGGCTGTTCCTGGGCGCGGGCACCGCCATCTCCAAGGCCGGGCCGAGCCTGATCCTCAGCTACGCGGTGGCCGGCCTGGTGATCTTCGCGATCATGCGGGCGCTGGGGGAGCTGCTGACGTACCGTCCGGTCTCCGGCAGTTTCGCCGAGTACGCCCGTGAGTTCCTCGGCCCGTTCGCGGGCTACGTGACCGGCTGGACGTACTGGCTGTTCTGGGTGGTCACCGGCATGGCCGAGACCACCGCCGCCGCCGTCTACGTGAAGTTCTGGGCGCCGTCCATCCCCCAGTGGATCTCCGCCCTGGTCTTCCTGGTCATCCTCTACGGCGCCAACCTGATCTCGGTGAAGCTCTTCGGCGAGATCGAGTTCTGGTTCTCGATGATCAAGGTGACCGCGATCATCGGCATGATCCTGATCGGCATCGGGGTGCTCACCCTCGGCTTCAGCGACGCCGGCGACACCGCGGCCATCTCCAACCTCTGGTCGGACGGCGGCTTCTTCCCCAAGGGCATCGGCTCGACGGTGATGACCCTGCAGATCGTCATGTTCGCCTACCTCGGCGTCGAGCTGGTCGGCGTCACGGCCGGCGAGAGCGAGGACCCGGCGAAGACCCTGCCGCGCGCGATCAACACCCTGCCGTGGCGGATCGCGCTGTTCTACGTCGGCGCCCTGGTGGTCATCCTGGCCGTGGTGCCGTGGCGCGAATTCGCCCCCGGGGTCAGCCCGTTCGTGGCCGCCTTCGAGAAGATGGGCATCCCCGCCGCGGCCGGCATCGTGAACTTCGTGGTGCTCACCGCCGCGCTCTCCTCCTGCAACTCCGGGATGTACTCCACCGGCCGGATGCTGCGCGACCTGGCGCTGCGCGGCCAGGCCCCCGGGAAGCTCACCGACCTCAACGCCCGCAAGACCCCGGCGCTGGCGATCACCGTCTCCTGCCTGCTGATGGGCCTCGGCGTGGTGCTCAACTACCTGGCCCCGGCCAAGGCCTTCGAGTACATCACCTCCGTCGCCACCGTCTGCGGCCTCTGGACCTGGGCGATGATCCTGATCTGCCAGATCCGCTACCGCGCCGCCTGGAAGGCCGGCCACCTGCCGCCGCCCACCTTCAAGGCGCCCGGCGGGGTGATCGCCAGCTGGGCCTCGCTGGCCTTCCTGGTGCTGGTCGTGGTGCTCATCGCGATCGACGAGGACAGCCGCATCTCGCTCTACGTCTTCCCGGTCTGGGCCCTCCTGCTGGTCCTCGGCTACCAGGCCCTCAAGCGGCGCAACCCCGGGGCCACCACCGGGCACGACCACGACCACGTCCACGCGAGGTCCGGCGACTGAGACGGACGGCGGGCGCGGGCGGGGGCCGTGGCTATCCTGACCGGATGCTGACCATCACCCGAGAGCTGCACGACGCGATCGTCGCCCACTCCCGCGCGGACCACCCGGACGAGGCGTGCGGCGTGGTCGCCGGCCCGGCCGGCACCGACCGCCCGGAGCGGTTCGTCCCGATGCTCAACGCCGCCCGCTCGCCCACCTTCTACGAGTTCGACTCCGGCGACCTGCTCAAGCTCTACCGGGAGATGGACGACCGGGACGAGGAGCCGGTGGTGGTCTACCACTCCCACACCGCCACCGAGGCCTACCCCTCCCGCACCGACGTGAGCTACGCCTCCGAGCCGAACGCCCACTACGTGCTGGTCTCCACCGCCGAGGGCACCGAGCCGGGCGACCCGTTCCAGTTCCGTTCCTTCCGGATCGTCGACGGGGTCATCACCGAGGAGCCCGTGGAGCTCGTCGAGGCCTACTGAGCAGGGCCGAAGGGCCCGCCGCACCACCCCCCGGTGGAGCGGCGGGCCCTCGGCGCGTCCCGGGATGTGACACACATTCATCCGGATGGCGAGACGTGGATGTCGGAGCGGGGCGGGGAATCTATACGATGAGCCCATGCGTTCCGTCGATGTGAGCAACCAGGCCCAGGGCACCCGCCTTGTCGCGCGCCTGCACGTCGACCTGTGCCGGCTCGCCAGCGCGATCTGTCCCGGCCCCGCCGCCGCTCGCTGAGCCCGGCCAACCGCCTTGCCCCGTACGGGGATCGCACCGCCCTGCCGCGCCCCTGCGGCCCACCCCGAACCCACCTCCACAGGAGCGCAGTCATGGCCATCGAGGTCCGCATCCCGACCATCCTCCGCACCTACACCGACGGCGCCAAGTCCGTCGAGGGTGCCGGTGCCAGCCTCGGCGAGCTCTTCGCCGACCTGGACGTCCGCCACCCGGGCATCGCCGCCCGCCTGCTGGACAACGGCGAGCTGCGCCGCTTCGTGAACGTCTACCTGAACGACGAGGACGTCCGCTTCCTGGACGGCATCGAGACCGGCCTGAACGACGGCGACAGCGTCACCATCCTCCCCGCCGTGGCCGGTGGCTGAGGGGCCTCCGGCGATCGGGGGGCGGCGTCGCGGGCCCGGGGCACGCACCTCGCCGGCTTCTCCTCGGTCGCCGATGCTCCGCATGGACTCCCTCGTCGGCACCGCCGAGGCACGCACCCCAGCCCCGCTCCTTGCTCCACCCCCCGATCGCCGGAGGCCCCGGATCTGATGAAGTACGACAGCCCGCTCGAAGCCGTCGGCAACACCCCGTTGGTCCGCCTGCCCCGCATCTCCGCCGCCGTGCCCGGCAACGGGGAGGGGCAGGTGACCCTCTGGGCCAAGCTGGAGGACCGCAACCCGACCGGATCGATCAAGGACCGGCCGGCCCTGCACATGATCGAGCGGGCCGAGGCCGCGGGGCTGCTCACCCCCGGCTGCACCATCCTGGAGCCCACCAGCGGCAACACCGGCATCTCGCTCGCCATGGCGGCCAAGCTCAAGGGCTACCGGATGGTCTGCGTGATGCCGGAGAACACCAGCGAGGAGCGCCGCGAGCTGCTCCGGATGTGGGGCGCGGAGATCATCGCCTCCCCGGCGGCCGGCGGCTCCAACACCGCCGTCCGGATCGCCAAGGAGATCGCCGCCGAGCACCCCGACTGGGTGATGCTCTACCAGTACGGCAACCCGGACAACGCCGGTGCGCACTACGCCGGCACCGGCCCGGAGATCCTCGCCGACCTGCCGACCGTCACCCACTTCGTGGCGGGCCTGGGCACCACCGGCACCCTGATGGGCGTCGGCCGGTACCTGCGCGAGAAGGTCCCCGGCGTCCAGGTGGTGGCGGCCGAGCCGCGCTACGACGACCTGGTCTACGGGCTGCGCAACCTGGACGAGGGCTTCGTCCCGGAGCTGTACGACGCCGAGGTGCTCACCACCCGGTACTCGGTGACCTCCGAGGACGCGGTGCGCCGCACCCGGGAGCTGCTCCAGCAGGAGGGCATCTTCGCCGGCGTCTCCACCGGCGCCATCCTGCACGCCGCGATCGGCGTCGGCCGCAAGGCCGCCCAGGCCGGCGAGCGGGCGGACGTGGTGTTCGTGGTCGCCGACGGCGGCTGGAAGTACCTCTCCACCGGCATCTACACCGCCGAGACCACCGAGGCCGCGGTCGAGGCCCTGCAGGGCCAGCTCTGGGCCTGACGCCCGGTCGGACGCACCGCCGGAAGGCGCACTCCCCAGCGGGGGAGTGCGCCTTCCGCGGTTCTAGCGCAGGGCGCGCTGCACCCGGGACCAGGTCTGTCCGTCGACCTTGCCGACCCTGCGGCGGAAGGCGGCCACCGGCACCTCGCGGAGCTCGTCGGTCTCCAGCCAGCTGGCCCGGCCCTGGCGGTCGCCGACCGAGCCGGGCGGCAGCGGGAGCACACCGGGGCGGCCGGCGTGGTGCTTGCTGGTGATCTTCACGACCGTGGCGGTGCGGCGGTTCACGCCGAGCACCAGGCAGGGGCGGTCCTTGGCCCCGGGCCCGTCCTCGAACGGGACCTCGGCCCACCAGATCTCCTGCGGTGCCGGGCGGCCGGTGGTGCGGACCGGGCCGGAGGGCGTGCGGCGGGGTGCGGGCGCCGGGGTGGCGCGCCTGCGCAGCAGCCACAGCACGACCGCGAGCGCGGCCACCACCAGCAGTGTGATCAGCACCTTGTCCATCCGGAGACCGTACCCCGGAGGGCCCGGAGCGTCGTGACAGTCGGGGATTTATCCGTTCGGCGCTGCCGATTCGTCACGGAACGGCCACGGAGTCCGTTCCGCACTAAAGATCCTCGTTGGGCCGGAAAAGCTGACCACGGAAGATCAGCCGCACCTGAAGGTGGCCCAGATGTCCTTTTGCAGCCGCGAGTTGTGGTCCTACTCGGAGATCGCCCGGCACATCAACGTCCAGCCCGACACGGTCCGCAACTACCGCCGCCACGGCCTGCTGCCCGACCCGGACGTGGTGGACGGCAGCGGCCACCCGCGCTGGTTCGCGGAGACCATCCGGGCCTGGGCCCGCAACCGCCCGGGGAACCGGTGACGCCCCGTCCGCCGTCGGCGGCCCGTTCTGGTGACATCAGCCACAGCACGGCACGGGGACGGGGGCAAAGTGACGTCCGGCCCTTACTCTCGTCAGGCAGCCCGGCCACCGCCAGTCGGTGGGCGTCCGGGGCTCGGACCATGACCAGACGGGGTGGAGGGGCTCGGCATGAAACTGACCGTGGTGGGGTGCTCGGGGAGCTTCCCCTCGGCCGAGTCCCCCTGCTCCAGTTACCTGGTCGAGGCCGACGGCTACCGGGTCCTGCTGGACCTCGGCAACGGCGCGCTCGGCGCGCTGCAGAAGTACGCCGGGCTCTACGAGATCGACGCCATCCTGCTCAGCCACCTGCACGCCGATCACTGCATCGACCTCTGCGCCTACTGGGTGGCCCGCAACTACCGCATGGAGGGCTGCCCGGACCCGGTGCCGGTGTACGGCCCGACCGGCACCGCCGAGCGGCTGGCGCGCGCCTACGACATGCCCGAACAGCCGGGCATGACCGAGGTGTTCGACTTCCACACGCTCGCCGAGGGCAGCTTCGAGCTCGGCCCGCTGCGGATCACGGTGGCCCGGGTGAACCACCCGGTGGAGGCCTTCGCCTTCCGGATCGAGCACGAGGGCCGCAGCCTGGTCTACTCCGGGGACACCGGCGAGTGCCCGGAGCTGGTCGAACTCGCCCGGGGCACCGAGCTGTTCCTCTGCGAGGCGGCCTACACGGACGGCAAGGAGACCTTCGCGGCGGTCCACCTGAACGGCCGCGAGGCCGGGCAGCACGCGGCCGCCGCCGGGGTCGGCCGGCTGGTGCTCACCCACATCCCGCCGTGGACCGACCCCGAGGTCAACCGCCGGGACGCCCAGGCCGCCTTCGCCGGACCGGTCGAGGTGGCCCGCCCCGGCGCCGTCTACCAGCTCTGACGGCGCCGGGCGCCCGGCGGGGGTCAGGGGCTGCCGGTCAGCCGCTCCCGCAGCGTCCCCACCGGATACTCGGTGCGGTGCACGCCGCGCCGCTGGAGCAGCGGCACCACGTGCTCGACGAAGTCGTCCAGCCCGCCCGGCGTCAGGTGCGGGATCAGGATGAAGCCGTCCGCCGCGTCGCGCTGGACGTGCTCGTCCAGGGCGGCGGCCACCGACTCGGGCGTGCCGACGAAGGAGTGGCGGCCGCTCAGCTCGATCACCACCTCGCGCGAGCTGAGCCCCTTCTCGGTGGCCAGCTTCCGGTAACGGGCCGCGAGTTCGAGGGGGTCGCCGAGCCGGGTGCGGCCCTGGACCAGGGCGGAGCCGACCACCGGGTCGGCGGCCGGGAGCGGGCCGTCCGGATCGTGGTCGGAGAGGTCGAGGCCCCAGATCTGCTCCAGGTGGGCCAGCGCGGTGCGCGGGCCGACCTGCTGACGGCGGATCAGCGCCGAGCGCTCGGCGGCCTCCGCCTCGGTGGAGCCGAGCACGAAGGTCACCCCCGGCATGATCTTCAGCTGCTCCGGCCGCCTCCCGTACGCCGCCAGCCGCCGCTTCACGTCGGCGTGGAAGGCCCGGCCGGCCTCCGGGGTGGAGTGCCGGCTGAACACCACGTCGGCGTGGGCGGCGGCGAACTCCCGCCCCTCGTCCGAGTCCCCGGCCTGGATGATCACCGGCCGTCCCTGCGGCGAGGGCGGCAGCGGCCCTGCGCCCTCGACGGTGAACTGCGGCCCGGAGTGGAGCACCACCCTGCCGTCCGAGGCCCAGAACTCCGAGGCCAGCTGGACGAACTCCTCGGCCCGGCGGTACCGGTCGGAGTGGTCCAGGTAGCCGCCCCGGCGGAAGTTCGCGCCGGTGAAGGCGTCGTTGGAGGTGACCACGTTCCAGGCCGCCCGGCCGTCCGAGAGGAAGTCCAGGGAGGCCAGCCGGCGGGCGAGTTCGTACGGCTCGTTGAAGGTGGCGCTGACCGTGGCGGCCAGACCGAGGTGGGTGGTGACGGCGGCCAGCGCGTTCAGCACGGTGATCGACTCGGGGCGGCCGAGCACGTCCAGGTCGTGGATGCGGCCGTTCACCTCGCGCAGCCGCAGGCCCTCGGCGAGGAAGAAGAAGTCGAACAGGCCGCGCTCGGCGGTGCGGGCCAGCTCACGGAAGGAGCTGAACTCGATCTGGCTCCGGGAGGCCGGATCGGCCCAGACGGTGGTGTTGTTGACGCCGGGGAAGTGCGCGGCGAGGTGCACCTGCTTCTTCTGGCGCGCACTCATCGGGCCACCCCCGCGGTGGCGGCGTAACGGGAGACCGGACGGGCCAGGCCGAGCCGGTCCCGCAGGGTCCCGCCGCGGCCGCTGCCGGCCGCCGTGGCGTCGATGAACTCCCGCAGGTCGGCGGGCAGATGACGCGGCACCAGGTGGAGGCCGTCCACCGCGCCGGCCCAGTCGGCCGGGCGGACGCCGGGGGAGACCCGGGCCAGCACCAGCAGGTCGCGCCCGGCGGCGGTGCGCAGCGCGGCCCGGGCGGTGGCGGCGGTCTGCGGGGAGGGCGCGTCCAGCAGCACCAGGTCGGCCTGGTGGAGCGCCAACTCCCGTCGGGCGCCGGTCTCCTGGTGGTCGAGCCGGACCGCCACCACCGGGCGGCCCTGCGGCGGGCGCGGGGTGATCGAGGGGCCCTTGACCGAGAACCACCGGCCCTCGAAGTCCGCGTAGTGCAGCTTCTCCCGGTCGACGAAGCGGCCGGTGGCCAGGTCGCGGATCTCCGCGTCGTCCTCCCAGCTGTCCCAGAGCCGGGCGGCCACCTCGACGGCGTCGGCGGCCTCCTGCCAGAGCTCCTCGACGGGCAGCACCGCCCGGCGGCCGAAGGCCCTGGCCTCCTCCTCGGTGGCCGAGACGTCGACCAGCCAGCCGGCCCGGCCCTCGCTCACCCAGTCCAGGGTGTTCACCGCGAGCGAGGTGTGGAAGGGCTCGGTGTGGGTGGTGGTGACGGTCGGGACGAGCCCGATCCGCGAGGTGGCGGGGGCGACCCGGGCGAACACCGCGAGGGCGTCCAGCAGGTTGGAGCCGGGGGCGAGCGAGTCGTCCAGGGTGACGAAGTCCAGCCCGCCGCGCTCGGCGAGCAGGGCGAGTTCGGTGTAGTGCGCGGCGGTCAGCGGCCCGGGGCCGTCCAGACCGGAGGAGAGCAGCAGGGAGTGGGGCACGGCGGGGCCTCGGCCTTCCGGAGGTGGTGTCGTGTCTGGGCTGGGATCAACCGCAGCGACGACACGCCGCCGACCACACGCGACCGAAGTCGATGTGGTCGCGGGTCACCAGGAAGCACGAGGCGCGCATGCCCCCAGTGGACCAGCGGTCCTGGCGGCCCGTCAACCTCCGTCCACAACGCACCGACCCCGACCGGCAGTTGCCGGTCGGGGTCGGTGGGGTGGAGCGGGGGCCGGATCAGGCCTTGGTGATGTCCTCGATCTCGGC
Organism: Kitasatospora sp. NPDC001664; assembly: GCF_053596675.1. Lineage (NCBI taxonomy): Bacteria > Bacillati > Actinomycetota > Actinomycetes > Kitasatosporales > Streptomycetaceae > Kitasatospora > Kitasatospora sp. NPDC001664. The sequence continues at coordinate 116,395 of NZ_JBSFGS010000018.1, forward strand.
GTCGTCCTCGCGACCGGGGGTCTTGAGGTCGAACTTCACGATCGCCCAGCGGAACAGGACGTAGTAGAGGGCCGCGAAGACCAGGCCGATCGGGATGATCAGCAGCGGCGAGCTGGCCTTGGAGTAGGCCAGGCCGAAGTCGATCAGACCGGCGGAGAAGGTGAAGCCGACCTTCACGCCGAGCGCCCAGGTGACGGCCATCGAGACGGCGGTCAGCACGGCGTGGATCACGTACAGCGCGGGGGCGATGAAGACGAAGGCGAACTCGATCGGCTCGGTCACACCGGTGACGAAGGAGGTCAGCGCGAGCGACATCATCATGCCCATCACGGCGGCGCGGCGCTCGGGCTTGGCGGCGTGCGCGATGGCCAGCGCGGCGGCGGGCAGCGCGAACATCATGATGGGGAAGAAGCCGGAGGTGAACTGACCGGCCGTCGGGTCGCCGGCGAAGAAGCGGGTGATGTCACCGTGCACGACGGTGCCGTCGGCCTTGGTGTAGTCACCGGTCTGGAACCAGGCGTACGAGTTGACGAACTGGTGCATGCCGACCGGCAGCAGACCGCGGTTGATCAGACCGAAGGCGCCGGCGCCGAGCGCGCCCGCACCGATCAGGGTGTCGTTCAGGCTGGCGATCGCGTCGCCGATCGGGCCCCAGCAGAGCGCGAAGAACACGCCGACGGCGGTGCCGACGAAGGCCATGATGATCGGGACCAGGCGGCGGCCGTTGAAGAAGCCGAGCCAGTCGACCAGCTTGGTGCGGTGGTACTTCTGCCACAGGATCGCGCTCAGCAGGCCGATCACGATGCCGCCGAGCACGCCCGGGTTCTGGTAGGTGGGGGCGACCCACTTGCCGTCGGCGATGTGGCCCTCGGTGATCGGGAACGCGGTGAGCACGTTCTTGTAGACCAGGAAGCCGACCAGCGCGGCGAGCGCGGTGGAGCCGTCGGCCTTCTTCGCGAAGCCGATCGCGATGCCCACCGCGAAGAGCAGCGGCAGGTTGGCGAAGACGGCGTCACCGGCGGTCAGGAAGACGGCGGCGACCTTGCCCCAGCCGAGGCCGTCCTTGCCGAACACGTCGTCCTGGCCGAGGCGGAGCAGCAGACCCGCGGCCGGGAGGACGGCGATCGGGAGCTGGAGGCTGCGGCCGATCTTCTGCAGGCCCTGGAGCAGGCTCTGCCCGGCCTTCTTGGCCGGGGACGGCGCCGTTGCTGTCGTGGTCATGGGGGTGGTTCCTCAACGTCAGGGCGGGTCGGTCGGGGGCGGTGCATCGGGGGCCGAACCGCGAACTGGTCTACACCACTAGTGGTGTAGACCAGTTTTCTAGCACGGGCGGAGGAGCCTCGGTACCCCCGGGTGCCGCGCAGGTGGGAAGCGCTATGAAATCGAAACCTTCTTTTGGATTGGTGATCATGGTTACCCGCCGTAATCGCGATTTTGGCGAGTTGCGCAACAAAAAGGCCCGCTCCGGGTGGGGGTTCCACCGGGAGCGGGCCGCGGGCTGAGGGGGTGTCAGTCCTTGGTGATGTCCTCGATTTCGTCCTCGGGCTCGCGGCCCGGGGTGGTGAGGTTGAACTTGGTGATCGCGAAGCGGAAGAGTCCGTAGTAGAGCGCCGCGAAGCAGAGTCCGATCGGGATGATCATCCAGGGCTTGGTGGCGAGGTTCCAGTTCAGCGCGTAGTCGATCAGGCCGGCCGAGAAGCTGAAGCCGTCGTGCACCCCGAGCGCCCAGGTGAGTGCCATCGAGAGGCCGGTGAGCAGTGCGTGGATCACGTACAGCACCGGGGCGATGAACATGAAGGAGAACTCGATCGGCTCGGTGACGCCGGTGATGAAGCTGGTCAGCGCGACCGAGACCATCATCCCCATCACGGCCTTGCGGCGTTCCGGACGGGCGCAGTGCGCGATGGCGATGGCGGCGGCCGGGAGGCCGAACATCATGATCGGGAAGAAGCCGGACATGAACTGACCCGCCGTCGGGTCACCGTGGAAGAAGCGCGGGATGTCGCCGACCCAGGTGTGGCCGGAGGCGTCGGTGAAGCTGCCCACCTGCTGCTGGAAGAAGGTGTTGAGGAACTGGTGCATGCCGATCGGGATCAGCATCCGGTTGGCCACGCCGTAGATTCCGGCGCCCGCCGAGCCGAGGCCGACCAGCCAGTCGCTCGCGTTGGTCAGGCCGGTGCCGATCGGGCCCCAGGCCAGTCCGACCACCACGCCGACCAGGGTGCCGACGAAGGCCATGATGATCGGGACCAGGCGGCGGCCGTTGAAGAAGCCGAGCCAGTCGACCAGCTTGGTGCGGTGGTACTTCTGCCACAGGATCGCGCTCAGCAGGCCGATCACGATGCCGCCGAACACCCCGGGGTTCTGTGGTGATCCCTTGGGCAGTGCCTCGGTGACGGTGCCGGCCATCGGAAAGGCCGTCAGGACGTTGTGGAACACCAGGTAGCCGACCAGGGCGGCGAGAGCGGTGGAGCCGTCCGCCTTCTTGGCGTAGCCGATCGCCACGCCGACGCAGAACAGCAGCGGCAGGTTGGCGAAGACGGCGTCGCCCGCGGTCGCGAAGACCGTGGCCACCTTGCCCCAGCCGAGGCCGTCCTTGCCGAAGACGTCGTCCTGGCCGAGGCGGAGCAGGATGCCGGCGGCCGGCAGTACGGCGACCGGGAGCTGGAGGCTGCGTCCGATCTTCTGGAGACCTTGCAGGAGGCCGGCTCCGGGCCTCTTCGCCGGTGCGGCGGCGGTCGTGCTCATGGGCTGTCCTTCGGGCGGTGGGCGGCGTTGCGCACCGATCGGTGATCGGCCAATTGGTCTACACCAGTGGGGTGCGAAAACTTTTCTAACACGCCGTTTAAGTCCGGAGGAAATAACTGCGACACTTCTGGTTTTGCCAATTCCGGCGTGAATTCCGCCAGGGCACTTGGTCCCTTCTCCGGCATGCCGAAAGGCCCCCGGACCGGTGGGTCCGAGGGCCTTTCGGGCGGATTGACGGAGGGTCAGGCCTTGGTGACGTCCTCGACCTCGTCCTCGTCCTCGCGCCCGGGGGTCTTGAGGTCGAACTTGATGATGACGAAGCGGAAGACCACGTAGTAGACCACCGCGAAGCAGAGCCCGATCGGGATGATCATCCAGGGCTTGGTGGCCAGGCTCCAGTTGATGACGTAGTCGATCAGGCCGGCCGAGAAGGAGAAGCCGTCGTGCACGCCGAGGCCCCAGGTGACCGCCATCGAGACGCCGGTGAGGATCGCGTGCAGCGCGTACAGCGCCGGGGCGATGTAGGCGAAGGAGTACTCCAGCGGCTCGGTGACGCCGGTGACGAAGGAGGTCAGGCCGACCGAGAGCATCAGGCCGGTGATCTCCTTGCGGCGGTGCGGCTTGGCGCAGTGCGCGATGGCCAGGGCGGCTGCCGGGAGGGCGAACATCATGATCGGGAAGAAGCCGGAGGTGAACTGACCGGCCGTCGGGTCGCCCGCCAGGAAGCGGTTGATGTCGCCGTTCACCACGGTGCCGTCCGGCTTGGTGAAGGAGCCGAACTGGAACCAGAGGAAGGTGTTCAGCAGCTGGTGCATGCCGATCAGCAGCAGGGCGCGGTTGGCGAGGCCGAAGATGCCGGAGCCCACCGCGTCCAGGTCGGAGAGCCACTCGGAGAAGGAGTTGAGCGCGTCGCCGATCGGCGGCCAGACCCAGAGGCAGAGGCAGGCGAAGGCCAGGCCCATCACGGCGGTGATCATCGGGACCAGGCGGCGGCCGTTGAAGAAGCCGAGCCAGTCGACCAGCTTGACCCGGTGGTAGCGGACCCAGAGCCAGGCCGACATCAGCCCGATCGCGATGCCGCCCAGCACGCCGGGGTTCTGGTAGACCGCGTTGGACGACTTCTGGGCGGCGTAGTCCACGCACTGGTTGCCGACCAGCTTGGCCGCGCCGGTGCAGTCCTCGGGGAAGGCAGCGAGGACGTTGAAGTAGACCAGGAAGCCGACCACCGCGGCCAGCGCGGTGGAACCGTCGGCCTTCTTCGCCATGCCGATCGCCACGCCGATGCAGAACAGCAGCGGCAGGCCGAGGGTGGAGCTGAGCAGCGCGCCGCCGGCGGACGCGAAGACCTTGGCCACGTTGTCCCAGCCGAGGCCGTCGGCGCCGAACACGTCGGGCTGGCCGATCCGGTTGAGCAGGCCGGCGGCGGGGAGCACGGCCACCGGGAGCTGGAGGCTGCGGCCCATCTTCTGGAGGCCGCCGTACAGGCCGTGCCACCACTGTCTCTGCGGAACTGCCGCGCCTGCCGAACTCATCATCGTCCTCCGAGTGCCGAACCGGTCCGGGCAGGAACACCGGAGGGCGTCGGCGCGTTGTCCGAAGTGCACCTAATATTGGTGTAGACCACTTCTGGCACTGCGGGTCCGACGGGTCCGAGTTCCCACTGATCGTCATCCTCGGGTGATCATCGGCGGCGCGCGCGTCGTGCTCGGCCAAAAGTGGACTAACGTGACAAGTCGGTCGGAATCGGGCGATGCTGTCCGGGTGCCGTCATGGGCGCGGCATCTGAGCCCGCGTCACTTTCCGGCCACTGCCACCAGCACCGAGCGGTACGGCTCCGGGCACAGCCGCCGGGGGCCGAGACAGAGGGAGAAGGACATGGCCAGCAAGGCTGAGAAGATCGTCGCCGGTCTCGGCGGGATCGACAACATCGAAGAGGTCGAGGGCTGCATCACCCGCCTCCGCACCGAGGTCAAGGACTCCTCCCTGGTCGACGAGGCCGCGCTGAAGGCAGCCGGCGCCCACGGCGTCGTCAAGATGGGCACCGCGATCCAGGTCGTCATCGGCACCGACGCCGACCCGATCGCCGCCGACATCGAGGACATGATGTGAGCTGAGACCCCCTCAGGTCTCCGATCACCGCTCCGGCCCGTCACCCCGTCAGGGGGTCGACGGGCCTCAGCGTTTCCGGGTGGGGCGCCCGCAGCGGATAGGCTCGGGACCATGTCTCGCATCGACGGCCGCACGCCCGATCAGCTCCGCCCGGTCACCATCGAACGCGGATGGAGCAAGCACGCCGAAGGCTCCGTCCTGGTCTCCTACGGGGACACCAAGGTGCTCTGCACCGCCAGCGTCACCGAGGGCGTGCCGCGCTGGCGCAAGGGCAGCGGCGAGGGCTGGGTCACCGCCGAGTACGCCATGCTGCCCCGGGCCACCAACACCCGCGGCGACCGCGAGTCGGTCCGCGGCAAGATCGGCGGCCGCACCCACGAGATCAGCCGGCTGATCGGCCGTTCGCTGCGCGCCGTGATCGACCACCGCGCGCTGGCCGAGAACACCATCGTGCTCGACTGCGACGTGCTCCAGGCCGACGGCGGCACCCGCACCGCCGCCATCACCGGGGCCTACGTCGCCCTGGTGGACGCCGTCTCCTGGGCCCGCGAGAAGAAGCTGCTGCGCGCCAAGGGCCAGCCGATCACCGGCGGCGTCAGCGCCGTCAGCGTCGGCATCATCGACGGCGTCCCGATGCTCGACCTCCGCTACGAGGAGGACGTCCGGGCCGAGACCGACATGAACATCGTCTGCACCTCCGACGGCCGCTTCGTCGAGGTCCAGGGCACCGCCGAGGGCGCGCCCTTCGACCGCGCGCTGCTGGACCAGCTGCTCGACCTGGGCACCCTGGGCTGCGCCGAGCTGGACGAGGTCCAGAAGAAGGCGCTGGAGTCGCTCCAGGCCTGACCGTGCGTCGGACCCGCGGAGCGGACCGGTCCGGGAACCGGGGAGGGCCGTCACTCGTCCTCCCCGGTGCCCGCCCACCCGACCGGAGGACCCGATGCCGTTCAGCACCCACCGCTCCACCGTCCTGTCCGTCGCCGCGCTCGCCCTGCTGCTGCCGCTCGCGGTGGGCTGCTCGGCCGCGCAGAAGGCGCTGGACTGCGGCAACACCGCGGTGACCGTCAGCACCGACATCGCCAACGTGAGCAGCGCCTTCGGGAACGCCCAGAACGACCCGCAGGCGGCCGGCCAGGCGCTGCAGAAGCTCAAGACCGACCTGGACCAGCTGGGCCGCAACTCCAGCGACACCGACGTGGCCAAGGCGGTCACCGACCTCCAGACCCAGGTCGAGAAGCTCCAGCAGGCGGCGAACGGCAAGCAGGTCCCCGACCTCAAGCCGCTCGGCGACGCCGCCGCCAACCTCACCAAGGTCTGCACCGGCTGACGCTCCGTCGAGGACGGGTCGGCGGGCCCCGGGGTCCCTCCCAGACCCTAGGCTGGCCGCATGACTACCCGACGACTCGTCCTCGCCACCCGGAACCGGCACAAGGTGACCGAGCTGCGCGACATCCTCGGTGCGGCCGGCCTCGACGTGGAGCTGGTCGGGGCCGACGCCTACCCGGAGGTCCCGGACGTCCGGGAGACCGGCGTGACCTTCGCGGAGAACGCCCTGCTGAAGGCGCACGCGCTGGCGCGCGCCACCGGCCTGCCCGCCGTCGCCGACGACTCCGGGCTCTGCGTGGACGTGCTGAACGGCGCGCCCGGGATCTTCTCGGCCCGCTGGGCCGGGAAGCACGGCGACGACCGGGCCAACCTCGACCTGCTGCTGGCCCAGCTCTCCGACATCGCCGAGCCGCACCGCGGCGCGCACTTCGCCTGCGCGGCGGCGCTGGCCCTGCCGGACGGCACCGAGCGGGTGGTGGAGGGCCGGCTGCTCGGCACGCTGCGCACCGAGCCGGCCGGCAGCGGCGGCTTCGGCTACGACCCGGTGCTCCAGCCGCTGGGCGAGACCCGGACCTGCGCCGAGCTCACCCCGGACGAGAAGAACGCCATCAGCCACCGGGGCCAGGCCTTCCGCGGGCTCGCGCCGGTGGTCCGGGAGCTGCTCGGCTGAAGCGCCGTCAGGCCCGCGCCGCCCTCTGACGCGACGTGAGAAGGCCCCCGCCTCCGAGTGGTTCGGAGGCGGGGGCCTTCCCCGTTGTGCGGCCTGAGGGATTCGAACCCTCACGAGGTCTCCCTCACGGGCACCTAAAGCCAGCGCGTCTGCCGTTCCGCCAAGGCCGCAGGGTGCTTCGTCGCCATGCTACTTGGCCGGTCGGCCGCCCGGCACCCGCCTTACGGCCGGTACCCGCCGGGCGTGCGCCGGGGCGGCCCGTCGGCGCTGCCGGATCCGGCCACGGCGGCACCCCGGGGCCCGGCCGGGTCACCGTGATCGTCTCGATGCCGCAGCGGTGGCGCGGCGGGCCCGGAACGCCACCGGATGCGAAGCACCACTGGGGCCAAGGGGCCGCGCGCATACGGAAGATGAACGGGTGATGAGGATCACCTGACGGTTCAGGTCTCGGTTCTTCGTCGATTGGTACAGACCTATTGACCTGTGTGGTTCAGACCACATAGCTTCTCGGCAATTCCCCCACAGCGTGCGTTCCCACAGCGCGCGCCGGCACTCTCCCCCTGGAGGAACGAGTGTTGATCCGATCCACGACGGAGCAGCGTCCCACCGCTGCGGGCCGTCGGACGTCCGGCAAGCGCGTGGCCTTCGCCACCTCTGCCGCCGCCGCCATGGCCGGTCTGCTCGTCGCCACGCTCGGCACCGCGCCCTCGCAGGCCGCCGCCGCCGTCGACAACCAGTCCTGTCGCCCCGACGGGATGTACACCACGCCCGGCGTGGACGTCCCGTACTGCAGCGTCTACGACACCGAGGGCCGCGAGAAGATGGGCGCGGACCACCAGCGCCGCATCATCGGCTACTTCACCGGCTGGCGCACCGGCAAGGACGGCACGCCCGCCTACCTGGTGAACAACGTCCCGTGGGACAAGGTCACCCACATCAACTACGCCTTCGGCCACATCGACGGCAGCAACAAGCTCTCGGTCGGTGACGACACCCCGACCAACGAGGCGACCGGCATCACCTTCCCCGGCGTGGCCGGCGCGGAGATGGACCCGACGCTTCCGTACAAGGGTCACTTCAACCTGCTGACCAAGTACAAGAAGCAGTACCCGAACGTCAAGACCCTGATCTCGGTGGGTGGTTGGGCCGAGACCGGCGGCTACTTCGGTGCCGACGGCAAGCGCGTCAACTCGGGCGGCTTCTACTCGACCACGGTCAACGCGGACGGCTCGGTCAACCAGGCCGGCATCAACACCTTCGCGGACTCCTCGGTCGACTTCATCAAGAAGTACGGCTTCAACGGCGTCGACATCGACTACGAGTACGCCACCTCGATGAAGGACGCGGGCAACCCGCTCGACTGGACCACCGCGAACGCCAAGCGCGGCTCGCTGGTCAAGGCCTTCGACGCCCTGCTGAAGACCATGCGCGAGAAGCTGGACCGGGCCGGCGCCGCCGACGGCAAGCACTACATGCTGACCGTCGCCGCTCCGTCCTCCGGGTACCTGCTCCGCGGCATGGAGACGTACCAGATGGCGAAGTACCTGGACTACGTCAACATCATGTCGTACGACCTGCACGGCGCCTGGAACAAGTACGTCGGCCCGAACGCCTCGCTGTTCGACGACGGCAAGGACGCCGAGCTGGCCGCCGCCAACGTGTACGGCACCTCGCAGTACGGCGGCATCGGCTACCTCAACACCGACTGGGCGTACCACTACTTCCGCGGTGCGATGACGGCCGGCCGGATCAACGTCGGCCTCCCGTACTACACCCGCGGCTTCAAGAACGTCACCGGCGGCACCAACGGCCTCTGGGGCACCGCCTCGACCAACACCTGCCCGGCGGGCTCCGGCCTGACCACCTGTGGTGACGGCGCGGTCGGCATCGACAACCTCTGGAACGACAAGGACACCAACGGGGTCGAGTCCCCGGCGGGCTCCAACCCGATGTGGCACGCCAAGAACCTGGAGAAGGGCATCCTGCCCGACTACCTCTCCAAGTACGGCCTGACCGACACCGCGCTCCAGGGCACCTACACCCGCAACTACGACTCGACCCTGGTCGCGCCGTGGCTGTGGAACGCGCAGAAGAAGGTCTTCCTCTCCACCGAGGACGAGCAGTCGGTCGGCGCCAAGGCCGACTACGTCGTGAACAACGGCATCGGCGGCGCGATGATCTGGGAGCTCGCGGGCGACTACAAGTGGGACGCCGCGAAGAACCAGTACGTCCCGGGCTCGACCCTGACCTCGCTGATGTACGACAAGTTCAAGGCCGCCTCCGGCTACGGCGCGACCCGCTCCACCATCGCGCTGCCGAAGCAGACCCTGCCGATCGACATCCAGTTCAACAACTTCGCGCTGGGCGACTCGAACTACCCGATCAGCCCGAAGCTGCAGATCACCAACAACTCCACGGTGACCCTGCCGGGCGGTACCGAGTTCCAGTTCGACTACTCGAGCTCGGCCCCGGGCAACGCCAAGGACTCCTCGGGCTTCGGCCTCACCACGATCCGTCAGGACCACACCGGCAACAACGTCGGCGGCCTGAAGGGCATCTACAACCGGGCCTCGGTCAAGCTGCCGTCCTGGCAGTCGCTGGCCCCGGGTGCCTCGCTCACCATGGACTTCACCTACTACCTGCCGGTCTCGACCCCCGGCAACTGGACCGTGAACGTCGGCGGCACCCTCTACGGCCTGGCCGTGGACCTGACCCGCGGCAGCGGCGGCGCGACCACCTCGCCCTCGCCGAGCACCTCGGCCTCGCCGTCCGCCTCGGCCTCCCCGAGCGCGTCGGCCTCGCCGTCGGCCTCGGCCAGCCCGAGCGCCTCGGCCTCCCCGTCGGCCTCGGCCAGCCCCTCGGCCAGCCAGACCGGCGGCACCTGCACCGCGCCGAGCTGGAGCGCCGGCGCCGTGTACGCCACCACCACCAAGGTGTCCTGGAAGGGTCGCAACTACCAGAACAAGTGGTGGACGACCAACGAGGACCCCTCGACCACCGGTCAGTGGGGCGTGTGGACCGACCTCGGCCCCTGCTGAACTGAGGCGCTGAGGTAACAGACGGCGGTGGCGGTGCACCCGGTCGGGGGGTGCACCGCCACCGCTCCTTCGCGTTCCTGACGGACGGTCAGGCGGTCTCGATCTTCAGGTCGCGCAGCAGCTTGGCGACGTGGCCGGTGGCCTTGACGTTGTAGAGGGCGCGCTCGACCTTGCCCTCCTCGTCGACGATCACGGTGGACCGGATGACGCCCTGGTAGGTGCGGCCGTAGTTGACCTTCTCGCCGTAGGCGGCGTAGGCCTCCAGGACGGCGTGGTCCTCGTCGGCGAGCAGGGTGACCTTGAGGTTCTCGGCCTCGCGGAACTTGCCGAGCTTGGCCGGCTTGTCCGGGGAGATGCCGATCACGTCGTAGCCGGAGCCGGCGAAGACCTCCAGGTTGTCGGTGAAGTCGCAGGCCTGCTTGGTGCAGCCGGGGGTGAGGGCGGCCGGGTAGAAGTAGACGATCACCTTGCGGCCGAGGTGGTCGGCGAGGGAGACCTGGTTGCCGTCGGCGTCCGGCAGGGTGAAGGCGGGGGCGGTGTCGCCGGCCTGAAGGCGCTCGCTCATGGTGGGGCTTCTCCTCGTGCTCGCTCGTGGGTCGTGCCTCGGCCAACCTACCTCCGTTGGTGGGTGGCACTGCGCGGCCCGGGCGGGGAGCTGACAGACTGACACCTGACGTAGCGCAAGACCGAGTGAGAAGGGGTGGCCCGAGTGGGCAAGGCCGGAGCACAGCAGAACGCGGGGCGGTCCACCGCACAGATCGAGGCGGACATCGCGCGCACCCGCACCCAGCTCGCGGCGACCCTGGACGAGCTGGCGGTCCGGGTGCACCCGAGCACCATCGCCGCCCAGACCAAGGCCAAGGTGGCGGGCGCGGTCGAGGAGAAGGCCGGCCGGGCGTACGTGGCCGCCAGTGGTGCGGTGGAGCAGCTCAAGGCGCGGTTCACCGACGAGAAGGGACAGCCGCGCCCGGACCGGATCGTCCCGGCGGCGCTGGTCGGCGTCGGCGTGGTGCTGCTGGTCGCCGCGGTGCGGCGGCGGGGTCGCGGACGCGACTGAGTACGCGGAGCAGGCGGACGGGGTCGGGCCGATCGGGCCCGGCCCCGTCTCCGTGTGCCGGTCCGGCGTCACGCCGGCGCGGGTGTCCGGGTACCGTCGGGGGCGTGAACGAAGAGCTGAACGAGCAGCGGGAACAGACCAGGCACGAGCGTCTGGGCGAGAAGCTGCCGATCAAGATGCTGCACGACCGGGTGCTGGTGAAGACCGAGGGCAGCGAGGGGGAGCGCCGCTCCACCGGCGGCATCCTCATCCCGGCCACCGCCGAGCTGTCCAAGCGCTGCACCTGGGCGGAGGCGGCCGCGGTCGGCCAGAGCGTGCGCTCGGTGGAGCCGGGCGACCGGGTGCTGTACGACCCGGAGGACAAGCTGGAGGTGGAGGTGGGCGGCGCCACCTACGTGCTGCTGCGCGAGCGCGACCTGCACGCGGTGGCGGCCGTCCGTTTCGGTGACGCGGAGGGCTCGACCGGGCTCTACCTCTGAGGGCCTGACGGGGACTCGGGAGCGCGGGCCGCGGCGGCCTCCTGGTCCGCCGGGCCCGGTGCCCGGCTGGTGCCCTGCGCGGGGAGCCGGCTGGGCGGCGCTGCCGGGCCGGTCGCCGTGGCGGAGCCGCTGCCGGACGGCGTGCCGGTGGGGGAGCGGTCCGGGCGCCGGGACGGGGAGAGCGGCGAGAGCGGCGAGATTGGGGACGAGGGGGAGAGCGGGGCCACCGGGGTCCGGCTCGGGGCCGTCGTGGAGGCCGTCGGCGAGATGGTGGGCGGGGCGGTGGCCGAGGCCGTCGCGGAGGCCGTCGGCGAGGCCGGTTCGGACGGCTGCGCGTTGCCCCGGCTGGGCTGGAGGTCGAACTGCCGCACGGGGGAGCCGCGCAGCGCCCCGGTCATGTAGGCGGTCCAGATCTGGGTGGGGAAGGCCCCGCCGTTGATCCGGCTGTAGCCGGCCGTGCCGGCCAGCGACTCCTTGGCGTGGGTGTCCGGGTTCTCCCTGAACAGGCCGACCACGGTGGCCAGTTCGGGCGTGTACCCGGCGAACCAGGCGGACCGGTTGCTGTCGGTGGTGCCGGTCTTGCCGGCCGCCGGGCGGCGCAGCCCGAGGGCCCGGGCGCCGGTGCCGCCGGGGGCGACGACGTCCTGGAGCACGTCGGTGACGGCGTCGGCGGTGCCCCGGCCGACCGCCTCCCGTGCGGTGTGGGCGGGGAGTTCGGGCAGGTCGGTGTAGCCGCTGGAGCGCTCCAGCTTCAGCACCGCCCACGGGGCGTACGCCTGGCCGTGGTTGGCGAGCGCGGCGTAGGCGGCGGCCAGGTCCACCGCGCTCGGGGTGGCGGTGCCCAGCGTCATCGAGGAGTTGGCCGGGTCCATGCCGGGGGTGGCCGCGGGCAGTCCGAGCCGGACGGCGGTGTCCCGGACCTTCGCCAGCCCGGCGTCCACGCCCTCCTGGGCGTAGACCGAGTTCACCGACTTCACCATGGCGTACCGCAGGGTGATCGAGCCGTAGTCGACGTCGTCCTCGTTGGGCGGGGCGTAGGCGGTCGGGCCGCCGACCACCGGTCGGCGGGTGGAGCCGTCGTAGAGGGCCTGGGTGGTGATCGGCCGCCCGTCCTGGGTGCGGCCGCCCTCCAGCCCGGCCGCCAGGTCGAAGGGCTTGAAGGTGGAGCCGACCTGGTTGTCCTGCCGGAGCGCGTCGTTGTACTGCTGTTTGGCGTAGTCCGGCCCGCCGTACGCGGCCACCAGCTTCCCGGTGGCCGGCTCCACCGAGGCCCCGGCGACCCGGACGTCGGTGTCGGTGCCGGGGCGCGCGGCCGGGTCCAGCTCGCTGGTCAGCTCGTCCTTCACCGCCTGGACGAAGGCGTCCTGCCGGGCCTTGTCGAAGGTGGTGGTGATCCGCCAGCCGCCGGCCTTGAGGGTGGCGGCGTCCAGCACGTCGTTGCCGGTGAGGTAGGAGTCGGCGATCTCCACCAGGTACCCGGCCTGGCCACCGAGGCCGGTGACCGGCTGCGGGTCCAGCGGTTCGGGGAAGGCGGTGGCGGCCCGGGCGGCGGCGTCCAGGAAGCCGAGCGAGACCATGCCGTCCAGCACGTAGTTCCACCGGGCCAGGGCGCGGTCGCGGTTGACCGGGGTGGCGGTCTTCACGTCGTAGGCGCTGGGGGCCTGCAACAGGGCGGCCAGGTAGGCGCCCTGACCGACGCTCAGCCGGGAGACGTCCACCCCGTAGTAGGCCTTGGCGGCGGTCTGGATGCCGTAGGCGTTGCGGCCGAAGTAGCTGGTGTTGAGGTAGCCCTGGAGGATCTCGTCCTTGCTCTGCCGCTGGTCGACCTTGAGCGCGATGAAGAGCTCCCTGACCTTGCGGGAGAGGGTCTGGTCCTGGGTCAGGTAGTAGTTCTTGACGTACTGCTGGGTGATGGTGGAGCCGCCCTGGGTGCCCTTGCCGGTGGCGGTGTTCCACGCCGCCCGCGCCATCCCGCGCAGGTCGACGCCCTTGTTCCGGTAGAAGCTGCGGTCCTCGGCGGAGACCACCGCGTGCTGGGTGTCCAGCGGGATCTGACGGATCGGCACGTCCTGGCGGTTCACCGAGCCGGTGCGGGCCAGTTCGGTGGTGCCGTCGGCGTAGAAGTAGACGTTGCTCTGGGCCACCGCCCGGGTGTTCGGGTCCGGGACGGGGACGATCAGGTAGAGCGTCACGAAGCCGGCCAGGCCGAGCAGCAGCAGGGTGAGCAGGGTGGCGACCACCATCCGCCAGGTGGGCACCAGCCGACGCCACCAGGGCAGGGCCCGGCGGCGCGTCCTGCGGGCCGTGCGCCGGGCGCGACGGCGGTCACGCCGGGAGCCCTCGGCCCGGTCCTCCGACTCCAGGCTGTCGGGGGCCGGTCCGTCGGCGTCTCGGCGCTCCGGCTGCTGGTCCATGGGGGAAGTATGGGCGATTTGACGCTGAATCAGGTGGTTTGACGGGGCGGGCGGGAAGGGGCGGGGCGAGCGGAGCGACGGGTGGAGCGGTGGGCGGCGTGGCGGTCCGGCGGTAAATCGGCTGCGCGGTGCGGGCGTCGGCGGTACGTTGAAAGGTGACAACCCCATAGCGCAGCAGGTCCCAGCACAGACCGCCAGCTCCGCCCGCGACTCCCGGCACCCCCGGGGGCCAGTCGGTCGGAGCCGCTCCGGTCTGCCCCCGGGTGCGTTCCTGCCGCGCACTTCGCCATGCCTCCGCGCGCCCTCGTGCGGACGGAAAAGTCGACAAGGAGACACATGATGCTGCTCGCACAGCGGCTCCGCCCTCCGGATCGGTCGGGCACCGCCCGGCTCTACCTCGGGGTGGCGGCCGGGGCGTTCCGCCGCTACTCGACCTACCGGGCGGCCACCCTGGCCGGGGTCTTCACCAACACCGTCTTCGGCTTCGTCCTCGCCTACACCTTCCTGGCCCTCTGGCAGGCCCGCCCCGGGCTCGGCGGCTACGACGCCGACCGGGCCGTCGCCTACATCTGGGTCAGCCAGTCGCTGCTGATGACCGTCGCGGTCTGGGGCGGCGGCTTCCAGGACGACGTCCAGCAGCGCTTCCGCACCGGCGACATCGCGGTCGACCTCTACCGGCCGGTGGACTTCATGGGCTGGTGGCTGGCGACCGACCTCGGCCGGGCCGGTTTCCAGCTGCTCGGCCGGGGCCTGGCGCCCACCGCGATCGGCGCGCTGGCCTTCGGCTTCGCCCTCCCCGTCAGCCCGCTGGTCTGGGCCGCCTTCCTGCTCTCGGTGCTGCTCGCGGTGGTGGTCAGCTTCGGGCTGCGCTTCCTGGTCGCGCTCACCGGCTTCTGGCTGCACGACTCGGAGGGCATCCGCTCGGTGATGGTGGTGGTCGCGATGTTCTTCTCCGGCGCGCTGCTCCCGGTGGTGGTCTACCCCGGCTGGCTGGGCACCCTGGCGACCGTGCTGCCCTGGTCCGGCATGGTGCAGATCCCCACCGACGTCATCCTGGAACGGCGCACCGGCGCCGCCCTGTTCACCGGCCTGGCCTTCCAGCTCGCCTGGGCCGTCGGCCTGCTGGCCCTCGGCAGGGGTGTCCAGCTGCTGGCCACCCGCAAGGTGGTGGTCCAGGGTGGCTGAACTCCTGCTCCCCCGCCAGGGCTTCGCCGCCAAGGCCGCCTGGGCGCTGCGCTCCTGGTGGCTGGTGGCCGCCATGTGGAACCGGGCCAGCATGGCCTACCGGGCCTCCTTCACCATGATGCTGGTGGCCAGCACCGTGATCACCGCGCTGGACTTCGTGGTGATCCTGCTGATGTTCCAGCACACCGAGCAGCTCGGCGGCTGGTCGCTGGCCGAACTCGCCTTCCTGTACGGCACCTCCGGCTTCGCCCTGGGCACGGCCAACCTGCTGGTCGGCTGCGTGGACGCGCTCGGCGACCGGATCCGCACCGGCACCCTGGACACCATGCTGATCAGGCCCGCCGCCGTGCTGGCCCAGCTCTGCGCCGAGCGCTTCACCCTGCGCCGGGTCGGCCGTCCGATCCAGGCCGCCGCGGTGCTGGGCTGGGCGATCGGGCGGCTGGACGTGCGGTGGACGGCGGACAAGGTACTGCTGCTCGCGGTGATGCTCGTCTGCGGCAGCGTCATCTTCTGCACCGTCTTCATCGGCTTCGCCACCGTGCAGTTCTGGTGGGGCGAGGCCGGCGAGTTCCAGAACGCCTTCACCTACGGCGGCGGCACCCTGCTGCAGTACCCGCCGACCGTCTTCGCCAAGGAGGTGGTGGCGGGCACCGTCTTCGGCCTGCCGCTGGCCTTCGTCAACTGGCTGCCCGCGCTGCACGTCCTGGGCAAGCCGGACCCGCTCGGCCTGCCCGAGGCCTTCCGCTTCGCCTCGCCGGTGGCCGCCCTGCTCTGCGTGCTGGCCGCCGGGCTGGCCTGGCGGGCCGGGCTGCGGGCCTACCGCGGCACCGGCAACTGACCACTCTCGCGTACGGAGGTACGGACACATGTCTCTGATCGAACTCGACGACGTCAGCCGGGAGTTCACCGTGCGGGCGAAGGCCGGCCGGTTCCGCCGGGAGAAGCGGACGGTCCGCGCGGTGGACGGGCTGAGCTTCCGGGTGGAGGCCGGCGAGTGCGTCGGCTACATCGGGCCGAACGGCGCCGGGAAGTCCACCACCATCAAGATGCTCACCGGCATCCTGGTGCCCACGGCCGGCCGGCTGCGGGTGGCCGGGGTCGAGCCCGCCCGGGAGCGGGTGCAGCTGGCCCGCCGGATCGGGGTGGTGTTCGGCCAGCGCACCACCCTCTGGTGGGACCTGCCGCTGCGCGACTCCTACGAGCTGGCCCGGCGGATCTACCGCATCCCCGACGCCCGGTACCGGGAGAACCTCGGTCGCTGCGTCGAACTGCTGGACCTGGGAAGCCTGTTGGACACCCCGGTGCGCCAGCTCTCGCTCGGCCAGCGGATGCGAGGCGACCTGGCGGCGGCCCTGCTGCACGACCCGCAGGTGCTCTACCTGGACGAGCCCACCATCGGGCTGGACGTGGTGAGCAAGGCCCGGGTCCGGGAGTTCCTGCGCGAGGTCAACCGGGACCGGGGCACCACGGTCCTGCTCACCACCCACGACCTGACCGACATCGAGCAGCTGTGCGGCCGGGTGATGGTGATCGACCACGGGCGGGTGGTCTACGACGGCGGCCTGGACGGGCTGCACGCGGCGGCGGAGAGCGAGCGCACCCTGGTGGTCGACCTGGCCGAGGAGGGGCCGGAGATCGCGGTGCCCGGAGCCCGGGTGGTGAAGGTCGAGGGGCCGCGGCAGTGGCTGGCCTTCCCGGCCGAGCAGAGCGCCGCCCCGCTGGTGGCGGCGGTCGCGGAGCGGTACCCGCTGGTCGACCTCTCGGTGCGCGAGCCGGCCATCGAGGACGTGATCGCGCGGATGTACGCCGAGGTGGCGATCGGCTGACCCGGTGATCAGGTGTGCGGTGCGTTCACTCGTGAGGGTGGATTCCGTGACTCCGGGGTGTCGCTGCTCGTTGACATCCCGGAGTACCGCACGGGCACGAGGAGTTGGGCGGGGATGGCGGGGCAGACCGGCAGCACGGAGGGGCCGGTGCCGGTGGCGCGGCCGGTGATCGGGGACGAGGAGATCGCGGCGGCGGTGCGCGTGCTGCGCTCCGGCTCGGTGGTCCAGGGGCCCGAAGTCGCGGCCTTCGAGCGGGAGTTCGCCGAGCTGGTGGACGGCCGGGAGTGCGTGGCCGTCAACTCGGGCACCTCCGCCCTCCACCTGGCCCTGCTGGCCCTCGGCATCGGGCCGGGCGACGAGGTGGTGGTGCCCTCGTTCTCCTTCGCCGCCACCGCCAACGCCGTCCGGCTGGCCGGGGCCGAGCCGGTCTTCGCCGACATCGAGCCCGGGAGCTTCGGCCTGGACCCGGCCGCCGCGGCCGCCGCCGTCGGCCCCCGTACGGCAGCGCTGCTCCCCGTCCATCTGTACGGGCACCCCGCCGCCATGGGCGGGCTGGGGAGGCTGGCGGAGCGGCACGGACTGGCCGTGGTGGAGGACGCCTGCCAGGCGCACGGCGCAGCCCTGGGCGCCACCGCGGCCGGCGCCTTCGGGGCGGCCGGCTGCTTCAGCTTCTACCCGACCAAGAACATGCACGCCCTGGAGGGCGGCATGGTGACGGTGGCCGACCCGGCGGTGGCCCGGAAGCTGCGGCTGCTGCGCAACCAGGGCATGGAGCAGCGCTACCGGAACGAGATCGTCGGGGCCAACCTGCGGATGACGGACGTCTCCGCGGCCGTCGGCCGGGTCCAGCTGCGGCGGCTGCCGGCCGCCAACGAGCGGCGACGCGCCCATGCGGCCCTGCTGGACCGCGAGTTGGCCGGCCTCGGCGCGGCCGGGCTGGTCACCCCGGCGGTGGCGGCCGGGGCCCGACACGTCTACCACCAGTACACCGTGCGCGTCCTCGGCGCCCGACGGGACCGGCTGCGCGGCGAGTTGGCGGCGGCGGGGGTGGGCAGCGAGGTGTACTACCCGGTGCCGATCCACCGGCTGCCGCCCTTCCGGGGCCGGTGGGAGCTGCCGGAGACGGACCTGGCGGCGGCCGAGGTGCTCTCGCTCCCGGTGCACCCCTCGCTGACGGAGCGGGAGGTGGCGCGGGTGGCGGAGGCGGTCCGCGGCGCCCTGGGCGCGGTCGGACCGGTCGACCGGGCCGACCCGGCCGTACGTCGTGGGGACGGGGCGGTGTCGAGTGCGGTCGCCTGAGAGCGGGAGCCGGCCCGGACTGGTCAGGGCCGAGCAGCGGACCCGTTCCGTGGGGCGGCAGCGCAGCGGTGCCCCGCTGCGGGCCGGGCTGATCGGCTTCGGGGCGATGGGGCGCAACCACGCCCGGGTGCTCGGCGGTCTCCCCGGTGTCGAACTGGCCGGTGTGGTGGACCCGTTGGGGGGAGCGGGCCCGTGCGGGGTGCCGGTGCTGCGCAAGCTCGAACGGCTGCTCGCCCTCGGCATCGACTACGCGGTGGTGGCCTGCCCCACCGCCGAGCACGAGGCCGTCGGACTCCGGCTCGCGGAGGCGGGCGTGCCCGCGCTGATCGAGAAGCCGCTGGCCCCGGACTCCCGGGCGGCCGGCCGCCTGGTGGCCGCCTTCGACGGGCTGGTCGCCGGGGTGGGCCAGGTGGAGCGGTACAACCCGGCGCTCCAGCAGCTGCGCACCCGGCTCGCGGCGGGCGAGCTGGGCGAGGTCTACCAGGTGTCGACCCGCCGTCAGGGCCCCTTCCCGCAGCGGATCGCCGACGTCGGGGTGGTGCAGGACCTGGCCACCCACGACATCGACCTGACCGGCTGGATCACCGGCCAGGCCTACGCCTCGGTGGCGGCCAGGACGGTGCGCAAGAGCGGCCGTCCGCACGAGGACATGGTCGCGGTGGTGGGCACCCTCGCCGACGGCACCATGGTCAGCCACCTGGTGAACTGGCTCAGCCCGCAGAAGGAGCGCCAGGTCGCGGTCACCGGGGAGCGCGGCTGCCTGGTCGCCGACACCCTGACCGGTGACCTCACCCTGCACGCCAACGGCGCGGTGGCCACCGAGTGGGAGCTGGTCCGGGCCTTCCGCGGGGTGACCGAGGGCGACGTGGTCCGGTACGCCTTCCCCAAGCGGGAGCCGCTGCTCAGCGAGCACGAGCAGTTCCGGGAGGCGGTGGCCGGGCGCCCGGCCACCATCGTCCCGCTGGCCGAGGGCCTGCGCACCGTCACGGTCGCCGAGTCCGTCCTGGCCGCCGCCGGGCGGCCCGTACCCCTGGAGGTGGCCGGATGAGCGCCGGTTGGAGGTGGCCGGATGAGTGCCGGTGAGGGGCGGGTGCCCGACGTCACCGTGGTGGTCGCGGTCTACGACACCATGCCGTACCTGACGGTCTGTCTGAGCTCCCTGGTGCGGCAGACCCTGGGCCCCGGACGCCTGGAGGTGGTCGCCGTGGACGACGGTTCCACCGACGGCAGCGGGGCCGAGCTGGACCGCTTCGCCGCCGCGCACCCCGGCCTGTTCCGGGTGGTCCACCAGCCCAACTCGGGCGGCCCCGCCGCCCCCAGCAACCGCGCCACCGACCTGGCCCGCGGCCGGTACGTGTTCTACCTGGGCGCGGACGACTGGCTCGGCCCGCGCGCGCTGGAGCTGATGGTCGCGATGGCCGACCGGTACGGCTCGGACGTGGTGCTCGGCCGGATGGTGGGTGAGGGCGGACGGCACGTCCCGCAGGGCGTCTTCGACCGGACCGAGCCGTCGGTCACCTTCGCCGACTCGGCGCTGGCCTGGGCGCTCTCCGACACCAAGCTGTTCCGCCGGGAGCCGCTGGTGCGGCACGGCGTCCGCCGCCGGGAGGACCTGCCGGTCTACTCCGACCAGCCCTTCACCCTGCAGGCCCTGCTGCGGGCCGAGGGCCCGGTCTCGGTGCTGGCCGACTACGACTGCTACCACGCGGTGCTCCGGGCCGACCGCGGCAACGTCACCGTCCGCTCCGGCCTGCTCAACCGGCTGCGCGGCCTGGAGGCGATCACCGCCGTGGTCGAGCAGTTCACCGCACCGGGCAGCCCCGAGCGCCGGGCGCTGAACCTCCGTCACTTCGGCTGGGACGTGCCGCAGCTGCTCCGGGCCAGCCTGCTCGACCTGGCGCCGGGCGAGCAGCGGCGGCTGGTGGATGGCGTCGGGCGACTGGTGCGGGAGCACTGCTCGGTGCTCCCCGAGCTGGGGACCGCCGAGCGGCTGCGGCTGGAGCTGGCGGCCGAGGGCCGCTGGCGGGCGGTGCGCGGGCTGGTCGAGGACGAGGCCGGGGCCGGCGGGGGGCCGGGGGAGCGGCTGGCGGTGCCGCGGCAGCTCTGGCGGGACGTGGTGCCGGAGCGGGCCCGGCGGGAGTTGCGGCGCCGGGCCGGGTGGCGGCGGTTCACCACCAAGGTGAGCGGGGGCTGACGGGAGTGGTGGCGGAGATGGACGGCACGTCGGCGGCGGTGGCGGACGCGGCGGTGGGTGCGGTGACGGGTGCGGCGGTGGACCGTACGGTCTGCGTGGTCGGGCTGGGCAAGATCGGGCTGCCGCTCGCGGTGCAGTGCGCCGGGAGCGGGTGGCGGGTGCTCGGGGCGGACGTCGCGCCGCTGGTGGTCCGTCAGGTGAACGACGGCGAGCCCCCGTTCCCCGGCGAGCCCGAGCTGGCGGACCGGCTGAAGCGGGCCGTCGCGGAGGGCCGGCTGACCGCCGGGGGCGACACGGCGGCCGCCGTGGCCGGGGCCTCGGTGGTGGTGGTCGCGGTGCCGCTGCTCACCGCTCCCGACCACAGCCCGGACTTCGCCCTGCTGGACGCGGCCACCGACGCCGTGGCGGCCGGGCTGCGGCGCGGGGCGTTGGTCTCGTACGAGACCACCCTCCCGGTGGGCACCGTCCGGGGCCGGGTGGCCGAGCGGCTGGCGGCCCGCTCCGGGCTGCGCCCCGGAGCGGACTTCGGGCTGGTGTTCAGCCCCGAACGGGTCTCCTCGGGCAGCGTCTTCGCCGATCTGCGCCGCTACCCCAAGCTGGTCGGCGGCATCGACGAGCGCTCCACCCGGCAGGGCGTGGAGTTCTACACCGCGGTGCTGGACTTCGACCACCGGCCCGAGCTGCCCCGGCCGAACGGCGTGTGGGCGCTGGCGTCCGCCGAGGCGGCCGAGTTCGCCAAGCTGGCCGAGACCACCTACCGGGACGTCAACATCGGGCTGGCCAACCAGTTCGCCCGCTACGCCGACCGGATCGGGGTGGACTTCGCCGAGGTGGCCGAGGCCTGCAACTCCCAGCCCTACAGCCACCTGCACCGTCCCGGCGTGGCGGTCGGCGGCCACTGCATCCCGGTCTACCCCCGGCTCTACCTCTGGGGCGACCCCTCCGCGACCGTGGTCCGCGCCGCCCGGGAGGCCAACCTCGCCATGCCAGGCCACGCGGTGGACCGGCTGGCCGCCGTGCTCGACCTGACGGACCGTCCGGTGCTGGTGCTCGGCGCGGCCTACCGGGGCGGGGTGAAGGAGACCGCCTGCTCCGGCGTCTTCCCGCTGGTGGACGCCCTCTGGGCGGCCGGGGCCCGGCCGTACGTCGCCGACCCGCTGTACGGGGCCGAGGAGCTGACCGCGCTCGGGCTGCCGCCGCACCGGGGCGAGCCGGTGAGCGCGGCGATCGTGCAGACCGACCACGCCGAGTACCGGACGCTGGGGGCCGAGCAGCTGCCCGGGGTGCGGGTGCTGCTGGACGGGCGGCGGGTCACCGATCCGGCGCGCTGGGCCGGAGTGCACCGGATCGTGCTCGGCGGCGGGGCCGGCCCGTCGTGCTGAACTCCTCGGGGTGACCCGGAACTGCCCCTGAACTCCACCGCGCCCCGGCCGTCTCCGGCCGGAGTCCGGGGCAGACTGGCGGGGTGAGTGCCGATCAGACGGCCGGGACCGGGGTCCGGTTCACCGCCGCCGACGAGGAGAAGCGCCGGGGCGTCCGGCGGATGAAGCTGTTCGCCACCGGGCTGCTCGGGGTGGCCACGGTGGTCTTCGGCCTGGCCACCTGGGCCGACGCCGCCGGGGCGGGCGCCTGGGCCGGGTACGTGGCGGCCGCCGCCGAGGCCGGGATGGTGGGTGCGCTGGCGGACTGGTTCGCCGTCACCGCGCTGTTCCGGCGCCCGTTCGGGCTGCCGATCCCGCACACCGCGATCATCCCGACCAAGAAGGACGCCTTCGGCAAGTCGCTCGGCGACTTCGTCGGAGACAACTTCCTCTCCGCGCCGGTGGTCCGCGAGCGGCTCGGCCGGATGGGCATCGCCCGGAGGCTCGGCGAGTGGCTGGCCGCGCCGGGCAGCGCCGAGCGGGTCACCAGCGAGGCCGCCGCCGCGCTGCGCGGGGTGCTCGCGGTGCTCAACGACGACGACGTGCAGGCCGTGGTGGCCGAGGCGGTCACCCGCCGGGCGGCCGCCACCTCGGTGGCCGAACCGGCCGGCCGGCTGCTCGGCAAGGTGGCCGCCGACGGTGGTCACCACGGGGTGGTGGACCTGGTCGCCGTCCGGGTGCACGACTGGCTGACGCGGCACCACCAGGACGTGGTGGGGCGGATCACCCAGAAGACCCCGGGCTGGACCCCGAAGTTCATCGACCACCAGGTCGGCGAGCGGGTCTACAAGGAGCTGATGCGCTTCGTCACCGACATCCGGGACGACCCGCACCATCCGGCCCGGGGCGCGGTCGACGACTTCCTCGCCGACTTCGCCGTCGAGCTCCAGCAGGACCCGGCCACCATCGCCCGGGTGGAGCGGGCCAAGGACGAGCTGCTCGCCCGCCCGGAGGTGCAGGACCTGATCGCCTCCTCCTGGGCGGCCGTCCGCACCCTGGTGCTGACCGCCGCCGAGGACGAGCAGAGCGAGCTGCGGCGCCGCATCCGCGACGGCCTGCGCGCGTTCGGGAGCCGGCTGGCCACCGACCGGCGGCTCCAGGCCAAGGCGGACGGCTGGCTGCAGGACGCCGCCGGGTACGTCGTGCAGACCTACCGGGCCGAGATCACCGCGCTGATCTCCGACACCGTGGCCGGCTGGGACGCCGACGACGCCTCCCGGAAGATCGAGGCCAACGTCGGCCGGGACCTCCAGTTCATCCGGATCAACGGCACCGTGGTCGGCGCGCTGGCCGGGTTGCTCATCCACACCGTGGCGGTGGCGCTCGGGGGCTGACGGCGTGTCCGACGCATCGGGCACGGCGGAGTTAGCATGCAGCGACTGCAACGGTGCACGAGGTGAGGAGAACGCAGTGGTCGAGAGCGCTGAGGGCAAGCGGGACATCGGGGCGTTCATCGCGGGGATGCCCAAGGCCGAGCTGCACGTCCACCACGTCGGCTCCGCCTCGCCCCGGGTGGTGGCCGAGCTGGCGGCCCGTCACGAGGGCCGGACCAAGGTGCCGCTGGACCCGGCCGCCCTGGCCGAGTACTTCACCTTCACCGACTTCGCGCACTTCATCGAGGTCTACCTGAGCGTGGTCGACCTGATCCGCGACGCCGAGGACGTCCGCGCCCTCACCTACGGCGTGGCCGAGGACATGGCCCGGCAGAACATCCGCTACGCCGAGCTGACCGTCACCCCCTACTCCTCGGTCAGCCGGGGCATCCCGGACGTGGCCTTCATGGAGGCCATCGAGGACGCCCGTAAGTCCGCCGAGAAGGACCTCGGCGTGGTGCTCCGCTGGTGCTTCGACATCCCCGGCGAGGCCGGTCTGGCCGCCGCCGAGGAGACCGCCCGGCTGGCCGTCGACCTGGCCCCCGAGGGCCTGGTCAGCTTCGGCCTCGGCGGCCCGGAGATCGGCGTGCCGCGGCCGCAGTTCAAGCCCTACTTCGACCGGGCCCGGGCGGCCGGCCTGCGCAGCGTCCCGCACGCGGGCGAGACCACCGGGCCGGAGACGGTCTGGGACGCGATCCGGGTGCTGGGCGCCGAGCGGATCGGCCACGGCACCCAGGCGGTCAAGGACCCGGCCCTGCTGGACTTCCTCGGCGAGCACCGCATCCCGCTGGAGGTCTGCCCGACGTCCAACATCGCCACCCGGGCGGTGGATCGGATGGAGGACCACCCGATCCGTCAGATGGTGGACGCCGGGCTGCTGGTGACGGTCAACAGCGACGACCCGCCGATGTTCGGCACCGACCTGAACACCGAGTACCAGGTCGCCGCCCGGCTGCTCGGCCTGGACGAGACGGGCGTGGCCGGGCTGGCCCGCAACGCGGTCGAGGCGAGCTTCCTGGACGCACCCGGCAAGGCCCGGCTGATCGGTGAGATCGACCGCTACCTCGCCGGGTGGGACCGGGGCTGAGGCCTCAGGACACGGCCTTCCCCCTCTTCCGCGCCACCGTCCGCGCCACCGTGGCACCGGCCTCCGCCGTGGGGTCGGTGCCGCGGTGCAGCCAGGCGCGTTCGGCGAGGGTCCAGGTGGTGGTGGTGAGCAGGTAGAGCGCCCCGGCGAGCGGGAGCACCAGGGCGAACAGTGCGGTGCCGTAGGAGAGGTACGGCGCGATCCCGGTGCCCGGTGCGGGCGGGGTCGGCTGGGCGGCCATGGTCCGGCGGGCGCGGCGGAAGCCCAGCCAGCCGAGGGCCGCGAGGGCGGCGAACACGGCGGCGAAGAGGGCGAGTTCGGGCCCGGAGTGGGCGGAGCTCGGGTGCAGGCCGAGCGGGACGCCGAACAGCGTCGCGCCGAGCAGGTCGTTCGGCGTGGTGAAGAGCCGGTACATCACGGTGAAGAAGGGGAGCTGGGCAAGCATCGGCAGGCAGCCGGCGAACGGCGACGCTCCCTCCGTCCGGTACAGCTCCGCGGTCGCCTCGCGCAGCCTCTCCGGCCGCTCCTTGTGCGTGCGGCCCAACTCGGCCAGCCGGGGCGCCAGTCGGGCCCGGACCCGTTCGCCCCTGGCGGCGGCGCGGGCCAGCGGGTGGAGCAGCAGTCGGACGGCGGCGGTGAACAGGACGACGGCGAGGGCGGTCGGCAGGTGCGCGGCGAGCGCCGCGACGGCGTCGTGGGCCAGGCCGACGGCGGGGTCGAGCAGGGTGAAGACGGACATGGCGGGGTGAGCCCTCCGGGGTCTCTGGGGGCGCGCGGCGGTGCGTGGCGTGCTTGGGCACGCGGGCACACGGGCGCGCGCGGGGGTGAGAGGTCGGCGGAGGACGGCCGGTGAGCTGGGGTTCCGGGGGTGCGGGACTGCCGGGTGACGCGTGCTCAGGCGGCCGTCGGGGCCGCGCCCGGTGCCCTGGGGCGGCGACGGCCGCGGGCGTCCGGATCACGCTGGGGCAGGAAGGCCGAGCGGTAGGCGCGTCGGCGCAGGGCGCGGTCGCGGACCGCGCTCGGGGCCCGTGCCCCGAGGAGACGGGCGGTGGCCAGCGCGGTGGCGGCCACCCCGGCCAGCAGGACCAGGGTGGCGGCCGCCGCGACGGCGCCGAGGCCGCCGGAGGACATCAGCTGATCGCCCGTCAGCAGGCGCACCAGGCCGAGCAGTACGGCGAGCAGTGTCATCGGCCGGACCCCCTCGGGCTGGTTGGCGCGCGTTCGGTCAGATCATCCTACGGGCGTCGTCGGGCGCGGGGCAGGGGGCCCGTCACTTCCCGTCGAGGCGGACGGTGGTGCCGGTGGCGGAGGAGGTGCGGGCCGCCTCCAGGACGGTGAGGGTGGCGACGGCGTCCCTGGGGTCGACCGGCGGCGGGGTGCCGTCGGCGAGGGCGGCGGCGATGCCCGCGTAGTAGGCCGGGTAGTCGCCGGGGGCGGTCGGCGCGGGGAGGGAGGACTCGTCGGTGCCGAGCACGCCGTAGGCGGCCGGGCTCTCGGTCCCCCAGGGGGTGCCGGGAGCGGGCCGGTGGCCGGTGCGCAGCTCGGCCTCCTGCGGGTCCATGCCGTACTTGACGTAGCCGGCCGAGTCGCCGAGCACCCGCAGGCGCGGGCCGCCGAGCGGGCTGAGTGCGCTGGTCCACAGGTGGGAGCGGACGCCGGAGGCGTGGCTCAGGGCGAGGAAGGCGTCGTCGTCCACCACGGCGCCGTCCCGGAGGGTCTCGACCTCGGCGTAGACCGTGTCCACCGGGCCGAACAGGGTGAGCGCCTGGTCCACCAGGTGGCTCCCCAGGTCGTACAGGGTGCCGCCGACCTCGGCCGGGTCGGCCAGTTCACGCCAGCCCGGCTTGGGCTTGGGGCGGAAGCGCTCGAAGCGGGACTCGAAGCGGTGCACCCGGCCGAGCGCGCCGGACTCCACGAGGTGACGGGCGGTCAGGAAGTCGCCGTCCCAGCGGCGGTTCTGGAAGACCGAGAGCAGCACGCCGCGCCGTTCGGCGAGCGCGCAGAGCTCGGCCGCCTCGGCGGCGGTGGCGGCCAGCGGCTTGTCCACCACGGTGGGCACGCCGGCGGCGATCGCGGCCCGGGCCAGCGGCACGTGGGTGCGGTTCGGGGAGGCGATCACGACCAGGTCGATCCGCCCGTCGGCGGCCTCGGCGAGGAGTTGCTCGGGGGTGTCGAGGGGGCGGGCGCCCGGGTGCTGCTGCACCAGCTGGGCACGGCGGTCGGGGTTGGCGGTGACCACCGCGTCCAGCCGCAGACCCGGGGTGGTGGCGATCAGCGGGGCGTGGAAGGCGGAGCCGGCCAGGCCGTAGCCGATCAGGCCGACGCGGAAGGGGGTAGGGGGAGTGCTGCTCATCCCCCTACCCAACCACGGCGGCGGTGCGGGGCAGCGGCGCCGGGCGGCCGCGCCGCGATGCGGCGGGGCCACCCGGCACCTGGGCCGTCCGGGCGTAGGTCGTCCGGGCGTAGGTCGTCCGGGCCTGGGTCGTCCGGGCCTGGGCCGTCCGGGCTCAGCGGCTCGACTCGACGGTGGCGCGACGGCGGCGGTGCAGGAAGGCGACGGTGCCGCCGGCCAGCAGGAAGGAGGTGCCGACGGCGGTCATCAGGCCGGTGGAGCGGTCGGTGCCGGTCTCGGCCAGCTGGGTCCGGGGCGCGGTGCCGGTGTTGTTGGCGATCACGGGGGCCTCGGCCGGGGCACCGGCGGGGGCGGCGGCCGGGGCTCCGGCGGCGGGGGCCGCAGCCGGGACGGCGTTGTGGTCGTGGTGGGCGGCGGCGTCCGCGGCCGGGGCGACCGCCGGGGCGGCGGCGGGGGCCTTGCCGGTGCCGTCGAAGGTGACGTCCGAGCAGGTGTAGAAGGCCTCCGGGCTGTCCGAGCGCTGCCAGATCGCGTAGACCATCTGACGGCCCGTCTTCCCGGTCGGGATGGTCACCGGGAAGGTGTAGTAGCCGTCCACCACCTGGGGGTCGGTGATGCTCGCGAACGGGGTGGTGTCCAGGTTCGACCAGCTCAGCGCCACGTTGGGGTTGTAGGTGCTGTTGGTCATGAAGAGCTGGAAGGTGCCGCGGTGCGGCGCGGTGGCGCGGAACTTGAAGTTGGTCTTGGCACCGGCGGTGAGGTTGGTGGCCGGCCAGTCGTTGCGGGGGAGGTCGAGGCCGACGAACTCGTTGGCGCCGGCGCTGCACAGACGGCCGTCCGGGATCAGCTGGCGGTGGCGGCCGGCCGCGTCGCCGATCCGCACGCCGTTCCAGTCGTACATGGCCTGGGTGCCGCCGAACGCGATGGCGGCCTTGCAGGCGGCCGACTTGGGCTGCTCCGGGCCCTCCAGGTAGCAGCCGTAGACCCGGCTGAGCGGGTTCTGCAGGGACCCGTGCGCGGAGGCGGCGCCGGTGCCGAGTACGGTGGACGCGAGCGCGGTGCCGGCCAGGGTGAACACGGCTGCGGTGCGGCGGAATGACATGGGTGGGTGCTCCGTTCAGCAATCAGCGGTGGGGGTCACCGGGTGCGGCGGTGTGGGGCCGCCGCGGTCGGCGATGTGGGGTCGCTGTGGAGACCGTAGCCATGGGGCGTCCGGGAGTTGACGGGCCTTCAGATTATTAGGAAGCCCTTAAGGCTCCCTTGAGGTCGGCATCAGGACGTGCTCCGAGGGCGGAGCGGGCCGTCCGGTGGGCGGGATCGGCGCCGGGTGAGTGGTCTGGACCGGTCGAGGTCGAAGGTCTGGACCGGATGGTGCCAGAGGTCTGGACCGGCTGAAGCCGGTGGCCCGGGGCGGCCGATGCCGGGGTCTGAACCGGTGGCCTGGACCGGGGCCTGGACCGGGGGTCCGGCCCGGGTGGGCGGGACCCCCGGTGGGGCTCAGATCAGGTCGACCAGGTCGGCGATCGAGTCGGCCACCCGGGTCGGGCGGTACGGGAAGCGCTCCACCTCGTGGGCCTGGGTCAGGCCGGTGAGGACCAGGAAGGTCGACATGCCGGCCTCCATGCCCGAGACGATGTCGGTGTCCATCCGGTCGCCGATCATCGCGCTGTTCTCGGAGTGGGCGCCGATCGCGTTCAGGCCGGCCCGCATCATCAGCGGGTTGGGCTTGCCGACGAAGTACGGCTCGACGCCGGTGGCCTTGGTGATGAGGGCCGCGACCGCACCCGTGGCGGGGAGGGCGCCCTCGGCGGAGGGACCGGTCTCGTCCGGGTTGGTGGCGATGAACCGGGCGCCGTCGTTGATCAGGCGGACGGCCTTGGTCATGGCCTCGAAGGAGTAGGTCCGGGTCTCGCCGAGGACCACGAAGTCGGGGTCGGTGTCGGTGAGGACGTAGCCCACGTCGTGCATCGCCGTCGTCAGGCCGGCCTCGCCGATGACGTAGGCGGTGCCGTTCGGACGCTGGTCGTCCAGGAACTTGGCGGTGGCCAGCGCCGAGGTCCAGATGTGCTCGGCGGGAACGTCGAGGCCCATCCGGGCCAGCCGGGCGTGCAGGTCCCGCTGGGTGTAGATCGAGTTGTTCGTCAGGACCAGGAACGGCTTCCCGGACTCCCGCAGCCGCTTGATGAAGGCGTCCGCCCCGGGGATCGGCACGCCCTCGTGGATGAGGACTCCGTCCATGTCGGTGAGCCAGGTCTCGATGGCCTTGCGTTCTGCCACGTAGGTGTCTCCCTAAGGTCTTGCGATGGTCCGGAAGCGCACGGACCGGACGCCTGTGGCCGGCCGGGCGGTACTGACTGCCCCAACGCCGGCAAGCCTAGTCGGCCCGGGGCCGTAGGGGCAGGTGGGGAGCGGTCGCGGAGGACGGGGTGGGGGCGGGCGGCTGCGGGCCGGGAGGGGCCAGGCGGTCGAGCCGGCGAGTGGACCGGTCCCCGGTTCGGCGAACGGTCCGGTTCACGGTTCGGTGAACGGCCCGACGATCGGTTCGGGGGTGTCGGCGGGGGTGTGTAGCGTTCGGGGTGTTGGAGACGGGTTTGTCGTGAAAGGCAGTGGGTCGTGACGGAGTTGGTGGAGACCGTGGCCGCGTTCGAGGTGCCGGAGTCCTGGCGGGCGGCGCTGGCCGGGGAGTTGGCGAAGCCGTACTTCGCCCAGCTGACGGACTTCGTGGCGGAGCAGCGGGCCGAGCACCAGGTCTTCCCGCCCAGCGGGCAGGAGTTCGCGGCGCTGGCGGCGACCCCGTACGACAAGGTCCGGGTGCTGGTGCTCGGGCAGGACCCGTACCACGACGACAACCAGGCGCACGGGATGAGCTTCTCGGTGCAGCCCGGGATCAAGATCCCGCCGTCGCTGCGGAACATCTACAAGGAGCTGGACGCCGACCTCGGCGTCCCCGCGCCGGACCACGGCTACCTGATGAAGTGGGCCGAGCAGGGCGTCCTGCTGCTCAACGCGGTGCTCACCGTGCGTGCGCACGAGGCCAACTCCCACAAGGGCAAGGGCTGGGAGAAGTTCACCGACGCGGTGATCTCGGCGGTCAGCGCCCGCGAGGAGCCCTGCGTCTTCGTGCTCTGGGGCAACTACGCCAAGAAGAAGCTGCCGCTGATCGACACCACCCGCCACGTGGTGGTGCAGGGCGCCCACCCGTCGCCGCTGTCGGCGAAGCTGTTCCACGGCAGCCGGCCCTTCTCGCAGATCAACGAGGCCCTGGTCGAGTTCGGCGGCGAGCCGATCGACTGGCAGCTGCCGAAGCTCGCGGACCTGGAGGCCTGAGTCCGGCTCCTGGCCTGACGCCTGGTCTGACTCCTGGTCCGGGCCTCAGGGCCCGGTCTCGGGGCCCGGCCTCGGGACCTGAGCGCTGGGTCTCCCCAGACGGACGCCCGTGGTCGGTGCGGCCCTGCTGTGCGAGGCTGGCGGGCGGAACCGATCACGGGTTCGGGCTGGGTGGGGCGAGGCGGGGCAGGGAGGCGGGGCGGGTGCTGCGGCGCTGGTTCGGGGTGGCGGGGGCCTTGCTGGTCCTGACGGGCTGCGGAGCTGCCGGACCGTCAGGGAACGGTGGGACCACGGCTTCGGGGGCGGCGGTGACGGCCCGGCCCTCGGGCGCTCCGGATGGGCCGGGTGGTTCGGGCGGTCCGAGTGCTCCGAGTGCTCTGAGTGCTCTGAGTACTGCGAGTGGTTCGGGTGGTGGCCCGAGTGGTGATCCGACGATTCCGAGCATCTCCGCCGCCGATTCGGGGGGCGTGACGCCGGCCCCGACGGGGGACGCGATCGCCGCCGGGGGGTTCTACGTCTCTCCGTTCGGCTCCGCCCAGCGCGCGGCCGGGAAGGCGTCGGGGGCCGAAGCGGCAGCGCTGAGCCGGATCGCCCGGAGCTCGGCGGCGCTCTGGCTCACCGGTGCCGACGCCGGGCAGCTGGCCGAGGTGCAGAGCCGGCGCGCTGCGCTGGAGGGGCGGCTGCCGCTGCTGGTCGCCTACGGCATCCCGAACCGGGACTGCGGCCTGTACTCGGCGGGTGGGGCCGCCGACGGTGCGGCGTACCGGGCGTGGATCGACCGGGTCGCCGCCGGGCTGGCCGACCGGCCGGCCTGGGTGGTGTTGGAGCCGGACGCGGTCGCCCACGCGGTGGACGGCTGCGCCGGGGTGGACGCCGAGCGCTTCGGCCTGCTGGCTTACGCGGTGGCCGAGTTGAAGAAGCATCCGAAGGTACGGGTCTACCTCGACGCCGGTAACGCGGGTTGGGTGCAGGACCGGTCCGCCCTGGCCCGCGCGCTGGAGCGCGCGGGCATCGGTGCGGCGGACGGCTTCGCCCTCAACGTCTCCAACTTCTACTCCACTGAGGAGAGTTACGCCTACGGGCGGGAGGTGTCGGCGGCGCTCGGCGGCAAGCGCTTCGTGATCGACACCAGCCGGAACGGCAAGGGCTCGCCCGGTGGCGGGAGTTGGTGCAACCCGCAGGGGCGGGCCCTCGGGCAGGAACCCACCACCCGGACCGGCCGGGAGGGGCTGGACGCACTGCTCTGGGTGAAGATCCCGGGAGAGTCCGACGGCGACTGCGGCCGGGGCGAGCCCGCGGCGGGGGAGTTCTGGATCTCCTACGCACTGGGACTGGCCAGGGCGGCCTGACACGCGTGGCCCGCTCCTGGAAGTCAGAGCAGACGGGGGCCGGTCGCGGCCTGGACCTCCTCGAAGGTGTGGCCGGGGGCGACCTCGACCAGCCGCAGGCCCTCCGGGGTGACGTCGATGACGGCCAGGTCGGTGACGATGCGGTGCACGACTCGCCGTCCGGTGGCGGGAAGTGACAGCTCGTCGACGATCTTCGGTGAGCCGTCCTTGGCCGTGTGCTCCATCACGACGACGACTCGGCGGGCGCCGTGCACCAGGTCCATCGCGCCGCCCATGCCCTTGACCATCTTGCCGGGGATCATCCAGTTGGCCAGGTCGCCCGAGGCCGAGACCTGCATCGCGCCGAGCACCGAGACGTCGATCCGGCCCGCTCGGATCATGCCGAAGGAGACGGCGGACTCGAAGTAGGCGGCACCGTCGGCGACGGTGACGGTCTCCTTGCCGGCGTTGATCACGTCGGGGTGCTCTTCGCCGGCGACCGGGTACGGGCCGACGCCGAGGATGCCGTTCTCGGAGTGCAGCACCACGTGCACGCCGGGCGGGAGGTGATCGGGGATCAGGGTGGGGAGTCCGATGCCCAGGTTCACGTACTGACCGTCGCTCAACTCCCGCGCGGCGCGGGCGGCCAACAAGTGACGGGGGTCGGCGCTGCCGCCGGTCGTGGTCGGTGAGGCGGTCCCGGTCGGCGTGATGGTGTCGGCCCCTGTGCCGGTGTCGGGCCGGGCGTCTGTGGCGGCGGTCCGTGCGTCGGTGGTGGCCAGCGGGTCGGTGGTGGTCATGGTTCAGTGCCCCTGGAAGTCGGTGCGGACGGTACGGACGGTGCGGCGCTCGATCCGGCGGTCGTCCGGGTCCGCGGCGACCACCCGGTCGACGTAGATGCCCGGCAGGTGGACGGCGTCCGGCGGGATGGCACCGGGCTCGACGATCCGGTCGGCCTCGACCAGGGTGATCCGGCCGGCGCCCGCGCAGAGCGGGTTGAAGTTGCGCGCGGTGGCGTGGAAGACGCAGTTGCCGTGGCGGTCCGCGACCTCGGCGCGGACCAGCGCGAAGTCGGTGGTGATGGCTTCCTCCAGCAGGTAACGGCGGCCGCCGAACTCCCTCGTCTCCTTGGGCGGTGAGGCCACGGCCACGCCCCCGTCGGGGGCGTACCGCCAGGGCAGCCCGCCCTCCTCGACCTGGGTGCCGATCCCGGCCGGGGTGAAGAAGGCGGGGATGCCCGCTCCACCGGCCCGCAGACGTTCGGCCAGGGTGCCCTGCGGCGTGAGCTCCACCTCCAACTCTCCGGCGAGGTACTGGCGGGCGAACTCCTTGTTCTCCCCGACGTAGGAGGAGGTCATCCGTGCGATCCGACCGGCGCGCAGCAGGAGGCCGAGGCCCCAGTCGTCCACGCCGCAGTTGTTGGAGACCACCCGGAGCCCCGTCGTGCCGGCCTCGGCCAGCGCGCCGATCAGGGTGCTGGGGATGCCGCAGAGGCCGAAGCCTCCGACGGCCAGGGCGGCGCCGTCGGGGATGTCCTCGACCGCGAGGGCCGGGGAGTCCAGAACCTTGTCCAAGGTAGTCACCTCATGAGGGGTTGGGAGCCTGCTGCGCTCCCACCTTCACTGCGCGGCCGCGCGGCTTTCCATGGCGGCCGGGGCCATGGGACGGGTGGACGCCATGGGTGTGCGGCACATCCGCCGAGGCGCGTCCGCGCCCGAGGGGTGCGATATGGCGGGCCGTCACACAATCCCAGGGGCTGCTGCGTCGTCCCGTCACATGTCGCCGGGCAGGTGGCGCACCTACGGTTCCGGAATCCACCACCACCGTTGTCGCACCGACAGCCGCCCCTCGCGGGCGCTTCGGGACGGTCGGTCGCACCCCGAGCCGCACAGCCGCAGCCCTCGGGTCCACAGCCCCACCCCCACCGCCGTAGCCCCAGCCGTCAGGAGTCGGACACCATGCGCAAGACCACCCTCAGCACCAGAGCCGCAGTCCGGACGGATCGTCAGGCGGGTAGCCCGGCCGCCTCCGTGGGGGACGGCGGCCGGACGCGGCGGCGGGGGCTGGCCCTCGTCGCGGCCTGCGGGTTGCTCGTGACGTGTGCCGTGGGCTGCGCCAAGGCCGGGACGGCCGGGACCACCTCGGCCGACGGCGGGGCCGGGGCGGCCAAGAGCCCGGTCAAGGTCGGCCTGGTGTACTCCAAGACCGGGCCGCTGGCGGCCTACGGCAAGCAGTACCTGGAGGGCTTCAAGGCCGGTCTGGACTACGCGACCAAGGGCACGGGCGCGGTGGACGGGCACCCGGTCGAGCTGGCCGAGCAGGACGACGCGGGCGACCCGGCCAAGGCGGTCTCGGCGGCCAAGGACCTGATCGGCAAGGGTCACAAGATCCTGGCCGGCTCGACCGCGTCGGGCGTCGCGCTCCAGGTCGGGCCGATCGCTGCGCAGAACAAGGTGCTCTTCATCAGCGGCCCGGCCGCCGCCGACAAGGTCACCGGGCTGAACAAGTACACCTTCCGTTCCGGTCGTCAGTCGTACCAGGACATCCGGACCGCGGCCTCCTTCATCGGTGACGCCAAGGGCAAGAAGGTCGCGGTGCTGGCCCAGGACAACGCCTTCGGCCAGGCCAACGTGGCGGCGGTGAAGGCGGTGCTCGGGGAGCAGGGCGCCGGCGTGGAGGCGGTGCTCGCCCCGCCGAGTGCCACCGACCTCACCCCCTTCGCGACCCAGGCCAAGTCGACCAAGCCCGACCTGCTGTTCGTGGCCTGGGCGGGAGAGACCGCCGCCGCACTCTGGACCTCCCTCAACCAGCAGGACGTCTTCACCTCGACCAAGGTGGTCACCGGACTCGACCTGGCGGCCTCCTACCCGCTCTTCGGCCCGGCGGCCGAGAAGATCTCCTTCCTGAACCACTACTTCGACGGTGCGGCCGGCACCGAGGTCGAGAAGGCGATGAGCGCCGCCGTCACCAAGGCCGGTGCCAAGCCCGACATCTTCACCCCCGACGGCTTCACGGCGGCCCAGATGGTGGTGCACGCGATCGAGGCCAACAAGGGCTCGGCTGATGACACCGACGCGCTGGTGAAGGCGTTGGAGGGGTGGAGCTTCGACGGAGTGAAGGGCCGGCTGACCGTCCGGGCCGAGGACCACGCGCTGCTCCAGCCGATGTTCCAGGTGAAGCTGACCGGCGTCGGTGCCTCCGCCAAGCCCTCGGTGGAGAAGTCCGTCGGAGCCGACCAGGTGGCGCCTCCGGCCGCCAAGATCGCGGGCTGATCCCGGTGGCGGAACGCGTGGCCGTGACCGCCGCCGAGGCGGTGAGCACGGCGGGAGGACCGGGCACGGGACAGTCGGACGGCGAGCGTCCGGACGGGAACCTGTTGGGCGAGGACCAGCTGGAGCTGCCGGGGAAGGTGCTGCGACTGCGCGGCGTCGGCTGGTCGGTGCGCGGGGTGCCGATCGTCGAGGACGTCTCGTTCGACGTGCGGGAGGGCGAGTTCATCGCCTTCATCGGACCGAACGGAGCCGGCAAGACCTCCCTCTTCAACCTGATCTCCGGCATCTACCCGGCGACCCACGGCTCGATCGAGCTCGACGGTGCGGACATCACCACCGAGTCGGTGCACGGCAGGGCCCGTCGGGGCCTCGGCCGGACCTTCCAGACCTCCTCGTTGTGGACCGGGATGACAGTGGCGGACCATGTCCGGCTCGCGGCCCAGGCGGCGGCCGGGCCGGGGGCCTCGTACCGGATCTGGCGGCGGGCCGGGCGGTACGCCACCCAAGTCGCCGAGACCCTCGAACGGACCGAACTCGCCCACCGCGCCGACGCCTTGGCCGGAGCCCTCTCGCACGGCGAGAAGCGCAAGCTCGAACTGGCGGTGCTGCTGGTCTCCGACCCTCGGCTAATCCTGCTGGACGAGCCGATGGCCGGCGTCAGCGCGGAGGAGGTTCCTGCCCTGACCGCGCTGATCCGCTCGGTGCACCGGGACCTCGGCCGCACCGTACTGATGGTGGAGCACCACATGGACGTCCTGCTCGGCCTGGCCGACCGGCTGGCCGTGATGCACCACGGCACGCTGCTCGCACTCGACACGCCTGCGGCGGTGATGGCCGACGCCACCGTGCAGCAGGCCTACCTGGGGGAGGGGCTGTGACCGACTCCCACGGCCCCGCCGCCACGGGTGCTCCTTCCGCCGCTCCTTCTTCCGGTCCTTCTTCCGTTCCTTCCTCTGTGCGCCACCCCTTCTCGTCCTCCTCCCCGGTCTCTCCGTCCGAGGGAGTTGCCACTGTCGAGCCGCTGCTGACAGTCCGGGACTTGCGCGTGGTGATCGACGGTCTTCACATCCTGCACGGGGTGGACTTCGATGTGGCACCCACCGGCGTCACCGCACTGCTCGGGCGCAACGGTGCCGGGAAGACCACTACAGTCAAGGCGGTCATGGGGCTGGTGCCCCGGGCCGGGAGCCTGCTGTTCGCCGGGACCGAACTCGTCAGGCTGCCGACCCATCTGGTGGTCCGTCAGGGAATCGGCTACGCGCCCGAGGACCGGGGCGTCTTCGCGGGGCTGACCGTCGCCGAGAACCTTCGGCTGGCCGAGCGGGACGGTGCCCCGGCGTACGACCTGGTCCACGAGCTCTTTCCTGAACTGAAGCGACGGGCCGGGCAGTTGGCCGGGACGTTGTCCGGCGGCCAGCAGCAGATGGTGGCGATCGGGCGGACCCTGCTGAACGGCAACCGGTTGATCATCGCCGACGAGCCCACCAAGGGCCTGGCGCCGAAGATCGTGGCTGAGGTGGCGGAGGTGCTGGAGCGGGCCGCCGCGACCGTGCCCGTCCTGCTGGTCGAACAGAACCTCGCCCTGGTCCGCCGCCTGGCCGGCACCTGTGCGGTGCTGGCCGACGGACGCACCGCCCACCAGGGCTCCACCGCCGAGCTGTTGGCCGACGAGGAGGCCGCCCGACGACTGCTCGGAGTCGGCCGCCCGACACCCGCCCGGACCGCTCCCTCCTCGGCGCCCGCGCCGTCGGCTCCCTCCCCGACGCCCGGTCGGTCATCCTCCGAGGTGGCCCCGCCGCCGGCCTCGGCGGCGGCCCCCGCTCCTGCTCCTGTCACCACGGAGGTGGCTCCCTGATGGACACCGTCGTCCTCCTCACCTGCACCGGCCTGGGGCTGGGTGCGCTGTACTTCCTGGTGGCCTCCGGTCTCTCACTGATCTTCGGGCTGATGGACGTGCTCAACTTCGCCCACGGGGCGCTGCTCTCGGTCGGTGCGTACGCCACCTGGTGGGCCGGCACCGAGGGCGGGATGAGCTTCTGGTTGGCGGTGGTCTTCGGCACGGTGGTCGGCACGGTCGCGGCCGTGCTGCTGGAGCTGCTGTTGATCCGTCCTCTCTACAGCCGGCCGCGGGACCAGATCCTGGCCACTGTCGGCGTGGGCCTTGCGGTGCCCGCACTGCTGATGGGCATCTGGGGTGCAGACGCCCGGCCCTTCCCCCAACCCGCCGCGCTCTCGGGCACGGTGGGGCTGTTCGGTGCGATCGTCCCGGTCAATCGCTTCGTCCTGCTCGCGGCGGCCGTCCTGGTCCTGGTGGCACTGCGCCTCTTCCTCGGCCGCACCAGGTACGGGCTGGTGGTCCGAGCCGGGGTGGAGGACCGTGCGATGGTCACGGCCCTCGGAATCGACGTCCGCAGGGCGTTCACCCTGGTCTTCGCCATCGGAGGAGCGGCCGCCGCCCTGGGCGGCGCGCTCAGCGGCCTCTACTTCGGCTCCGTCCACCCCGGCCAGGGGACCAGCCTGCTCGTCTTCGCCTTCGTCGTGGTGGTGATGGGCGGCATGGGCTCCGTCACCGGAGCGGCACTGGCCTCCGTCGCGGTCGGTCTCGTCCAGCAGTTCGCCAACTACGCTGCGTCCGCCGGGCTCGGTGCCGCCGGACTCGGCGACCTCTCGGTCGTCGTCCTACTGGCCGTCCTGCTCCTCGTCCGGCCGCGCGGACTCACCGGGAGGCTCGCGTGAGCACGAACACCTCAACCACGAGCACCAGTGGTACCGCTGACGCCAAGTCTGCTCCCGGTGCCGCGGATCGCACCATCCCTCGAACAGGTGAATCAATCCGCAAGGCCTCGACAGCTCCGGGGAGACGCGCCCTACGCTGGTGGCCGATCGCTCCGCTGATCCTGTTCCTTGTCGCCCCATACAGTGTGCTTCCCGTTCCGGGGCTCCTCGACGGCCCGCTCGGCAGCCCCGGAAGTCTTCAACTGATAGCCCTGTGCCTGGTCTACGGGGCCCTGGCCACCGGCTACGACCTCCTGCTCGGCCGCACCGGTCTGCTCTCCTTCGGCCACGCCCTCTACTTCGCCGCCGGTCTGTACGGGACCGACCTCGGCATGCTGGAGCTCCAACTCCCCTTCGCCGCCGCCGCGCTGTTCGGTGTCGGGTGCAGCGTCAGCCTGGCGCTGCTGCTCGGCTCGGTCAGCCTCCGGGTGACCGGCATCGGCTTCTCGATGGTGACCCTCGCGTTCGCCCAGGCCGGCTCGATCCTGGTCCAGCGCAACCCCGGCGGGGTCACCGGAGGAGAGGAGGGCCGGGCCGCCCCGGTCGAGCTCCTCCCTGACGCCCTGGTCGGGATCGAGAACACCGCCAACCTCTACTGGATAGCCCTCGGGTACCTGGTGCTCACGCTCGCGGTGGTGCACTGGACCGTCAACTCCCCGACCGGACGGGTCTGGGAGGGCATCAAGGAGAACGAACGCCGGGTCGAGGTGCTCGGCCTGCGACCCTACGGCTTCAAGCTGGTCGCCTTCGTCATCGCCGGCGGCCTGGCGGGGCTGGGCGGAGTGGTCTACCTGCTGCTCACCGGAGGGGCCACCCCGCAGGCCGCCAGCTCCGACGCCACGCTCGCCCTGCTGGTCATGGTGGTGCTCGGCGGATCCGGCAGCCGATGGGGCCCGCTGCTCGGTGGCGTCCTCTACACCTGGGCGGGGCACCGTCTCGGCGACCTGGCCAACTCCTCCGCCATCGCCGACCTTCCGGCGGTGCTCCGGGTGCCGCTCTCGCAACCGCTCTTCCTGCTCGGTGCCCTGTTCGTCGCCGTGGTCTACCTGCTGCCCGGCGGCCTCGCCAGGCTGCCCGCCCGGATCCGCACCGCCCGCGCCGGGACCTCCCGGCGGGACACTCCCCGTGCGGGCTCCATCGAGGTCGGGGCCACCACCCCGGCCCGCTCCCCGGAAGGTGACCCCGCATGAGCTCCGATCCCACCGACCGCGCCCGACCGGCCGTCCAGGCAGGCTCCGACGGCCCGGACGGGCCCGCCCGGGGCCTCGGCCGGACCGGTGCGGCCGCAGACGAGCCGGCCCTCCACCAGGACCTCGCGGGGCGGCGAGAGTCGGCGGACCTCGCACCCGAGGAGCTGACCGTCCCCGTGCCGGGCGGTGAACTGACGCTCCTCCGCTGGCCGGCCACCGACCCGGCCGCAGGACCCGACGCTCCGACCGTGCTGGCGGTGCACGGAATCACGGCCAACGCCCTCGCCTGGAGCGAGGTGGCACGCCAACTCGCGGGCCGGGCCACCCTGGTGGCACCCGATCTGCGGGGCCGGGCCGGCAGCCGCACGGTCGCCGGGCCGTACGGCCTGGCCAGGCACGCCGACGACCTGGCCGTGCTGGCCGGCGTCCTCGGGCTCGGCCGGGTGCGGTTGGTGGGCCACTCGATGGGCGCCTGGGCCAGCGCCCTGGCCGCGGTCCGCCACCCCGAACTGGTGGACTCCCTGGTGCTGGTGGACGGGGCGGTCAGCTTCCCGCTGCCGCCCGGGGTGAGCGAGGACGACGCCCTGGCCGCCGTACTCGGTCCGGCTCTGGCGCGGCTGGACATGACCTTCGAGAGCCGGGACGCGTACCGGGCGTTCTGGCAGCGGCACCCCGCCTTCGCCGGGGAGTGGCGTGCGGCGCTGGACGAGTACACCCAGCGCGACCTGGTCGGCGAGGAGCCCGAACTGCGCTCCTCCTGTGTACCGGAGGCCGTCCACCAGGACGGGCGGGAGGTCCTGCTGGACAAGGACGCGGCCACCGCGATCCACCGGCTGACCTGCCGGGCCGAACTGCTCTGGGCGGAGCGCGGCCTGATGAACGAGCCGCAGGGCCTGTACGACGCAGCCCGGATCGAGCACGCGGGCTTGGACCGTGAGCGGGTCACCGCGACGGCCGTCCCGGACACCAACCACTACACGATCATCGGCGGCCCGGACGGTGCCGCCCGGATCGTCCGCAGCCTGGTAGCGGGCTGACGGTGCGTCGGTGCGGTACCGGCGCCGTCGCGGACGACGTCGGTACCGCACCGGCCAGGGCACGCGTCGCTCGGGACCAGCCGGACAGGACCAGCGGCCGGCCCGGCCGGTCAGGACGAGGGGGTCCCGAGGAAGGCCCCCCAGCCGCCGTCGGGCGCCTTGCCGACCCCCAGGGTGCGCAGCTTCCGCAGCGTGGACTGGTCCTGCACCTCCAGCCAGTCGACCAACTGACGGAACGACACCAGTCGGACGCCGGGCTTGCCCGCGATCGTCT
This sequence comes from Kitasatospora sp. NPDC001664, assembly GCF_053596675.1. Classification (NCBI taxonomy): domain Bacteria; kingdom Bacillati; phylum Actinomycetota; class Actinomycetes; order Kitasatosporales; family Streptomycetaceae; genus Kitasatospora; species Kitasatospora sp. NPDC001664. The sequence continues at coordinate 156,177 of NZ_JBSFGS010000018.1, forward strand.
TCATGGTCTCCTCCACCGCGTCCATGTAGATGCCCCCGTTCCACTGCTCGAAGTGGTTCCCGATGAAGAGCGGTGCCCGATTGCCGTTGTAGGCCCGGTCGAACCCGGCCAGGTAGGCGTCCCTGGCCTGGGTCCGCCACTCGCCGTACTTCGAGGGGTCGCCCTTGGTGCTGCCGCCGGACTGGTTGGCGAGGATGTTGTAGTCCATCGAGAGCACCTGGAACCCGTGCCCGGGGAAGGGGACGGACTGCAGCGGGAAGTCCCAGATCTTGCCGTCCTGCACCTTCTGCGGCCAGATCTGCAGCCCGCCCGGTGAACTGGCGTCGTACTTCCAGCCCATCTTGACCGCGGTGGGCAGCAGCGCCTTCTGCCCCTCCAAGCACGGGGTCCGGGCCCCGATCAGCTCCTTCCGGTAGTCGAAGGGGAGCGGATCGACGTCCGTGAAGCCGGTGTTGGTGCGCCACTGGGTCACGAAGGAGATCGCCTGGTCGATCTCGCTCTGCCAGTCCTCGGGGGTCCACTTGTTGACACCGTTGCCGTCCGAGCGGGTGGAGCAGAAGTGCCCGTTGAAGTGGGTGCCGATCTCGTGGCCGGCGGTCCACGCCTGGCTGATGAGCTTGAGGGTGCTCTTCACCGCGCCGTCGGAGAGGAAGGGGATGTCGGAGGCACCGACGGAGTGCTTCGGCGGGTGGTAGAGGTTCGCCTTCTCCTTCGGGAGGGCGTAGATCCCGGAGAGGAAGAAGGTCATGGTGGCCTTGTACTGCTCGGCCAGCTTCAGGAAGCGCGGGAACTGGCCGTCCTCGGTGCCGCCCGCGCCGTCCCAGGAGAAGACCACGAACTGCGGAGGCTGCTCACCGGGCTTGAGCTTCTCCGGCTTCGGCTGGTTGGGCTGGGCGCCCGTGTCCACGTTGGAACCGTCCCCGATCGGGGTGCCCTTGACGGTGGGCTTGGCCGAAGTGCCGCTCGAGGAGCCGCCGTCCGGGCTCGCACTGCCGCTCCCACCGGTGCCGCCCGAGCTGCTCCCGCCGCTGCTGCCGCAAGCTGCCACCGCGCCGAGCGCGGCGGTTGCGGCGGTGGCACTGAGCACGGTCCTGCGCGAGATGCTGCCCATGGTCTCCCCAGCCGTAGTGCATCCGACCGTCCGACAGGAAAAATCGGATATTGATGGATATATCTGCGCCAGCATGTCACGAGGTGGGGTGGGTATTGCAACGCCCCTTGTGCTGCTCATCACGCAGTACAAGGGGCGTCGGGCTCCGGGGCGGGAGCTTTGTTGCAGTCTTGGGACAGAGCGTCAGATCGGTGCCGCGCCAAAAGGGTCGGTGCGGACGGGCTCGGTGCGTTGACGCGTCTGGCGGGGGCCGCGCGGCCGGGTCAGGTGAGTGCGAGCTCGCGCCGGCGGCGGCGGACGAGGCGGGCGACGGTGGTGCTTATCGCGGTGGCCGCGAAGCAGGAGACCGCCAGGCTCAGCCAGTCGGTGTTGAACCAGTGGCTGTTCAGCCAGCCCAGGCTGACGATGTAGCTGGCCCAGACCAGGGCCGCCAGTGCGGAGAGGCGCAGGAACCGGCGACTGGAGTCGGCGGAGTGACCCACCGCCAGGTCGAGGATGGTCCGCCCGGCGGGGACGAAGCGGGCGACGATCACCAGGAGCGCCGCGGTCCGGCCGGTCTGACCGGTCAGGTACTGCTGCAGCCGCGCGACGCTGGCGGCCAGTTCGGGCCGGTGGTCGAGACGGCGCTGCACGGCGGGCGATCCGCGACGGGCCAGATTGAGCAGCACCAGGTCGCCGAGGAAGGAGGCGATGGCCACACCGGCCGCCAGCAACAGCGGGGCACCGTCCATCTCCGAGGTGTTGAGCACCGCGAGGATCACCAGCGTGCCGCTGGGGATGAAGGGGAGGAAGGCGTCACCGAGTACGGCGAAGAGCGCGAGTGCGCAGATCCATACCGGTCCTACTACCGCTGCGGCATCCAAGGCGAAGCTCCCTGTCCAGTCGCCTGGAGGGGCGTCCAGGTGGCTACGGAGTCAACGCTAGCGGGTAGACGTTTCATGTCCTGAAGCACCCCCTTGTGTCACGTGCCACAGGGTCGCCCCCGGAGTCGCCGCGAGGTGCGTTCCGGCCCGGACGGGGCTGCGGCCGACCTGACGTTGTGCCAGTGGGTGGGGCGCGCCCGGAATGGCGCAAGCCCCTGAGGCGGGGTGCCGCTCCAGGGGCTCGCGGGGGTCCAGCGGGACTGGTCCAGTCCGCCGACCTTGCAGGTGGGGTGCGGTGGGTGATTCCCCTCCGTCACTGATCGGTAGCCTGCCGCATTCGCCCGGTGCGGCGCGAGTCCTGCGCCTGGCGACTTCCGGCGGTGGCGGCAAGCCGCCAAGGCGGAACGGTCCCCGCCGGATCAGCGGCTCGCGGGCGATCGCGGAAGGCCTTTCCCGCACCGGTTCGTCGGCGCACGGAGCAGCTGGACTGTGTCAGCTCGCCCGCCGCAGTCCGTGGGCTCACCAGGCACGTTCCGCCCGGTCCGTCACATCGAACCGCGAGAGGGAACAGACTGAGCTCGAGGCCGGTTGTCTGAGCCCGAACCACGGCGGTGCCAGGAGCACCAGGACGTCAGCACGAGGAGACCGGCATGACCTTCGAGGACGAGCAGCGGACCGACCCGTCGGACAGCGCAACGGCCACCGGGCCCGTTGTCGACACCGCCGCCGATCCCGTCCGCGGGATCGCGCGGGGCAGTGCCCCGGCCCCGCTCTCCGTCCTCGACCTGGCCACCATCGGCAGCGGATACTCCCCGGGCCAGGCCCTCGCCACCACCACCGCGCTGGCCCAGCAGGCGGAGCGGCTGGGCTACCACCGCTTCTGGGTGGCCGAGCACCACGGAATGCCCGGAGTCGCCAGCTCCACCCCCGCCGTCCTGCTCGCCCACCTCGGGGCGCACACCACCACCCTCCGCCTCGGCTCCGGAGGGGTGATGCTGCCGAACCACGCCCCGCTCTCCGTCGCCGAGCAGTTCGGCATGCTGGAGGCGCTCCACCCGGGCCGGATCGACCTCGGCCTCGGTCGGGCCCCGGGCACCGACATGGCCACCGCCAGGGCGCTGCGGCGCGGCACCGAGGAGGGCCCGGACGACTTCCCGCACCAGCTCTCCGAGTTGACGCACTTCCTGGACGGCGACTTCCCCACCGGCCACCCCTACGCCAGGCTCACCGCCGTCCCGCGCGGCGACGCCCGCCCGCCGGTCTGGCTGCTCGGTTCCTCCGGATTCAGCGCCCAACTGGCCGGCCGCCTCGGCCTCCCGTTCGCCTTCGCCCACCACTTCAGCGCGGCCAACACGGTGCCCGCGCTCGACCTCTACCGCAGCTCCTTCCGTCCGTCGTCGGTGCTCGACGAGCCCTACGCGCTGATCGGGGTCAACGCGGTGGCGGCGGAGGAGCCCGGCCAGGCCCTGCGGCTGGCCCGCTCCTCCGGGCTGGCCATGCTCCGGCTCCGCAAGGGAACCCCCGGCCTGATCCCCTCCCCGGAGGAGGCCGAGGCGTACCCCTACTCCGCGGCCGAGGAGGACTTCCTGGACGGCTGGCTCGCCAACCTGGTCGTCGGCGGGCCGGGCGAGGTCGCCGACGGTCTGGAACAACTGCGCAAGCGGACCGGTGCCGACGAGCTGATGGTGACCTCCCACATCCACGGCCACGAGAACCGGCTCAACTCCTACCGGCTCATCGCCGAGGCGTACGGGCTCACCGGCTGACGGCTGACCGTTGGCCGGCTGACGGATGCTCAGGTCGGATGGACCGCTGGCAAGGGGGTTCGTCGAGGTCCACCCGGTGGTCCGGGCGGGCAGGTGCGGGCACGGGCAGGCTCGGCGTCAGGCGGTGCGGGCACGGTCCTCGCGCAGTATGGCGGCGACCCGCTCGGCCTCGCCGGGGCGGGCGAAGTACCAGCCCTGGGCGGTGTCGCACCCGGTGATGCGTAGGCGCTCGGCCTGGGAGGCGTTCTCGATGCCCTCGGCGGTCACGGTGAGGCCGAGGGCGTGGGCCAGCTGCACCATCGCCCCGACGATCTGCTCGTCCGCGTCGGTGCGGCGGGAGCGGTTGTCCGGGCGGCCGCCCGGGCCCGGCTCACGGAAGCCCGCGATGAAGCTGCCGTCCAGCTTGAGGACGTGCACCGGCAGTCGGGAGAGGTAGGCGAGGTTGGAGTAGCCGGTGCCGAAGTCGTCGATCGCGATCCGCACGCCCATGTCGGCGAGTGCCTGGAGGGCCTGGACCGGGCGGCCGCCGGGGCCCAGCACCGCGCTCTCGGTGATCTCCAGCTGGAGCAGGCGGGCCGGCAGGCCGGTGGTCTCCAGCGCCTTGGCGACGTCGGCCACCACGTCCGAGTCCCAGATCTGACGGGCCGCCAGATTGACGCTGACGAAGGTCTCGGTGTCGGGGAACTCGGTGAGCCAGCGCTTGGCCTGGCGGCACGACTCCTCCAGCACCCACTTCCCGAGCGGCACGATCGCGCCGGACTCCTCGGCCAGCGGGATGAAGCGGTCCGGGGAGATGGTGCCGTACCGGGGGTGGCGCCAGCGGACCAAGGCCTCGGCGCCGTGCACCGTCCCGTCGGCCAGCCCGACCAGCGGCTGGTACTCGACGGCGAACTCGCCCCGCTCCAGCGCCGGCCGCAGCGCGGTGGCTAGCCGCTGCCGGCTCAGTTGGTAGGCGCCCCGGGCCGGGTCGTAGAGCGTCCAGCGGGCCCGGCCGTCCGACTTCGACCAGTACAGCGTCGCGTCGGCGTCCTTCAGCAGGTCGGTCGGGGTGGTCTCGCGGACCTGACGCTCCACCACGCCGACGCTCGCGGTCACCGCCAACTGCTGGCCCGCCACGTCGAAGGGCTCCTCCAGCGTCTTGATCAGGTCCGCTGCGAGTGCGGTGAGCTGCTCGCTCCCTGCGCTGTCGCAGACCAGGACGGCGAACTCGTCGCCGCCGAGCCGGGCCACCAGCCGCCCCTCGCCCCGGGCGAAGCCGCGTTCCAGCCGGGCGGCCACCGCAACCAGGAGCTCGTCCCCGATGTGGTGGCCGAGCGTCTCGTTGATCGCGGCGAAGCCGTCCAGGTCGACGTAGCAGAGGCCGACCCGCCGCCCCGGCCCGCCGCCGACAGCTCCCGCAGGCCCTGCCGCCACGGCCGCTCCAGCGACCTCCGCCGCCACGGCCGCTCCCGCAGCGCCGACCCCGGCCCCGGACACGGCGCTCGTCACTGACACGGCGCTGGTCACGGGCACGGCGCCGGTCACGGGCACTGCCCCGGTCACGGCAGCGGGTGCGACGGCGGCTGCCGCCGAGTCGAAGGCCGCGTTCAGCCGCTCGAAGAACAGGGCCCGGTTCGGCAGCCTGGTCAGCGGGTCGTGCAGGGCTTGGTAGGCGAGCTGGTCGCCGAGGAGCCGCTGCTCGGTGACGTCCTCGACCATGGCCAGGGTGTACAGCGGTTCGCCGGAGCCGTTGCGGATCAGCGAGATGGTGACGTTGCTCCAGACCACCCGGCCGTCGCGGTGCTTGAGCTGCTTCTCCACCCGGAGCCGGTCGCGCTCGCCCCGGACCAGCTCCAGGTAGAGACGGCGCGGGGTGTCCTCGGGGTCGATGATCTGGTGGATGTGCGTGTCCACCAGCTCGGGCGCCTCGTACCCGATCATGGCGGCGAAGGCCGGGTTGGCCTCGATGATCAGGTCGTCCGGGCCGACCAGGGCCATCCCGATCCCGGCGTCGGCGAAGGCGGCCCTGAAACGGGACTCGCTGGCCTGGAGGGCGTCGAGCAGTGCGCCGGGGTGCCGGCCCTCACGGCTCAGGGGCGTGGAGCAGACCGGACAACGGCGGTCGGCCCCCTCGTTCCGACCCGGCACGGCATGCTCCCGTCCGCTGCTGACGCTGATCGCACGGCCGGCGCCTCGGTCGACGCTGGGTGGAGAGCATCGGGCCGGGAGCGCGGCACTGCCGTGATCATAGGACGCGCGAAGTTGCGATGACGACCGCCGCGAGGGTGATTCGCCGGGGTTTCGGGACGAGAGAGCTGGTGGACGACGGCGCCCCCGGAACGCACCGTGAGGTGCACTCCGGGGGCGCGTGCGCCGTAGCGCGCTACCAGTTGACGACCCGGCAGGTGGTCGGTGTGCGAAGCGGCAGGCGGAGGTCGGACGGCTGGAAGCCCCGAACGGGACCGGGGCCCAGGGCGGGACCCGTCACGGGGCAGCACGGATCCCGCGTTGAGGCGACCCCGTCGTGCCAGGCGATCCCGCGCTCAGACGACGCCCGCGCTCAGACGACGCCCGCGCTCAGACGACGCCCGCGCTCAGACGACGCTCGCGGTCAGGGTGATGGTGGTGCCGGTCAGGGCCTGGCTCACCGGGCAGTTGGCCTTGGCGTCCTCGGCGGCCTTCACGAAGCCGGCCTCGTCGAGCCCGGGCACCTCGCCGACCACGGTCAGGTGGATGCCGGTGATGCCGGTGCCCGGCTGGAAGGTGACGTCCGCCTGGGTGTCGAGCTTGGTGGGCGGGGTGCCGGCGCCGGTCAGGCCGTGCGAGAGGGCCATCGAGAAGCAGGCGGAGTGGGCGGCGGCGATGAGTTCCTCGGGGCTGGTCTTGCCGTTCGCCTCCTCCGCGCGGGACGGCCAGGAGACGGGGTAGGTGCCGATGCCGGAGGAGGCGAAGGTGGTCTCGCCCTTGCCGTCGACCAGGTTGCCTTCCCAGGCGGTGCGCGCGGTGCGGGTGGTTGCCATGTCAGGTCCTCCATGTGCTGTGGGACTGGTGGTCCGTCAGTTCCGGTCGGTGCGCGCCCAGCCTACGGCGCGCCCGGGCGCCGGTCCGGCAAAGCGGCGGACCCGGCCCGGGTGTGTCCGGATGCCGGACGTCCGGTCGAACGGCCGGGCCCCGGCGGCGCTCTCCCTGTTAGATTGCAAGGCCCAGCCAGCCGACCCCGGAGAGCAACCCCGATGACGGACCTTCCCCTGAACTCCGCCGCAGTTCCCGCAGGTTCCGCGGCTGCCGCCGGTTCCACGGCCGCCACCGGCGCGGCGGCGGACGGCAACGGTGAGGTCTCCGAGGCGGTCCGCGCCGAGCTGGTCGCCCTGCGCGAGAGCATCGACAACATCGACGCCGCAGTTGTCCACATGCTGGCCGAGCGCTTCAAGGCCACCCAGCGGGTCGGCAAGCTGAAGGCCGAGCACCGGCTGCCCCCCGCCGACCCGGCCCGGGAGCGGGCCCAGATCACCCGGCTGCGCGAACTCGCCGAGAGCGCCCACCTCGACCCGGTCTTCGCCGAGAAGTTCCTGAACTTCATCATCGCCGAGGTGATCCGCCACCACGAGGCCATCGCCGGGGAGCCGCAGGCCCGCTGACCGGCCCGGACGCCGTCCGGGAGTTGCCCAGGACGGGCGGTCGGCCCGGCCGCCGGTACGGAACCGTGCCCGCCCTCGGCCCGTCTCCGTAGGGGAGTCCTGGGAGGATTTGCCGTCAACGGCGGCTAAATGTCTGATTTCGCGACAGTTCAGGTGCGGCGTTAGCGTGCTGTTCTCCCCGGACCCTCCGGAAAGGCAGACCGACGATGGCCAGCAGTCAGCACCCGTCGCCTGCCCGCATCACTTTCGCTCTCCCTCCGCAGGCGGCCTGATCAGTGACGATTCCTCAACCCGGCCCGGCAATGGCGCCCGGCCCGGTGACCGACTCCATCCCACCGGGCGACCCCGAGCAGTCGGAGAAGTCCGACCGGCCCGGCCGGTTCCGCGGCCGACGGCGGCTGCCGTGGTGGGCGGAGTTCCCGGCGATGATCGTGCTCGGGCTGGTCATCGCCCTGGGCATCAAGACCTGCCTGTTCCAGGTGTTCTCGATCCCTTCCGGTTCGATGGAGAACACCCTGCGGGTCGGTGACCGGGTGGCGGTCAACAAGCTGGCCCCGCTCCTGGGCTGGGAGCCGAAGGCGGGCGAGCCGGTGGTCTTCAAGGACCCGGGCGGCTGGCTGCCCAAGCCGGTGGCGAGCGGTGGCACCTTCTCCGGCGCGGTAGGCGGCGTGCTGAGCTTCGTCGGTCTGCTGCCGCCGAAGGACGACAACTACCTGGTCAAGCGGGTGATCGCGACCGGCGGCGAGACCGTCGCCTGCAACGGCACCACCCTCACCGTCAACGGCAAGCGGGTCTCCGAGCCGTACCTCTATCCCGGGGACGACTCCTGCGCCGGGATGAACTTCGGTCCGATCACGGTCCCGAAGGGCTACGTCTGGGTCGAGGGCGACCACCGCAGCGACTCCGCGGACTCCCGCTACCACCAGGGAGGCCCGGACGGCGGCGCGGTGCCGGTCGGCAACGTGGTCGGTCCGGCCACGGCCGTGGTCTGGCCGCTCGGCCACGTGGACTGGTTCGGCTGGGCGGGCAGGTAACGGCCGCCAAAAACGGGCAGGGGCGCCTGCCAGCAGGTGCCAGCAGGTGCCAGCGGGGGCCGGCAGGTGCCGGCGGGTGCGCCCGGTGGGTGCGCGGCGGGCCGACGGCGCGTCAGCCCTGGTCGGACTGCCGCCGCACCATCTCGGCGATCCAGACCGGGGCGAACGGAGAGGTGCAGCCGGGGGAGGTCGGGTAGTCCTTGAGCACCTCCAGGCGCTCGCCGATCCCGACCGCGCGCTCGCGGTGCTCGGGATGCTCGATCCCGATCCGGGCCAGGCAGTGGTTCATCGCCCATTGCAGGCGGTCCGGCGCGTCCTTCATCCGGGCCTCGATGACGTCGAGCAGACCGGCCAGGTCGAGGCCCTCGGGACTCCGCGCGACCCGGTCGGCGGTCAGCTCCCATCCGGCGGAGGCGACGACCGGGTCCGGGTCGGCCGACCAGGACACCCGCAGCTCCTCGGCGTACGGGCTCTTCTTCACCACGTTGCCGATCAGCCAGTCCTGGACCTTCGGCGTCCGTGCCTCACGCAGCATCAGGTCGAGCTGCTCCCGTCCGAAGGCCTTCGGACGGCAGATCAGCAGCGCCAGCAGCCGGGCGGCGCCGTCGCCCGTGGCCCACAGCCGGACGGCGAGTTCCTGCTGCGTCTTCAGCCGCTTGGCGATGGCACGCAGCTTGCCCAGGTTCACGCCGTGGTCGTCACCGTGGCGCTCGTTGACCTGACGTGCCTTCGGATCCTCGAGGTCGGCCAGCTCCGCCATGACCCGGGCCACCGCCCCGTCGAGGTCTGCCCCGACCTCAGCTGCCCCGAGCTCAGCTGCCGCGAGCTCAGTCGGCCCGACCGGAGCCGCCCCGTCGGCCGCCGCCCTGCCATCCGCCGTTCCGGTCATCCGAGTCTCCTGTCACGGGCCGTCAGGCCGGGTCACCGCGACGTCAGCCTACGGCGCCGTTCCACCGGGGCGGGCTCCGGCACGGCCGCTTCGGCGGGGCGGCTGGTCTGTGCCGCGAAGGCGCCGGCCAGCACCAGCAGGCCGCCGGCCAGCTGTGCCGGGCCGAGCGTCTCGCCCAGCAGGAACCAGGCGGTGACGGTGGCCACCACCGCCTCCAGGTTGGCCACCACCCCTGCCACCGGCGGGGAGAGGTACTGCACGGAGACCACACCGGTGAGGTACGCGAGCACGGTGGCCACCAGCACCATCCAGGCGGCCGGGAGGAGGGCCGGCAGCACGTGGCCGTTCATGGTGACGTCTCCGCCGAGCAGGCTCCAGTCCGCCGTCCAGGGCCGGGTGAAGACGGTCAGCGCGACGGCGCCGACCAGCAGGCCGAACGCGCTCACCGCCATCGGGTCCACCTGCTCCTTGCCCTGCTTGGCGGCGTCGGCCAGGACGAAGTAGCCCACCTGGCAGCAGGCCGCGCCGAGCCCGAAGAGCACGCCGAGGGTGTCGAAGGCCAGGCCGTGCCAGAACTCGACCACGCAGGCCAGGCCGGTCACGGCGACCCCGGCGCCGATGGTCGCGGCGCGGGAGACCGGCTTGCGCTGGACGAACTTCACGTAGCCGAGCAGCAGCAGCGGCCCCAGGTACTCGATCAGCAGCGCCACGCCGACGGGTATCCGGGATATCGAGGCGAAGTAGCAGGCCTGCACACCGGCCACCGCGAGCAGCCCGAAGCCGATCAGCAGCTTCGGGCGGCGGCGGAAGGCGTCGCGGTGCCGGTACGCGAGCGGGAGCAGCACGACGGCGGCACCGGTGACCCGGAGCCAGACCACGTGCAGCGGTGAGAGCCCGGCCTCGATCAGCGGCTTGGCCGCCGTGCCGGAGCCGCCGAAGGCGACGGCGGAGACGAGGGCGAGGGAGAGCCCGAGAGACCGGGCCGAAGCGCGCCGGGGCCGGCGGAGGGGAGCCTGAGGGATGGAGGGCTGGGGCGATGAGCTGTGCACCGACGCATTCTGTCAGTCGGGCACCACTTCGGTAAGGGCTGTCCACGCCGGACGGTCCTGCCGCCGATCGTGGCCGGCAGGACCGTCCGCCGAGTGGAATCCCTGCTCAGCGCGGGGAGGGGCTTCCCGGGTAAGTCCCAGCCCGGGACGACCCACTCAAGAAGGAGCCCCCAGGGAGGAGCCCCCGGGGAGGGGTTACCCCTGCCCGGTCCCGGAGCGGGTGCCCGCACCGGCCTCCTCCACCGCCCCGTCGCTCAGCGTGGGCTTGGGGGTGGGCGTCGGCTTCGGCGTCGGGGTGGGCGTCGGCTTCGGCGTGGGGGTGGGTGTGGGCTTCGGGGTGGGTGTCGGGGAGGAGGAGGTGGGGTCCTGGGTCGGCGTCGGGTCGGGCCGCCGGGAGGTGGCCGAGGAGGACGGGCTGGACGGGGTGGACGGAGTCGACCGGGTGTCGGACGGCGTCGAGCCGGTGCCGTCCGGGGTGGCCGACGGGGTCGGGGACGCCGTCCCGGCGCCCGAGCCGTAGGAGGAGGAGTCGTCCACGGCGGAGTCGGAGAAGGAGGAGACGGGCTGACCGGCCAGCGCCGACTTCATGTAGGAGGTCCAGATCTGCGCCGGGAACCCGCCGCCCGCCGCGCCGGCCACGCCACCGGTGCCGCTCAGCGAGACCTGCTTGCCGGTGGTCGGGTCCTGTCCGAACATGCCGACCACGGTGACCAGTTCGGGGGTGTACCCGGCGAACCAGATCGAACGGTGGTCGTCGGTGGTCCCGGTCTTGCCCGCAGCCGGTCGGCCGAGCTCCTTGGCCCGGTACCCGGTGCCGCCCGGGTCGCTCACCACGCCCCGGAGCATCGAGGTGACCTGCTGGGCGGTCCGCTCGCTGACGGCCTGGTTGGTCTTGTGCTCGGGCAGGCCGATCCCCTCGCCCCCGTGGTCGAGGGACTGCACCAGCCAGGGGGAGATCTGCCGACCGCCGTTGTCCAGGGCGGCGTAGACCCCGGCCATGTCCATCACGCTGGGCGTCGAGGTGCCGAGCGGGATCGACGGGACGGCGGCGAGGTCGGGGGTGTCGGCCGGGAGGCCGAGTGCCACGGCCGTCTCGCGGACCTTCTCCAGGCCGGTGTCCTGGGCGAGTTGGGTGAAGGCGGAGTTGACCGACCAGTCGGTGGCCTGCTGGAGGGTGATCTGGCCGTAGCTGCGGTCGCCCTCGTTCGGCGCCGCGTACGGGGCGCCCTTGCCGCCGACCACCGGGCGCCGGCTGGTGCCGTCGTAGACCGTGCCGGGGGTGATGGTCCGTCCGGACTGGGTGGACGCGCGGTTCTCCAGCGCGGCGGCGAGCGCGATGGCCTTGAAGGTCGAACCCGCCTGGTAGTCCTGCCGGGTGGCGTTGTCCACCCAGTGCTTGGTGGCGTCGGTGCCGCCGTAGAGGGCGACCACGGCACCGGTCTTCGGGTCGACCGAGACGGCCCCGGCCTGGGCTGCGGCGTCGACCTTGCGGGAGTCCGGCTTGAGCCTGTCGGTCAGCTGCTGCTGGACGGAGTCCTGGAGCGCCTGCTGCTTCTTCGGGTCGATGCTCAGTTTGATCGTGTAGCCGCCCTGGGCCAACTGGGCGTCGGTGACCACGTTGTGGGAGGTGAGGTACTCGGTGGCGGCGTTCACCAGGTAGCCGGCCTGGCCGGAGAGACCGGGGGCGCTCTTGGGGGTCTGGACCTCGGGGAAGGCGGTCGCGGCCCGGTCCTCGGCGGAGAGCCACTTCTCCTGGACCATCGCGTCCAGCACGTAGTTCCACCGGTCGGTGGCCCGCTTCTTGCCGTTCTCGGTGGCGGTGGCCACGTCGTAGGCGCTCGGGGCGTTCAGCAGGGCGGCCAGGTAGGCGCCCTGGGCGGCGTTCAGCTCGGAGGCGTCGACGCCGAAGTACGCCTGGGCGGCGGCCTGGATGCCGTAGGCGCCCCGGCCGTAGTACGAGGTGTTCAGGTAGGCGGCGAGCACGTCGTCCTTGGTCTCGGTGGCGTCCACCTTGACCGCTATGAAGAGCTCCTTCACCTTCCGCGAGACGGTCTGCTTCTGGTTCAGGTAGGCGTTCTTGACGTACTGCTGGGTGATGGTCGAGCCGCCCTGGGTGGAGCCGCCGGTCACGGTGTTCACCGCGGCCCGGAGCATGCCCTTCGGGTTGACCGCGCCCTCGTGGTAGAAGCTCCGGTCCTCGGCGGCCATCGCCGCGTTGCGGGCGGCCTCGGAGATCCTGTCCAGCGGGACGCTCTGCCGGTTGGTCTCGCCGGTCCGGGTCAGCAGGGAGCCGTCCGAGTAGAGCCAGGTGTTGCTCTGACGGGTCGCCTGGGCGTGCGCGTCGGGCACCTGGACCAGGGCCAGGCCGAGCGCGAACAGGCCGACGCCGAGCACGCCGAGGCCGAGGGTGGTGAAGAGCGTGAAGCGCCAGGTGGGGACGAGCCGGCGCCACCCGGTCCGGCGGGGCCGTCGCTTGCCGGTCTGCTGCGGGCGCGGACGGCCGTTCGGGGCGGGGCGGGGCAACGGAAGGGCCTTTCCTGGGCGGACGGAGAACCGTGCCAGCCTGCCCCGGGGCACGGGGCTCCCGTTAGGGACCTTTGTCCCGATTTTGATGAGAACGGGCTTATCTGTGTTGGTTGCTCAACGATCAGGTGATATAGGCCACTTGGTCACGCGGAGGGGTGAACCCGGAAACGCCGGAAGGCCCTCCATCCGAAGATGAAGGGCCTTCCGGCTGTCTGTGCGCCGCCAGGGACTCGAACCCCGGACCCGCTGATTAAGAGTCAGCTGCTCTAACCAACTGAGCTAGCGGCGCCTGCTGACGAAGAGAACATTACACGGTCGACCCGGAACCACCGAATCGGTTTCGCCGGGGCCCGGCCCTAGGCTGACCAGATGTCCAGCAGCGCAGCCGCCCGCTCCGACCGCGCCGTCCGTGTGGTCCGAGGCCTCCTCCTGTTCAGCGCCCTCGCCTACACCGCCTGGGTGCTGGAGGTGGTCCTGAGCACCGGGCTCGATCCCGTGCAGACCTACGTCAGCGAGCTCGCCGCCGAGGACCAGCCGCTGGGCGGCCTCTTCCGCGCCACCGACCTGGTCGCCGGGCTCGCCGTGCTGGCCGGGGCCGGGACGGCGCTGCGGTGCCTGGAGCGGCGGCCCTGGTCGGTGGCCGGTTGGGCGGCGCTGGCCCTGTTCGGCCTGGCCACGGCGGTGGACTCGCGGCTCCCGCTGAGCTGCACCCCGACCGCCGACCCCGAGTGCGCGGCCCGCGAGACCGCCGGTCTGGTGCCGGCCACCCACACCGCGCACGCGATCAGCAGCAGCCTGGCGATGGTCGGGGCCATCGGTGCGGTGGTGCTGCTCACCGTGGCGGCCCGCCGGTACGGCTGGTGGCGGCCGCTGGCCCGGTACGGGCCGTGGCTGGTGGTGGCCGAGCTGCTCGCCACCACCTGGAGCCTGACCGCGATCGCGGCCTTCGAGGCCGGCCGCGGCACCTGGACCCCGGGGGCGGGCCAGCGTTCGCAGATCCTGCTGATCGCGGTCTGGCTGGCGGTGCTCGCGGTGAGCGTCGGCCGCTCGCCCGGTCGCTCGCCCGGCCGGGCCGACCCGCGCCTGGAGAAGGAGACGGAGACGCCGGAGAGAGTGGAGTCGGTGGAGAACGTGGAGACGGCGGAGAAGGTCGAGGAGAAGAAGGTGGAGGGGCGGTAGCCGTGACCGGTCAGGGGCGGGAGAGGGAGCGGGAGCGAGAGCGGCAAGAGGGGGAGGCGCGGTTCGTCCGGGTGGACGGCCGGGCCGTGCACGTCCGGGTCTCCGGGAGTGGGCCGTTGGCGGTGCTGAGCGGAGGCCTCGGCTGTTGCTGGTTCGACTGGGACGCGGTGGTGCCGCTGCTCGAACCGCACCGGACGGTGGTCCGCTTCGACCGCCCCGGGCACGGGCTCAGCCAGCCCTCGCCGGAGCCGCCCACCGCGTGCGGCGAGGCGGACCGGATCGCCGCCCTGCTCGACGGTCTGGTCCGGGAGAAGGTGGTGGACGGCCCGGACGCGGAGGCTCCGGTCACCGTGGTGGGGCACTCGATCGCCGCCTTCCACGTCGAGGCCTTCGCCCGGCTGCACCCGGAGCGGACCGCAGCCCTGGTGCTGCTGGACGGCTCGACTGAGCCGGGGGCGCAGCCCGCGCCCGCCCGGGCCGTCCGGGACCTGACGGCCCGTACGGTCGGCGCGGTGCTGGCCGCCGCCGGGCTGCCGTACCTGCTGGGCCCGTCGGCCCGCCGGGCGGTGGCCGCCGCCACCACGCTGGGGCACCGCGACCCGGCGCCGTCGGAGCTGGTGCGGCGCTGCTACCGGACGGGCCGGATGCTCCGTTCGGTGCTGGCCGAGAACACCCGCTACCTGGACGTGGCCGCCGAGTTGGACGCGCTCCGGCGCACCACCGCGCTGCGGGCGCCCGCCCTCGTGCTGGCGGCTGCGGCCCGTCCGGGCGGGCGCTGGCTGGCCCGGCAGCGGGAGTTGGCGGACCTGCTGGGAGCGGAGTACCGGGAGGCCGTGCCAGCCGGGCACCTGCTGATGTGGGACCGCCCGGAGACGGTGGCGGCGACGGTGTTGGACGCCCCGCAGGTGCGACGACCTGGGTGAGTACGGCGGCGCCCTCGGCGGGGCGACCGGCGGCAATGCCCTTGGTACGTACGGTCCGTACAGTCCGCGGGCGCCGGCACGGAAGGGCCGCGGGTGCGGCACGGATGTGGCACGGGAGCGGCACGGATGCGGCACGGGCGCGGCACCGGAAGGCCGCGGGCGAGGGGCTGGCGCGGCGCGCGCTCCTAGGGGCGCGCGAGCGTCGGCGCGCTCTCCTCGGGTGTGATCTGTGCCCAAAAAGCCGCGAGAAAGCCCCAAGTCTGGTAGGTCGATGGTGTATTGAGACTCCGTCAGGGAGATCGGCAAAACCGGCTATGCTTCCTTCGATCCGGCCCGCCCCGCCCATGTCAGAAACGGGTGGAAGGGCCGGAGAGGGCCCCTTCCAAGGCCGGTACGCGGTCCGATGTTCCGTACACCTTCCGACAGTTGAGGACGCTGATGCTTGGTGCTGGATCGTCATCCGGGGATCGGCGCCCCGCGGCCGGGCTGGGATGGCTCCTGCCCACCGCGCTGACCGCCGCAGCCGCCGCCGCGGCCACCGTGCTGATGGAGCCCACCGCGCGTTGGGCCGTCGGCTGGTGCGGGGGAGTGGCCACCCTGATAGTCGCGGTGGTGGCCGCCGAGTCGACTCGCCGGGGGCGGGCACTGACCGCTTTCCAGGAGCGGGCGGAGCGTCAGGAGGCCGAGCTCAGGCAGCAGTTGGCCGATCAGGAGGAGCAGACCGCCCGGCTGGCCGAGGCGCTGCCCAAGGCGGTGGCCCGGCTGCAGAGCGGAGAGTTCCTCGAGGACGTGCTGCGCGAGTCGGGCTCCGGCACCGGCTCGGCCGGCTTCCAGCAGGCCCGCCACGCGGTGCTGCGCACCGTGCTGGAGGCGGTGGACGCGGAGGAGGGTCTGCGCGAGTCCGCGCAGCGGGCGTTCGTGAACATCGCCCGGCGGGTGCAGGCGATCGTGCACCGGCAGGCGCAGGACCTGCGGGAGATGGAGGACCGGCACGGCAACGACCCGGCCGTCTTCGACGACCTGCTCCGGCTCGACCACGGCAACGCGCTGGTCGGCCGCCTGGCCGACTCCATCGCGGTGCTCGGCGGGGCCCGCCCCGGCCGTCAGTGGAACAAGGGCGTCCCTCTCTACAGCGTGCTGCGCGGTGCGGTCTCGCGGATCCTGGACTACCAGCGGGTGGAGCTGCACCCGGTCTCCGAGGTGGCGGTGGTCGGCCCGGCGGTCGAGCCGCTGATCCACGCGCTGGCCGAGCTGCTGGACAACGCGACCCGCTACTCGCCGCCGCAGACCAACGTGCACCTGACCGCGGTCGAGGTGCAGACCGGCATCGCGATCGAGATCGAGGACGGCGGCCTCAGCCTCAGCGAGGAGGGCCGGGCCCGGGCCGAGCGGATGCTCCGCGACGCGCAGGAGGGCATCGACCTCAAGGACCTCGGTGAGACCCCGCGCCTCGGCCTGGCCGTGGTCGGACGCCTCGCGCAGGCCTACGGCTTCCAGGTCTCGCTCCGGCCGTCCGCGTACGGCGGCGTGCGCGCGGTGCTGATCGTCCCCCAGGAGCTGCTGACCGCGACCCCGGCCAGCTCGGACTGGGCGCACGGCATCGGCGCCGTCTCCGGCCCCCGCCCCGCCGCCCGTCCGGCGGCCCGGTCCGCCCAGGCGGCACCGGCCCGGGTGGCGGTCGCCGGCCCCCGCCCGGCGCTGTCCGGACCGCAGGCCAGCCCCGAGCACGGCTGGGCCGAGGACACCCCCGTGGTGGTGACCGAGCGGGCCGCCAACGGCCTGCCACAGCGCCGCCGCCACGCCCGTCCGGCCCCGGCCCCGGCGCCCGCGGCCGTTCCGGTGGCGCACCGCTCCACCGCGCAGTACCCCACCGCTCCCGTGCCCGCCGCCGATCCGGTGCAGCCGGGGATGTGGCTGGCGGCCTTCAGCGAAGGCGTGAACGGCCAGCCGGAGCGGACCAGTGACCAGTCGTCAGGTACCACAGGCAGTACCACGGGCAGTAAGGGTGAGCAGTGATTCAGCAGCGGGCCAACATGGACTGGATGCTCAAGGAACTGGCCGAGGGCGTTCCGCAGACCCGGAACGTCGTGGTGCTCTCCTCGGACGGGCTGCGGATGGCCCAGTACGGTGCCGACACCGACACGGCGGACCGGCTGGCCGCGGCCTGCGCCGGCCTGCAGAGCCTGGCCACCGCGATCGGCACCGAGTTCCCGCACGGGGACGGCCGGATGCGCCTGGTGGTGATCGAGATCTCCGGCGGCTTCTTCTACCTGATGGCGGCCGGCGCCCGGGCCTACCTCGCGGTGCTGGCCGACGAGGGCGTGGACGCCGGGCTGATGGGCCAGCGGATGCGTGACCTGGTCGCCAGGATCGGCGAGCACCTCAGCACACCCGTCCGTGGCGAGCAGGTCGCATGACCGAGCGCGGGACGGAGTGGGACGAGGGCCATCCGGAGCGCCTGTACGTGATCACCCGCGGCCGTAGCGGGGCGGACGAACGGACCGTGCTCGACCTGGTCACGCTGATCGTCGCCAAGTCCCGTCCGCAGCCCGCGATGCAGCCCGAGCAGGCGGCGATCCTGCGGCTGTGCGGGTCGCCCCTCTCGGTGGCGGAGGTCTCCGCCCACCTGGCCCTGCCGATGAGCGTGGTCACCGTCCTGCTGGCCGACCTGCTGGCCGAGGGCCGGGTCGAGGCGCGGGCGCCCGTCCCCAAGGCCGAACTCCCCGACCGTGCCCTGATCGAAGCGGTGATGAATGGACTTCAGAGGCTCTGACGCCTACGGCTCCGACGGCTTCCACGGCTCCCACGGCCCCGCCGCCGTGGACGTGCTGCCGGACACGGTGGCCACCGCCGTCAAGGTGGTGATCGTCGGCGGCTTCGGGGTGGGCAAGACCACGCTGGTCGGCTCGGTCAGCGAGATCCGCCCGCTGACCACCGAGGAGACGATGACCCAGGCGGGCGCCGGCGTCGACGACACCGAGGGCATCGAGCGCAAGACCTCCACCACGGTGGCGATGGACTTCGGCCGGATCAGCATCAGCGACGAGTTGGTGCTCTACCTGTTCGGCACCCCCGGCCAGCAGCGCTTCTGGTTCCTCTGGAACGGCCTGTTCGAGGGCGCGCTGGGCGCGGTCGTGCTGGTGGACACCCGCCGGCTGGAGGTCAGCTTCGACGTGATCGGGCGGCTGGAGGAGCGCGGCGTCCCCTTCGTGGTCGCGGTCAACGGCTTCCCCGAGGCACCGGGCTACCCCGTCGAGGAGCTGCGCGGCGCGCTCGACCTGCCGGACGAGGTCCCGATCGTGCTCTGCGACGCGCGCAGCCGGGAGTCCAGCCGCGACGTGCTGCTCGCCCTGATGCGCTACCTGTACTCGCTCACCTCCTGAACCCGCACCCGTTCGTCTGACGCGTCGTCACCCAGGCGACGCGTCACCGTCCTGTCTGCCCACCCCCGGGAGCCCACCCCGGGGGACACACCCCGGAGACCCAGTGACCACCACCGACGGCCCGTTCGAGACCCCGCTCGACGGTTCGCCCACCCCGCCGCCCGGCTGCCCCGCCCACGGGATGGCCACCGGCGGGTACGGCCCCGGCGGGATCCGCCGCCTGTACGGCCCGGAGGCCGAGGCCGACCCGAGCGGCCTGTACGAGAAGCTGCGCGCCGAGCACGGCGCGGTGGCGCCGGTGCTGCTCCACGGCGACCTGCCCGCCTGGATGGTGCTCGGCCACTCGGCCAACCTCACCGCGATGCGCAACCCGTCCCGCTTCTCCCGGGACTCCCGCCGCTGGTCGGCCTTCCAGCGCAACGAGGTGGCGATGGACTCGCCGCTGATGCCGGTGCTGGCCTGGCAGCCGCTCTGCCTCTTCGCCGACGGCGCCGAGCACCGCCGCCTGCGCGGCGCCGTCACCGACGGCCTGGACCGCTTCGACCGCCGGGGCATCCGCCGCCACGTGACCCGTTTCGCCGACCAGCTGGTCGACGGTTTCACCGGCGCGGGCGCCGTCGACCTGGTGACCCGGTTCGCCGAGCACCTGCCGATGCTGGTGATGACCCAGCTGATCGGCATGCCCGAGGAGTACGGACCCCAACTGGTCACCGCCGCCCGGGACATGATGCTCGGCACCGAGAGCGCGATCGCCAGCAACGACTACGTGACGGCCACCCTGCGCCAGCTGGTGGACCGCAAGCGCCTCGAGCCCGGCAACGACCTGGCCAGCTGGCTGATCCAGCACGAGGCCGCGCTGACCGAGGACGAGATCGTCGAGCACCTGCGCCTGGTGCTGCTCGCCGCCAACGAGACCACCGTCAACCTGATCGCCGACACCCTGCGGATGGTCCTCACCGACTCCCGCTTCCGGGCCAACCTCTCCGGCGGGCACATGACCCTTCCGGACGCGCTGGACCAGGTGCTCTGGGACAGCCCGCCGCTGTCGATGATCCCCGGGCGCTGGGCCACCATCGACACCGACCTGGGCGGTCAGCAGATCCGGGCGGGCGACATGCTGCTGCTCGGCCTGGCGGCCGGCAACGTCGACCCGGAGGTCCGTCCCGACCTCAACACCCCGCTGTACGGGAACCGTTCGCACCTGGCGTTCAGCGGCGGCCCGCACGAGTGCCCCGGGCAGGACGTCGGCCGGGCGATCGCCGAGACCGGCATCGACGTGCTGCTCACCCGGCTCCCCGACCTGCGGCTGGCCGTCCCGGAGGAGGAGCTCAACTGGAGCGGCGCCTGGCTAGCCCGCCACCTGACCGGTCTCCCCGTCCGCTTCACCCCCGGCCGCCCCAAGGCCGCCGCCGAGCCCCAGCCCGCCCCGGCCGGCCCGACGACCGGTACCGTCACGGACCAGCGGCCCAGCGGGCCGGACCCGGCCGTCCCGCGCCGCCGCCGGCGACGCAGCTGGTGGCGGGTCCTCAGCGCACTGTGGCGCCGCAGCTGATCCCCGCACGGTCGTGGTGGCCGAGCAGCCCTGTCGCTCGGCCGCCACGACCGGAAGCGTTCCGTGCCGGAGTCGGCGCGCGGGTGAGCGGTGTCGCCCGGACGGTCAGCCGGACGCACCCGGCTGCCGCCGGGCGACGGCGACGTCCGAGGCGACCAGGAGGGCGATCACGACGACCAGGGCCCACAGGGTCTCGCCGCTGACGTGGCCGAACGGGATGTACGCGGCGAGGCCCACGGGCGCGATGCTCCGGAGGTGTCCGGCGACCTTGAGTGCGGCGCGGGGGTGCGGTACCCGGACGGAGGCCATCGGCCACCCGGGCTCCCCCTCGGGCTGCCGGGCGTGTTCGGTCCAGGCGTCGAACTGGTTCGGCGCGTCGTTCATGACGTGGTGTCCTCGTCTCTCAAGGCGGGTCGAGTGGTGCGAGGGAGCGGTGGCCGGGTGTCACGGTGTGCCGAGCGGGGGAGCTGGTCCACCGCGTGCGAGTGGGCGGGAAGAGCGACGATCCTGACCGGCGTCGACCGGTCCCGGTAGCTCAGTACGGCATGGACGAACTCGTCCTGCAGGGCGGGGGGTTGACGAGTGCTGAGCCGTGCCCATGCCTCCTCGGTCACGGCCAGCACCAGGTCGGCGGAGCCCTCGGCCATGGCGCGCCTGAGCTCGGGGGCGTCGAGGAGTCCGAAGGCCAGGCTGATGTCCTTGCCGATGTAGCCCCGGCTGTCCACGGCCGTCACGCCGGTGTGGAGGACGGCCCTGAGCCGGATCTCCTCGGCCGGGCCGGCCGAGCGGTTGTGTCCTCGTAGTGCGACGGCGAGAGCGGGAGCGACGACGTCGACCACGAGGCCGGGCTCGAGCTCGGCGGCCAGCACGCACATGATGCCGTCGCCCCGGTCGAGCAGATCGCACGCGCCGGGCTGGAATCCGGCTCGCCGGAGCGCGTGTTCGAGGGCGTCGTAGAGGACCCGTCGGACCGTCAGGAGCGAGCGGTCGGTCCTGACGGGGGCGGTCGAACCCACGACGTCGACGCCGAAGAAGGTGCCGCGCACGAGCGTGTGCATACGCCGACGGTACCACGGTGCGTACTTCTACTGGCAGTGAAAGTGTAAATTTACACTCTCGATCAGAGTTCTTCGGCGATGACCCGGAGGGCGGGCAGGTCCACGACCGCGATCCTCCCCCGGCCGGTGGTGACGAGGCCGTGCTTGCGCAGGAGGAGCAGCGCCTTGGCCACGGCCTCCCGTGACGCTCCGACCATCGACGCCAACTCGTTCTGGGTGACCGGGAGTTGGCGCGGGCCATCCTCCTGGGCCCGGTCCGGCTCGGTGTACTGGTCGTGGAGCGCGAGGAGCTGGCCCGCGATCCGCTGGAGGACGGTCCGGGACGCCATCTCCAGGCGGGCCTGGTCGGAGTCGCGAAGCCGGGAGGCGAGGGTCCGGACCAGGGTGAGCAGGACCTCCGGGTTGCGTTGCAGGAAGTCGTTCAGGTGCTCTGCCGTGACGACCGTGGCGGTGATCCTGGTCTTCGCCACCACGGAGGCGGACCGCGGGGTGCCGTCCAGTGCCGCCATCTCGCCCACGATGTCCGGCCCCTCGCGGAGGGCGAGGATCACCTCCTGGCCGTTGTCGGCCGTCACGACCACCTTGGCCGTGCCCTCGTCGAGCAGCAGTACGTGCGAGGACGGTTCGTGCTCGCGCAGGATCGTCTCTCCGGCGGCGTACTGGATCCGGGTCCCGAGCTGGCCGAGGGCCGATCGGTGTTCGGCGGCCAGTGCCTCCCAGAGATCGCTCTTGACCGTCATGGACCTTCCTCCGGTGGTGCGCGCTACGCGTACAACGTAGACCAAGACCCGCGATCGAGGCGCCGAACGCCGGAAGGCCCCCCATCCGTCGAT
This sequence comes from Kitasatospora sp. NPDC001664, assembly GCF_053596675.1. Classification (NCBI taxonomy): domain Bacteria; kingdom Bacillati; phylum Actinomycetota; class Actinomycetes; order Kitasatosporales; family Streptomycetaceae; genus Kitasatospora; species Kitasatospora sp. NPDC001664. The sequence goes on from NZ_JBSFGS010000018.1 coordinate 177,960, forward strand.
GGGGGGCCTTCCGGCTGTCTGTGCGCCGCCAGGGACTCGAACCCCGGACCCGCTGATTAAGAGTCAGCTGCTCTAACCAACTGAGCTAGCGGCGCCTGCTGACGTCGGAGACTCTACGCGATCGGGGCGGTCGGACGGAAATCGTGACGCCCCGACCACGGAGAGCGTGTCAGCTGGGGGCCTCGGCGCCCTTGCGGGCGTAGAACCACCAGCAGACGACCAGGCAGACGGCGTAGAAGCCGACGAAGACCCAGAGCGAGCTGGTGACGGGGAAGAGGGCGAACATCGCGGGGATGAAGAAGAAGCCGAAGGCGGCGATGGAGGCGGAGAAGCCGGTGACGGCGCCGGCCTCCATCTCGGCCTGGTGGCGGGCCTCCTCCTGGGCGGCCGGGTCGGGGCCGGCGGCCGCGCGGTGCTGGTTGAGGAAGATGACCGGGATCTGGCGGAAGGTGGAGCCGTTCCCGATGCCGGAGAAGAAGAAGGCGCAGAGGAAGCCGACGTAGAAGACCCAGAAGTTGCCCTGGTTCCCGCCCGAGGGGAGGGCGTTGATCACCACGACGATCGAGGCGCCCATCCCGACGAAGGAGATGATGGTGCACCAGGCGCCGCCGGTCTTGTCGGCGATCCAGCCGCCGAGCCAGCGGGTGAGGGCGCCGATGAAGGGGCCGACCCAGGCGTAGGTGGTGGCGGAGTAGGCGGAGTCGATCGGGGTGAAGGTGGTGTTGATCAGGTTGGGCAGGGCGGAGGCGAAGCCGATGAAGGAGCCGAAGGTGCCGACGTAGAGCAGGGTCATCAGCCAGTTGTGCTTGCGCCTGAAGATGATCTTCTGCTTGGAGAACGGCGCGGCCGCGACCTTGAGGTCGTTCATCAGGAACCAGGCCGCCAGCGCCATCAGCACCAGCAGCGGGACCCAGAGGAAGGCCCCGTTCTGCAGCCAGACCTCGGTGCCGTCCTTCTGCTTCTGCGGCCCGCCGGCCGGCGGGCCGAGGATGCCCGCGGTGATCACCAGCGGGGCGACCAGCTGCACCACGCTGACGCCGAGGTTGCCCAGGCCGCCGTTGATGCCGTTGGCGTTGCCCTTCTTCGCCTTGGGGAAGAAGAAGCCGATGTTGACCATCGAGGAGGAGAAGTTGGCGCCGCCGACGCCGCAGAGCGCGGCGATCACCACCATCACCGCGTACGGGGTGGAGGTGTCCTGCACCGCGAAGCCCAGCCAGAGCAGCGGCCCGATCAGGATGATCGTCGAGAAGGCGGTCCACTTCCGCTCGCCGACCACCGGGCCGACGAAGGTGTAGACGAGCCGGCCGAGCCCGCCGGTCAGGCCGGGGATGGCGGTCAGCCAGAACTTCTGCGAGTCGCTGAAGGTGAAGCCGACCTTGCTCAGCTGGACCACCGTCACCGACCAGACCTGCCAGACCACGAAGGCCAGCAGCAGGGCGGGCACCGAGACCCAGAGGTTGCGGTTGGCGACCTTGGCGCCGGTGGCGGACCAGAAGGAGGGATCCTCCGGCTCCCAGGTGGAGATGGTCGCCCCGGGCCGGTAGCTCTCCCGGCGGTGACTGCGGGACTTCTCGTCGAGGGTGCTCAACGCGGCCGTCCTAACGGTGGGTTCAGTGGTCGCGCGGCGAGATGCGCCACGCCAGCAGGACGACCAGGAAGGAGGCCGCCGAGAAACCGGTGCACCACCAGGCGGTGGCGGTCTCGCCCTTCATCCAGGCGTTGGTGGCCACCGTCAGGGCCCAGAGCTGTCCGATCACGATGGTGATCGCCAGGACCAGACGGGCCGTCAGGACGGCCGAGCGCTCCGGTTCCTGCTCGGTGCCCGCACCCGGCCCGGGGCCGGTCCGGGTCACCCGGGGGTCGGCGTAGCCGCTGGTGGCGCGGATCTGCGGGTAGCGCTCCTCGACGGGGCGGTTCAGCCGGGGCTGCTCGCTGCCGGGGTGGTACTCCTCGGGGTAGGTCCCGGGCCGCTGCTCGTCGGGGTGCGTCATGACGCCCCCTCGGCGTTGCAGCCGGCCCGTTCGGCCAGCACCGGGTTGGAGTCCCGCAGGCCGCGGCAGAGCCCGGCCCGCTCGGTCTCGCCGGAGCGCGCGGTGCCGATCGCCCAGACCGCGCCCTGTTCGTCCTCGACCACGACCACCCGGGGCAGCGGACGCGGCGGCGGACCGGCCGTCACCTCGCCGGTCCGGGCACTGAACACCCCTTCGTGGCAGGGGCAGTAGAGCTCGCCCTCGCTGCCGCGCTCCTTGCGCCAGAGCACCCCGCAGGCCAGGTGGGTGCAGACCGTGGAGTAGCCGACCACGGTGCCGTCCATCAGCCGGATCGCCATCGCCCGGTCGTGCTCGCCGGGGTAGTTGAAGGTCACCGCCTGGCCGCGGGCCAGCTTCTCGGCCACCTTGAGCGGGGGAGCGGTACCGTCGCCGTGCCGGTGCAGCACCCCGGCGGAGACCACGGTGGAGCCGACCACCAGGCCGCCGGAGACGGTGGCCACGATTCGCAGGTAGTCCCGGCGGGTGGTCAGCGAGTCGGCGCTGATCCGGTCCACCAGGGCCGCGTGCTCCTCGGAGAGGTCCGTCGACTCCGGTGCCTGAGGGGTGGTCACAGTGCTCCGTTCCCGGGCGTGGCACGCCCGTTGACCTCGATCACGTTGAGCGCGGGGTACCCGCCGGGGACGGCGGCACCGGCGAAGGCGCCCGCGCCGGCGGTGCCGTCGCGGCGTTCGGCGGGCACCACCATGGCGACACCGGTGGAGACGGTGACGTCGCCGAAGGCGAAGAGCGTGGAGACGTCCACGTTCGGCCGCTCGGCCTGGAGCTCCTCCAGCGTCCCGTAGAACAGCGCCCCGGTCGGGCAGACCGTCGCGCACATCGGCGCCAGGCCGTAACTGGTGCGGTCGTAGCAGAGGTTGCACTTCATCTGGAGCTTGGCCTCCAGATCGATCTTGGGCACCCCGAACGGGCAGGCGTTGACGCAGTTCGCGCACCCGATGCACCGGGTCGGGTCGGCCTCCTGGACCACGCCGTCGGCGGTGATCAGGATGGCGTCCGCCGGGCAGACCTCGGCGCACGGGGCGACCGGGTCCTCGCAGTGCATGCAGACCGTGGGCAGCGAGGCGGCCGAGTGCCCCTCGTCGGGGTAGTCGAGGTGGATCATCGACTTGCCCCGGTGCGAGTCGCACTCCCGGCAGGCCGAGACGCAGGCCTGGCAGCCGATGCACCGGCCCGGGTCGATGAAGATGGTGCGTCCCAGCATGGGGTCAGCTCCTCTCCGCGGTGCCGCGGCCCTGCGGTGAGGTCGGCGGCAGCGGGTCGGTCCGTGAGGCCTGGGCCTCGGGGTACGCCTCCCGCCCCGGCGGGGTGGGCGGCGCGGGCACCTCGTCCAGGTCGGCGGCCCGTTCGATCCGGACGGCGCAGACCTTGTACTCGGGGATCTTCGAGCGCGGGTCGAGGGCGTCGACGGTCAGCGCGTTGGCGGCCACCGGGTGGGGCCAGTGGTACGGGACGAAGACGTGGTCGGCCCGGATCGCCTCGGTGACCAGGGCGGGCAGCACCGATTCGCCGCGCCGGGTGACCACCCGGACCGGGTCGCCGGTGCGGAAGCCGTGCGAGGGGTGGATCTCCACCCAGGGGCGCGGGGTCTGCTCCACCAGGGCGCCCAGCCGGCGGGTCTGATTGCCCGACAGGAAGTGCGCCACCGTGCGGCCGGTGGTCAGCGTCATCGGGAAGTCCTCGTCGTACGGGTCGGCCGGCGGGTGCCACTCCACGGTCTGCAGGTGCACCTTGCCGTCGGCGTGGTACGTCCTCCCGCCCTCGAACAGCCGTGGCGTGCCCGGGTGGTCGGTGTCCGGGCAGGGCCAGACGATGCCGCCGGTCTCCTCCAGCCGCTGGTAGGTGATGCCGTAGTAGTCGTTGACGGTGCCCCGGGAGGCGATCCGCAGCTCCTCGAAGACCTCCTCGGAGCCGGCGAAGTCGAACTTGTCGCCCACCCCGAGGCGGCGGGCCAGCTCGCACATCACCCAGGTGTCGGTGCGGACCCCGGCCGGGGGCTCCTGGGCCTTGTTGTGCTTGACCACCCGGGCCTCGGCGTTGGCCATCACGCCCTCGTCCTCGGCCCAGGTGGTGACCGGGAAGACCACGTGGGCGTTCTGCGCCGTCTCGGAGAGGAAGAAATCGAACTGGGCGTGGAACTCCAGGGTGTCGTAACCGTCCTTCACCACCGCGTAGTTGGGCAGCGAGACGAAGGGGTTGTTGCAGATGCCGATCAGGCCGCGGATCTCCTGGCGCTGCATCTGCCAGACCATCTCCATCATCGAGGTGCCGGCCTTCGGCAGCTCGGACTCCTCGATGCCCCAGATCTCGCAGATCTGCCGCCGGTGCTCGGGGTCGTTGATGGAGCGCCCGCCCGGCAGCAGGTCGGACTTCTGGCCGTGCTCGCGCCCGCCCTGGCCGTTGCCCTGGCCGGTGATGGTGCCGTAGCCGGCGCCGGGCTTGCCGAGGTTGCCGGTGGCGGCGCACAGGTTGATGACGGTCAGGCAGTTCTCCACGCCCTGGGTGTGGTGCTCGATGCCGCGCGCGTGCCAGGCCATCGCCTTCCCGGCGGTGCCGAACATCCGTGCCACCTCGACCACTTGGGACTCCGGGATGCCGCAGACCTCGGCCGCCCGGCTGGGCGGGTAGGCCTTCACGGTGGCCTTCAGCTCCTCCCAGCCGGTGCAGTGGGCGGCGATGAAGGCGTCGTCGGTCAGGCCGTCCTCGATCACCACGTTCAGCACCGCGTTGAAGAACACCGCGTCGGTGCCGGAGCGCAGTGCCACGTGCACGTCGGCGGTGCGGGCCACCGCCGTCTCCCGAGGGTCCACCACGATCAGCTTGGCGCCGCGGTCCCGGGCGCCCCACAGGTACTGGGTCATCACCGGGAAGCACTCGCCGACGTTGGAGCCGGCGATCAGCAGGCAGTCGGTCCGCAGGATGTCGGAGAACGGGTTGGCCGCCCGGTCGATGCCGAAGGCCAGCTTGTTGGCCCCGGCCGCGCTCACCATGCAGAGCCGCCCGTTGTAGTCCACGTGCCGGGACTTGAGCGCGACCCGGGCGAACTTGCCCACCAGGTAGGTCTTCTCGGAGAACAGGCTGGCCCCGCCGAGCAGGCCGAAGGCGTCCGCCCCGTGCTCGGCCTGGATCCGGCGGATCTCGCTCACCGTGTGGTCCAGCGCCTGCTCCCAGCTCACCTGTTGGAAGGGCTCGTCCCGGCTGCGGCGCATCAGCGGGGAGGCCAGCCGGTCGGGGTGGTTGACCTGCTGGTAGGCGTTGATGCCCTTGGGGCACAGCCGCATCCGGTTGATGTCGTGGTTGCGCGGCTCCACGCCGAACACCTTGCCGTGGGAGTCGACCCGCAGGTACATCCCGCACTGCACCCCGCAGAAGCAGCAGTGGGTGGGCACCAGGGTCTGCTCGGTCTGGTCGGCCCGCCAGGCGGCGGCGGGCAGGCCGCCCGCGTCCCGGAAGTTGCGGGTGCCGCGCGGGGCGACGGTCGGGTCCACACGCTCGCTCAACGGTCGAAGCCCTTCTTCACCTGGGAGAGGTAGGCGCCGCCGCGCAGCACCCGCTTGCAGCGCGGGCAGTACTCCGCCCACTGGTCGAAGCCGAGCTTCAGGTCCTGCATGGTGGCGCGCAGGTTGGCCACGTACTCGGGGGTGTCGATCGGCTCGCCGCAGTTCTTGCAGGCGAACAGGTCGTCGGGCGCGTCCGGGTCCTTCTTCTTGGACGTGTACTTGAACAGCTGCATGCCGACCGCTGCCGGGCGCTGCACGATGTGGAAGAACTTGCCGAACGGCAGGTACACCAGCGTCAGCACCACCGAGGCCATGTGCAGGATCGCCAGGAACTCGTAGCCGCCGCCGTGCAGGAACATCTCGGAGAAGGTCAGCAGCAGCCCGGTCACCGAGATGGTGATCAGGGCCAGCAGCGGGACGAAGTCGTAGCCGAAGCGCTGCCCGGTGGTGGCCGCGCGGTCGCGCATCCGGCGCCACAGGAAGTACCCGGCCCCGGCGATCACCAGCACCGCCGCCAGGTCCAGGCCGTGGTAGAGCGACCAGCCGAGGAAGGAGTCGGAGGGGAAGCCGAGCACCTTGAAGCCCCAGATCCGCATCTCGTAGCCGGGGCCGGCCGCGCTGGAGGCGGTGAAGGTGAACCAGCCCCAGGTCAGCGGGAAGGTGATGGCGGCGGCCAGCAGACAGCCCCAGAAGATGAGCTGGTGCGCCACCCAGCGGGCGTGCGAGCGGGCGCCGAGGAACTTCTGGAAGCCCAGGTAGGTGACGATCATCCTGGGCAGGGCGGTCGGGGCCTTGCGCAGGTTCTCCCAGGAGAGCGCCGCCCGCCAGCCCTGCTTGAAGAGCCTGCGGGCGGCCGGGGCGGAGACCCAGACCACGTAGCGGTAGACCACCCCGAAGGTGAGGAAGACCGTCGCCACCGCGTACGGCACCAGGGCCGAGTCGAAGTCCCTGAGGCCGCGGCTGCCGAGCACGATGGCGACCAGCAGGAGCAGTGTCGCCCCCGTGGCCACCAAGGACGCCCGCACCGCCACCGACTGACCTTGCGCCACCGGTCCGCTCCTTCGCTCGACTGTTTCGCAAGCTACTGACGGTCCGTCGGGTCCGCGCGCCGGGTGAGCCGGCGGGGTGACGAGGGGACGAAACGCACCCCGGTTGGTGACTTTCGCCCGGTCAGGGCGGCCGACGGGCGCAGGAGGGTGGTCTTATGCCGCACTCACCCGCGCACGCGCTCGACGACCTGCTGGCCCAGGCGGAGAAGAAGGCCGGCACCTCCCGGCGACGGCCCGGCCGCTACCTGGTCTCGGCGGTGCAGGCGGGGGTCTACATCGCACTCGGCGAGGTGCTGCTGCTCTCGGTGGCCGCTCCCTTCGACCTGGCGCACTCGCCGGTGGTGAGGCTGCTGGAGGGCGCCGTCTTCGGGGTCGCGCTGATCCTGGTGGTGTTCGCCGGGGCCGAGCTGTTCACCAGCGCGGCGATGGTGATGGCGGTCGGCCGGCTGGCCGGGCGCACCGGCTGGGGAGCACTGGCCCGGGTCTGGCTGCTCACCCTGGCCGGGAACCTGGCCGGGGCGCTCGGCCTGGCCGTCCTGGTGCACGCGGGAGGGCTGCTCGGCGGCGCCCCAGCCGGCCGGATGCTCGGCGAACTGATCGCGCTGAAGGACGGGCTGACCGGCGGTCAGCTCCTCGCCCGGGCGGTGCTCTGCAACCTGCTGGTCTGCCTGGCGATCTGGACGGTGGCCCGGGTGCGCGGCGACGGGCCCAAGATGACCGCCGTCTGGTGGCCCGTCTTCGCCTTCGTCGCGATCGGCTTCGAGCACTGCGTGGCCAACATGGCGCTCTACGGCCTGGCGATCACCGACGGCCGCGCCTCGTTCGCCGACCTGGCCCGCAACCTGCTGTACGTGGTGCCCGGCAACGTGGTCGGCGGGGCGGTGCTGGTCGGTGCCGCGTACTGGTTCACCACCCGCCGCGAGCGGGAGGCCTGACCCGACCCGTGCGGGAGCCCCCGGCAGCCGGGCTGCCGGGGGCTCACACCTTTCCTCACGCCATCCGGTGCCGGCCGGCCGACCGCTCCTCCCGCCGGTGACCCGCCCAGCCGGCCACCGCCAGCAGGGTGCAGGCCCAGACCGCGCAGAACACCGCCAGCGCGATCGCGTTTCCCCCCATCTGCACCGCGACCAGCACCAGACCGACCGAGAGCGACAGCAGCACCGCGACGGTGCCGGTCTGCACGTCCTCCAACAGGTGCCAGTACCCACGCGGCCCGCCCACCGGCCGCGGCTTCGCGTACCGCTCCGGGCCGAACTCCGCCTGCGGTTCCATCCCGCTCACCTCCCAGTACAGGGGACCCCTCCAGCGTGCACGGCCGCCCGGCTCCCCGCACGCCTGGAGGACGCTTGCGGCCCGGGCCGCTTCGGTCCACCGGTGATCCCTTCCACCCGCGCTGAGCAGCGACGAAGCTGTTCTTCGTCAGCAGGGACCACCCGGAACCGGTGGGGAGAGGGACCGCTGACGGTGCGTCGCACGCACCGGACCGCTGCTCCTGCAGGGCAGCCGTCCCCGTGCCACTTCCCGTCCGTCCTGCCCCTGGAGCCCTGCCATGTCCTCGCGCGCCTCGAAGCTCACCCGCGTCGCCCTCTCCGCCGCCATAGCCCTCTCCGGCGCGGTGGCCACCACCGCCCTGGCCACGGCCAACGCCACGGTCGCCCAGGCCGCCTCGTCGGTGGACGGTTCGATCACCCGCTCCGAGGTGATCGCCCGGGCCGACTACTGGTTCCAGAACAAGGCCAGCATCCCCTACGACCAGGGCGGTTCGTACCAGGACTCCTCCGGTCGCTCCTACCGCACAGACTGCTCGGGCTACGTCTCGATGGCCTGGCACCTCGGCACCAGCCTGGCCACCGGCACGCTCCCGGGCGTCGCCACCCAGATCCCCCGCAGCCAGCTCAAGCCCGGTGACATCCTCGACTACGAGGCCAAGCACGTCATCCTGTTCGAGAAGTGGGACGACGCGGCCCACACCACCTTCTCCTACTACTCCTTCGGCTCCACCCCGGTGAAGCACGTCACCGGTGTGTCGATCAACGCCGCCAAGTTCGACAGCCACGACAACGGCCTCTACACCGCCTACCGCTACAACAAGATCGTGGATGACCGTTCTGCGGCGCGGACGGTGGCGGCGGACTTCGACGGTGACGGTCGGGTGGACGTCGCGGGGATCGATGCGTACCAGAACCTGAACCTGTACGCCGGGAACGGTGCCGGTCAGGTGAGTGCGACGCTGCCGATGCTCGGCACCAATGGTCTGTGGGCGGGCTTCAAGCAGCTGGCGGCGGGTGACTTCAACGGTGACGGCAAGCAGGACGTCGCCGGGATCGACGCCAACGACAGCCTGAAGCTGTACACGGGCACCGGTGGCGGTTACGTGTCGGGCGGCAGCGCGATGCTGGGCGGCAACGGTACGTGGGCCGGGTTCAAGGCGCTGACGGCGGGTGACTTCAACGGTGACGGCAAGCAGGACATCGCCGGGATCGACGCGAACGACAGCCTCAAGCTGTACGCGGGCAACGGTGCGGGTCAGCTGTCCGAGGTCGGCGCGATGCTGGGCGGCAACGGCACCTGGGCCGGGTTCAAGGCGATCACCTCGGGTGACTTCAACGGTGACGGCAAGCGCGACGTCGCCGGCATCGACGCCAACAACGACCTCAAGCTCTACACCGGCAACGGTGCCGGTCAGCTCGGCGGCGGCAGCCCGATGCTCGGCACCAATGGTCTGTGGGCGGGCTTCCGCTCGGTCATGGGCGGTGACTTCAACGGTGACGGCAAGCAGGACATCGCCGGCATCGACGCCAACAACGACCTCAAGCTCTACACCGGCAACGGCGCGGGCCAGGTCAGCGGCGGCTCCGTGATGATCGGCAGCGCCGGCAGCGGACTCTGGTCCGGCTTCTAGTGAACGGCCGTCCGGGGCAGGTGAGTCAGCCCCTGCCCCGGGCGGCACCCTCCTCCGCCTCTTCCGGACATTCGTACCGCGCGCCCGCCCCGTGGCCGGGCCCAGCAGAAGGAACTCACGTGATTCGCAAGACCACCCTGCTCACGGCCGCGCTGGTGACCGCCGCCCTGTCGGCAGCCGTCGCCCCGTCGGCCAACGCCGCGTCGGTCGACACCTGGGAGCGGATGGCCGACTGCGAGAGCAGCGGCAACTGGGCCAGCAACACCGGCACCTACTACGGCGGTCTGCAGTTCTCCCAGAGCACCTGGGTGGCCCAGGGCGGCACCGCCTACGCTGCCCGCGCCGATCTGGCCACCAAGGAGCAGCAGATCCGGATAGCCGAGAAGCTGCTGCGCGCGGCCGGCCCCGGCCAGTGGCCCGTCTGCTCGAAGCGGGTCGGACTGACCAACGACGGCATCGACCCGTACCCGGCCATCCCGCCGACGGTGCGTCAGGCGCGGACGGTGGCGGCGGACTTCGACGGTGACGGTCGGGTGGACGTCGCGGGGATCGATGCGTACCAGAACCTGAACCTGTACGCCGGGAACGGTGCCGGTCAGGTGAGTGCGACGCTGCCGATGCTCGGCACCGGTGGTCTGTGGGCGGGCTTCAAGCGACTGGCGGCGGGTGACTTCAACGGTGACGGCAAGCAGGACGTCGCCGGGATCGACGCGAACGACAGCCTGAAGCTGTACACGGGTACCGGTGGCGGTTACGTGTCGGGCGGCAGCGCGATGCTGGGTGGCAACGGCACGTGGGCGGGCTTCAAGGCCATCACGGCCGGTGACTTCAACGGTGACGGCAAGGCCGACATCGCCGGGATCGACGCCAACGACAGCCTCAAGCTGTACGCGGGCAA
>NZ_JBSFGS010000019.1:0-187645 GCF_053596675.1 Kitasatospora sp. NPDC001664
ACCGAGCCGGCGTTGAGCAGCACCAGGTCCGGGCCCGTCCCGGCCCGGGTGCTGAAGAGCTGGCCGCCGGGGACCGGGACCACCAGGTCCTGAGGTTCGAACGGTCCACCGCCCCGGGCCGGTGCGGGCGCTACGGCCTGCGGCGCCTCAGTGGCGGCCGGCCGGCTCCGGGTTCCGCAGGTCCGCCGGCTCGGCGCCGTGGCCGGGCAGCTGGGCGTGCCCCGGCCACCAGGCCCACTTGCCGAGCAGCGCGGTCAGCGCCGGGGTGAAGAACAGCGACATCACGAAGGCCGAGACGATGATGCCGAAGGCCACCGAGAAGCCGATCTCGCTGAAGAAGATGTTCCCCGCCAGCAGCATGGTGCCGAAGGTGGCCGCCAGGATGAAGCCGGCCGCCGCGATGGTCGGGCCGCCGTGACGGATCGCCAACGAGGCCGCGCTGCGCGGGTCGTGGCCCTCGGCCGCCTCCTCCCGCAGACGGGCGATCATCAGGATGTTGTAGTCGGTGCCGATGGCCACCACGAACAGGTAGATGAGCATCGGGAGCATGAACATCACGCCCGTCTCGCCCTGGACGTGCTGGAACATCAGGCTGGTGGCGCCGACGGTGGCGGTGAAGCCGAGGCCGACGGCCGCCATCAGGTACCAGGGGGCCACCACGCTGCGCAGCAGCAGGCCGAGGATCAGCATGATCAGGACGGCCGCGACCGGGAAGACCAGCGAGTAGTCGCGGGCCATCGCGGAGTTGATGTCCTTGTAGATCGAGGTCACGCCGCCGACCAGGGCGTCGGTGCCGGTCGGGGTCTTGGCGTGGGCGACGTCACGCAGGTCGGTCACGGTCGCGATGGCCTCGTTGGTGGCCGGGGCGTCCTTGAGCATGACGGTGAAGTCGGCGACCGTGCCGTCCTTGCTGACCTCGGGCTTCGGCACGACCGTGGCCACGCCGGGGACCTTGCCCAGCTCGGCGACGTACGCCGGGAAGGCGGCCTCGTCGAGCTTGGAGCCCTCCTTGGCCTTGACGTAGACGTGGCTCGGGTCGGCGGCGCCGGCCGAGAACGCCTTCATCATGGTGTCCTGGACGACCATCGACTCCTTGGTCTTCGGCATCGAGCCGGCCGCCAGGTCGAAGGTGCCCTTGTAGCCGAGGGCCGCCGCCGAGAAGGCGAGCAGCAGGGCGCCGGAGGCGATCGCGGTGACCAGTGGGCGGCGCTGCACCAGGCGGCCCAGCGCGGCGAACTTGGCACCCTCGGGCTCGCGCTGCCAGGCCTTGGACGGCCAGAACAGGACCTTCTGCGGGATCAGCGACAGGATCGCCGGCACCAGGGTGACGGAGGCGACGGCGGTCACGCCGACCGCGATGGCCAGCGAGGGGCCCATGGCCTTGAACATGCCGAGGCTGGAGAGCACCAGCACGCTGAAGGCCACGATCACGGCACCGGCGGCGGAGGTGATCGCCTCGCCGACCCGGCCGACCGCGTTGACCACGGCCTCCTTCCGGTCGTCACCGGCCCGCAGGCGCTCGCGGTAACGGAACATCAGGAAGAGGAAGTAGTCGGTGCCGACGCCGAACAGCACGATGATCAGGATCGCCGAGACCGAGCTGTCGGCCTTGAGGCCGAAGGCCTTCACCGCGTACCCGATCAGGCCGTTGGCGACCATCGAGTAGACGAAGACCGAGAGCACCGGCAGGAAGGCGATGATCGGGCTGCGGAAGATGATGCCGAGCGTGAGCAGGATGATCACGATCGTGCCGAGGCCGATCAGCGCGTTGGCGAGCTCGGAGGAGTCCTTCTGGTCCAGGTTCTGGGCGACCTGGCCGCCCAGCTGCACCTTGAGGGAGCTGCCCTCGCCGAGCTGCTTGGCGGTCTCGCGCAGCTCCTTCGCGCTGTCGGCGGCCTCGGGCGTGTAGGCCTTGTCCTTCTCCATGCCGATGGCGGAGAGGGCGTACTTGCCGTCCTTCGAGGTGGTCAGGTCGGTCACCGGCAGCACGTGCTCGACGAACTTGACCTTCTTGTCCTCGAGGCCCTTGACCACCTTGGCCATCGCCGCCTTGTCCGCCTCGGCGAGCGGGGCGCCGTCCGTGCGCTCGAAGAGCACGAAGGCGGAGGGCGTGAAGCTGGCGGGGAACGCCTCCTGCTGCACCACCGAAGCCCGGATGGACTCGTAGTGGCGGGGCAGGAAGCTGCTCTGGTCCGTCTGCGCGGTGAGCGGCGGCGCGGTGGCGATGATCCCGATGGCGGCGACCACCCAGGCGACGATCACCCACCACGCGCGCTTGACGACGAATTGTCCGATCCGGTGGAACATGCTCGCTGTGCCTCCTGGGCATGGTTCACCGCTGCCCTTGGGGGACGGGACACGGGCGACGGCAGAGACCGGCTGACGTCTTGTTAGCCGGTCGGCAGGTAAGTGAGTGTGAGCATCCTACGAGACCCCCCGTCCGGCCGGACGAGCGGGCCCCGGTCGGTGCACCCCCCGAAGGCCGTGGCACGGCCCTGACCCATCCTGACCTGCACGCGGTGGCCGCCACCTCCTGCTCCGGTCGGATACGCCTCCCCCTCAGGGTGGAGTTCCACCCTGAGACCGACCCTCACCGACCCGACGACCCGTCAGATCCCGCCGCGCCGCCCGGTTCCCTCCGCCCCGACCTGCCGCTTCGAGCCCCGCACCTCCCGTCCCCCGGTCCGCCCCGCGTCCCCCGACCCGGCAGCGCGGAAGGCGGGGCCGGCGGGTGCGCTGGGCGATGATGCTCGGATGACCGTCTTCGACGCCTCCCGTGCCGCTGCCCTGCTCACCCGTGCCTGCGCCGCCGCCGGGCTGCCCGAACCGCGGGACGCCGAGCTGCTCGCGCTCGCGGAGAACGCCGTCTTCGACCTGCGCTCCCCCGCCGTGGTCGCCAAGGTGGGCCGGGGGACGGAGGTGGCCGGCCGGGCCCGGCGCGAACTGGCCGTCGCGGACTGGCTCGACGGCCAGGGCCTCCCCGTCGTCCGCCCCTGGGCGTCCACCGCCTTCGAGGTCGACGGACACCCCGTCACCTTCTGGCACCGGCTCGCCCCGGCCGTCCGCCCGGCCCGCCCGGCCGACCTGGCCCCGCTGTTGCGGGCGCTGCACGCCCTTCCCGCCGCACCGTTCGACCTCCCGGCCCGGGACCTGCTCGCCCCGGTGGACCGCTGGCTGGCCACCGCCGCCACCGCGGTCGCCCCCGAGGACGTCGCCTTCCTGCGGGCCCGCCGGGCCGACCACCAGGCCGCCCTCGCCGAGCTGGTCCCCGCGCTGCCCCCGGGCGTGATCCACGGCGACGCCCTCCCCCGCAACGTCCACGTCGGCGCGGACGGGCCCGTCCTGCTCGACCTGGAGACGGCCTCCTCGGACCTGCGCGAACACGACCTGGTGGTGCTGGCCCTCAGCCACGACCGCTACGGCGTCCCGGAGGAGGAGTACCTCGCCTTCACCGAGGCCTACGGCCTGGACGTCCGGGACTGGCCCGGCTTCGCCGTGCTGCGCGGCGCCCGGGAGACCGCCAGCGCCTCCTGGGTGGCGCAGCAGGCGGCCGGGAACCCGTCGGCGCTCGCGGAGTTCACCCGCCGGGTGGCCTCGCTCCGGGAGGGGGCCACCGAGGTGCGCTGGCACCCGTTCTGAGGCCGGCCCTCCGACCTTGGCCGGTTCGCGCCGGTGCGGTGCGCCGCGCGGAACCCGGGCAGGTGTTCGCCTCGTCCTTCCTGGTGTCTCCCCGCCGGTCCGCGACCCCAGGAGCCACCCGCCATGTGGACGCCCCGCCACCGGTCATCCCTCGTCCTGCTGGTCGCCGTGCTGGCCGGCTGCTCCGTCGCCCCCGTGGCCACGGAACGGCCGGCCGCCACGGTGTCGGCGTCCCCCTCCGCCCCGGCCTCCTCCGACGCTCCGTCACCGACGGCCGGCCGCACGGATTCTCCGACACCGGCACCCTCACCCACGCCCTCGCCGACCCCGAAGCCGTCGAGCCCCCGACCGCCCTCCCCCTCGAAGCCGGCCTCCCCGTCGCCGTCCGAGCCACCGCCGCCGAAGCCGAGCACCCCGAGGCCGAGCACCCCGAAGCCCCCTCCCCCGCAAGGGACTTCGACCGAGCTGGTGACCTCCACCGGGACCGGCCACGGCGTCGCGCTGACCTTCGACGACGGCCCGGGGGCGGCGACCGGCCAGGTCCTGGACCTGCTCTCCCGGTACGGCGTCCGGGCCACCTTCTGCGTCACGGGCAGGAACGCCGCCGCGCACCCGGAGCTGATCCGGCGCATCCGCGCGGAGGGGCACCGGCTCTGCGACCACAGCGTCGACCACCCCCAGCCGTTCGCGGCGCTGCCCCGGCAGCGGATGGTGGAGGAGATCGTCGACGCCAAGGCGATGATCGTCCAGGCCGGCGGGCCCGGCACCCAGGTCCCCTGGTTCCGCGCGCCCGGCGGCGCCTTCACCGACGAGAACCGGTCGGTCGCCGCCCGGAACGGCCTGCGTCCCCTCGGCTGGTCCGTCGACCCGCGCGACTGGAGCCGCCCGGGCGCCGACACCATCCTCTCCCGCGTCCAGCACGACCTCCGCCCCGGCGGCGTCGTCCTCCTCCACGACGGCGGGGGCGACCGCTCCCAGACGGTCTCCGCCCTCGCCCGCCTCCTCCCCTGGCTGGCGGCCAACGGCTACGGGCCCGCATTCCCCTCCGTATGAGGGCCCGTAGCCGGCGGCGCGCACCGCTAGCGGTGGTTCTCGCAGAGCGCGGTGTCCAGCAGGGTGAAGATCTGCTGCACGGGCGTGTTGTTGGTGAAGTGCACGTTGGTCATCGCGGAGGCGTACCGGCCGTCCTTGGTGGCCACCGTCTGGCTGAAGTAGCCGGGGACGCCGCCGTTGTGGCCCCACGCCTCGCCGCCGCAGGACAGGGCCATCCTGAACACGCCGAGGCCGTACGCGTCACTGGTGACCGGGGTGGTGGCGAGCAGCTCGGCGGTCATCGCCGGGGAGAGCACCTGCCCGTTCAGCAGGGCCCGGTAGAAGGTCGCGAGGTCCTGCTCGGTGGAGATGACCGCCCCGGCCGGGCCGAACAGCGAGGGGTCGTAGTCGAGGGCCGGGCTCCAGAAGAAGAAGGGGCCGAGCCGGGCACCGTGGTAGCCGGGGATGCCCGGCGCGGGCAGGGCCCGGTCGCCGGGGGCGGGGAAGAGCGTGCGGGTCAGGCCGAGGGGCTGGATCACCCGGCGGGTGACGGCCTCGTGGACGGGCAGGCCGGTCACCTTCTCCACGATCATGCCGAGGATCAGGTAGTTGGTGTTGGAGTAGCTGAACACGGTGCCCGGGGCTCCGGCCGGGGGCCGCTTCAGTCCCTCGCGCACCAGGGTGGCCGCCTTGAAGGACCCGTCCGGTTCGGCCAGGGCGAGGCTGCCCAGCGGGTCGTAGGAGGGGATTCCGCTGGTGTGCTGGAGCAGCTGACGCACCGTGATGACGGTGCCGTCGTGGCCGTTGCCGTTCACCACGCCCGGCAGGTAGGTCGCCACGCTCGCGTCCAGCGCGACCTTGCCCTCGTCGGCCAGGGCGAGCACGGTCGCCGCCGTGAAGGACTTGCTCTGGCTGCCGATCCGGAAGTACTGGTCGGCCAGCACCGGCTTGCTGGTGTTGATGGTGCTGGTGCCGACCGACAGCTGCCAGGAGCCGGTGGCGTCGCCGGCGAAGATCCCGGCGCCCGGGCCGGCGGCGGCCTGGAAGGTCTTCAGCGCCGCGAGGGTGGCGGAGTGGTCGCCCGCCGGGGCGGCCTGGGCGGTGCCCGCGGTCAGCAGCGCGGCTGCCGCCGCCACCGCTCCGATGACGGCCGCGAACCGCTGCCGGGTGTGCTTCATGGCTGTGCTCCTCTGGAGATCGCTCGGGTCGGTACGGGGAGGCGCAGGTGACGGCCGGTCAGCCCGCTGCCGCGAAGGCGGCGGCCAGGCGCGGCACGTAGTCGGCGAAGGCCGGGGCCCAGCAGCCGTAGTTGTGGCCGCCGTTGCAGGTCGGGGCGAGCGCCGAGCCGTTGCCGTAGTCGACCAGGCGGCTGGGGATGCCCAGCGCGTCCAGCCGGTTCTTGACGTTCCTGGAGGCGACGGCGGTGTTGGCGTCGATCACGTCGTTGTTGCCGGTGTAGAGGGTGATGCCGGTGGCGGAGAGCCGGGCCAGGTTCTTCGGCGCGGCCGGGTCCACCGCCTTCCAGATCCGGTCCGCGTTGAACACCGGGTACGGCGAGCCGAAGATCGCGTCGCTGTCGACGTAGGGGCCGTAGCCGGTGCAGTCGCCCGAGCCGGAGCCCGAGGAGCTGCTGACCGCGCACCAGGCGCCGGTCACGTTCAGCTCGGTGGCCAGCACCGCCGCCCGCACCTGCCAGATGCCGAAGTCGATGCCGCCGGACAGCGCCGCGACGTGGCCGAACAGGTCGGGCCGGCTCTCGGCGTAGTGCAGCGCGCCGAAGCCGCCCATCGACAGCCCGGTCACCGCCCGGTGCGCCCGGTCCGCGACGGTGCGCAGGTTGGCGTCGACGAACGGGACGACCTGGGTGAGGTGGAAGGTCTCCCAGTTCGCCGCCCCCTCCGCCGTGTTCTGCATCAGCCAGTCGGCGTACCACCCCTTGAGCCCGCCGTCCGGCACCACGGTGATCATCGAGTCCGAGTGCAGCGCGGGCGCGGCGGCCACGTCGTCCACCCCGCCGCCACCGCCGTGCAGGAAGTAGGCGACCGGCCACCGGCGGCCCGGGTCGGCGTCGTAGCCCGCCGGGAGCAGGATCCGGATCCGGTGCTTCCCGGCGACCTGAGGGGTCGTCACGGTGATGGTGAAGTCGCCGGGGCCGTGCGCCTCGGTGGCGCCGGCCAGCACGGTCAGGCCCTGGCCGTCGGCGAAGACCGGGACGGCGGCGGAGACGGCGGCGGTCGCGGGGGCGGCGGTCGCGGGGACGGCGGCACCGGCCGGGACGGCACCGGTCAGGACGGCGAGCAGCACCGCCGCGCCGGCGGCGAGGCGGGTGGGCATCGCGGAGGTCATCGGGGAACCCTTCGTCGGGAGGGCCCGCGCGGCGGGGTGGCACGCGGCGGGCCGGTCGTCCCGATCCTGGCGGCGGCCCGCGTCCGGTGGACAGGCCATGCCACCGGCCATCGCTGACCGGTCGTCAGGCTCCGGCGGCCGGCCCCGGGCCGAGGCCCGGAGGCGTCCGGCCGCAGCGGCCGCCGAGGTGGTGCTGCAGCCGGAGGTGCCGGAACTGGTGCACCGCTCCGGTCTGCCGCAGCACCCCGCGCTGGTACGCGTCGTCGAGGAAGGCCGCCGGGTCCCACGGCAGCCGGCCGGTCAGCGGGAGCCAGATCCGGGCCAGCAGGAGCCACTGGCCCCAGGCGGTGAAGGCCAGCAGGTACGCGGTGGCGCCGCCCAGGCCGCCGACCGCCCCGATCAGCAGGCCGTCCCAGAACTCCCATTCCAACCGCCGGTCCAGCGAGCCCCGGAGCAGCTGCACCAGGAGGCGGCCGGTGAGCGCGATGGCCAGGGTGAGGGCCGGGGCCAGCACCAGGAACTGCCGGCCCACGGTGCTGCGGTTGGAGGCGAGCAGCACGGCCGGGGTGGCGGCGGCGGTCACGTCGACCGGTGCCTCCAGTGCGGCCACCAGCCCGAAGACCAGGGCGGCGGCCAGGCCGAAGGTGAGGGCGAAGACCAGGACGTCGATCAGGGTGCCCTCGACGACCCACCGGTCGGCGAGCCGGGTCCCCGAGGCCACCGCGCGTTCGGTGGTGAGGGCGAGGGCGCAGCCGGTGCCCATCACGGCTCCGCCGAACAGCCCCTGACCGGCGCGGATCGCGAAGGTGCGCAGCGGTCGGCGGCCGAGCCCTCCGGGTCCGTGCCGCAGGGTCAGCCGGACGCCCGCCGGTTCGAGCGGCGCGCCGCTCCGCGAGCGGTCCGCCAGCGCGTAGACGGAGCCGAAGGCGAGCCCGGCCGCCAGGCCCAGCAGCGTTCCCTGGAGCAGGAGTCGGAACCCGGGGAGCGGGCTGAGGAGGAGGCAGAGCAGCCAGTCCGCGATCGCCACGCTGAGTCCGGTGGCCAGCACGACGGCCAGGCTCCGGGAGCGGCGGGAGAGCGAGTCGCTGAGCTGCCACCAGGCCAGGTCGCGTTGCTCGTGGTCCAGCCGGTTCAGGTGCCGGGCGAGGTGGCCGAGCCAGCGCTCGGCCCGGGCCGGGTCGGCGAACGGCGCCCCGGGCCGCCGGCCGCCGGCGTCCCGCTCCGGGGCGCGGCGGCGGTAGACGGCGGGCACGAAGCCGGCCAGCAGGTGCTCCTCCAGGCTGCGGGCGGTGGGGAACCGGGTGGGGTCGAGGAGCTCGGCGGGGTCGCGGCCGGGTGTGTCGCTGTAGAGCGTCCGGGCCAGGATGACCATCAGCGGGGTGGTCAGCACCGCCGCCAGGTCCGCACCCCGGGGGTCGTGCGCGTCCCGGGCACGGCGCAGTCGCGCGAGCACCGTGTCCCAGGCACCGGCGTGCGCCTCGGCGGGACGGCCCTCGGCGGGCGCGGCCGTATCCGCGGTGGCCAGGTGGGCACGGGTGGTCCGGGGGAGGTAGTCGGCGAGGTCGTCGAGGGTCAGGTCGGTGAGCTCGACGGCCCCGGCCCAGACCAGCGGTGCGTGGGCCGCGCCGACGGCGTCGGCGTACTCCGCCCGCCGACTGGTGAGCACCAGGGGGGAGGAGGTCGCGTTGAGCGCTTCGAGGGCCTCGCGGCGCAGGCCGGGGGCCATCTCGTCGAAGCCGTCCAGCACGGGGAGCACCAGGTCGGCGTCGACCAGCGCCGCCGCCAGGGTGGCGCCCCGGGCGCTGCGGCGGGCCAGGTGCGGGTGGTCGCGCAGCAGCCGGGCGACCAGCCAGTCCCGCAGGGCGGTGGTGGACGGGTCCCACGAGCCCACGCCGAGGATGACGGGCACCCGGCCGCCGGCCGCCGGGGCCGCGAGCAGGTCGAGGGTGAACCGGATGGCCAGCACGGACTTGCCCGAGCCGGCCCGGCCGAGGATCACCAGCCGGCCGGACGGGATCCGGCGGTAGACCTCGGCCACCGCGCGCAGGTCGCCGCCGAGGTCGACCTCCTGCGACCGGCCGCCCGGCCCGAGCCGCTGGATGTTCTCCGGACGGTCCGTCAGCCCGGACGGTGCCGCCTGCCAGCGGACCGGCAGCGGGAACGGGTCGTGGACCCGGCGCTGGGCCTCCTCACGCCGCCAGCGGCGCCGGACCTCGGTGGCCAGTTCGAGCGCGGCCGCGGTCAGGTCGTCCGGGGCGGTGGGTACGGAGGCCGGCGGTTCGCCCGGGGCGGTGGTCGTCGCCGGCGAGGCGGGGCCGACCGGGTCGCCGGGCGATCCGGCCAGGGTCGCGGCCAGCCGGGCCCGGTCCTGCTCGCCGAGGCCGAGCGCGTCGGCGAGCAGCTGGACCGTGCCCATCCGGTGGTTGGTGGAACTCCCGCCCTCCAGGCGGCGGATGGTGCGCACGCTGACCCCGGACCGTTCGGCGACCTGTTCCTGCGTCAGGCCCGCCTCGTCCCGGAACCCGCGCAGCAGGCCGCCGAGCTTGTCCGCCACCGAGCACCTCCCCTACCGACGGGTACGAACGGCGGCGAGCCTACAGTCGGCGACCGGACACGGACGGCCGGTTCGGTGACCCGTACGGCGAACATGACAAAGGTCACGCCGAGGACCCGGGGCCCTGCCGATCTGCGGCTCCGCGGCGCGGGCGCGCAGCGGAACCGCGGCACCCGCATCCGGCTGACGGTGGTTCAGCTGCCCGCGGGCCGCCTTCCGACGCGCGCCCGCGGGGCGCGGCCGCGGGGCGCGGCCGCGGGGCTCGGCCGTCAGCGCAGGGGCCAGGCCGGGTCTATCTCCGCCGCCGGGTCCTTCTCGCGGCGCAGCCAGGCCTGGAGGTCGGCCGCCCAGGTGCGGTGCCAGGCGATCTGACGGGCGTGCAGCTGGGCCGGCGTCAGGGCGCCGACCTCGGCCGGGTAGCGCTCGCCGAGGGCGACGGCGACGCGGACCGCGGCGAGGGCGTCGCTGCCGGCCTCGTGGGCGTCGGTGAGCTCGACGCCGTAGACCTCGCAGACGTTCTGCAGGGTGCGCGAGCCGCGGCGGTAGCGGTCCACCGCGCGGTCGACGACCAGCGCGTCGATCACCGGGACGACCTCGCCGCCGAGCCGGGCGGCCAGCGAGGGGCGGCCGTGGCGGGCGAGTTCGGCGTCCAGCAGGGACAGGTCGAACGGGGCGTTGAAGGCCACCACCGGGCGGCCGGCGGCCAGCCGCTCGCAGAGGGCGTGGGCTATCTCCTCGACCGCGAGCGCGGCCGGGCGGCCGTCCCGCCGGGCCTGCTCGTCGGTGATGCCGTGGATCGCGGTGGCCTCGGCCGGGACGGGGACGCCCGGGTCGAGCAACCAGTTGAGCACGCGCTCCGGGCGGCCGCCGAAGGTGTCGACCAGCGCGGCGGTGACGATCCGGGAGGTCGCCGGGTCGGTGCCCGTGGTCTCCAGATCGAAGCCGACCAGGGGCTCCTTCCACCAGCTCATCCGAGATGTCCTTCCGTCGGTGCGGTCGCTGTGGACCCCATCATCGCGTGCCCCAGTGACAGCCGGTCCCGCCGGGTCCCGTCACCACCACCCGCGCGGCAGCCTTCACGAGACCGCCCGGGAGTCTCCCCAGCTGTCCTCGAACTCCTCGCGGTAGACCTCCAGCAGCCCCGGCTCGGCCCCGCCGCCGCGCAGCACCAGCGCGGGCGACTCGATGCCCCGGGTGCGCCGCAGGTACGGCTGCACCACGCCGATGTCGCCGGAGCGGCGCCGCCCGGGGGTGCGCGGGCCGTCCACCAGGTAGGCGGTGAAGCGCGGCGTCTCGTCGAAGACCCGGATCTCGAAGGAGGCCTGGTCGCGCAGGTGGGCCCGGACCCGGCGGACGTGCATGATGTTCATCTCGATCGAGCGGGCCAGTTCGCCGCGCCCGAGGCCCAGTTCGCGCTCGCGGCGGCGGACGGCGCTGCCGGCCGGGTTGAGGAAGAGCAGCCGCACCCGGCAGCCGTCGGAGGCGAGGCGGACCAGGCGCTTGCCGGTGTAGTTCTGGCAGAGCATGCCGAGGCCGATGCCGAGGGCGTCCAGCCGGCGGGCGCCGTCGAGCAGGTCCTCCACCGGCAGGTCGCGCTGGAGCCGGACCCGGTCGGCGTGCACCGAGACCACGTCGGCGAAGCGGCCGCCGACCAGGTCCTCGACCACGTCGCCGGGCACCCCGCCGCCGCCCCCGCCGTCCAGCAGGCCGAGCAGCCGGGCGGCGGCCCGCTCGGTCTGGGCCAGCACGGTGGTGGAGAGGCTGCGGTTGCGGGAGACCACGTGCCGGGCGACCTCCAGCTCGTCCAGGGCGAGCTCGATCTCCCGGCGGTCGATCAGGTGCGGTTCGAAGCAGGGCCAGTGCTGCACCATCAGCTCGCGCAGCTGCGGGAGGGTGAGGAAGACCAGCGGGTCGTCGTCGGCCGGGTCGAGCAGGTAGCCCTTGCGGCGGCTGACCTCGCGGACCGCGCCGGCCCGGTGCACCCACTCCTCGCCGGCCGGGCCGGCCGCGGCCGTCACCCAGTCCTCGCCGTGGGCGGGCGCGTAGACCGGGCGGAGCACCTCGTCCACCAGGGAGCGCAGGCGCTGCTCGACCAGGTTGAGCCAGACGTACGCGCGGCCCGCCAGCCGGACCCGCTGGTCGGCCTGCCCCCACTGGCCCGCCGTCCACGCCAGCGGGACGCTCTCCGCCGGACCGCCCTGGGCCGGGACGGTGGGGCGCCTCGGGGGGCCGCCGCGCAGCACCGCCGTCGGCGCCTCGCTCCGCCCGGAGCCGCCGTCGGCGGGGACCACCATGCGCTACCTCACACCTCTCGGCCCGCTGCCGGGCCCCACCGCGATCGGTCCGGCCGCGACCTGACGCGATCTGACGGACGATCAAGAGTACTGCCCGCAGCTGGAGGGGCGCAGCCCCTTGCGCGCACAACCCTCGCTCCGGCGAGTGCCCCGCACTCCGTCAAGTGCGCGGGAATGCCCCGGGGACGGACACTCGTTCGGGCGAACCGACGGCCATTCGCTCGTCCGAGGAGCGGTGGCCGGGGAACATCGAGCTGTGCCGTACGTCACGGCACGAGCCGCACGGGCATGCCCCGGCAGGATGCCGGGCATCTCGATTGAAGCGTCAATTCCGCTATGTGCCAGGGAAGTTGAGGCAGGATGCAGATCTGGCCTGGGCAGCCGTACCCGCTCGGCGCCACCTATGACGGAGCCGGCACCAACTTCGCGGTGTTCTCCGAGAGCGCCGACCGGATCGAGCTCTGTCTGCTCGGCGAGGACGGCTCCGAGCAGTCGGTGGAGCTGCGCGAGACGGACGCCTTCGTCCGGCACGCCTACCTGCCCGGGATCCAGCCCGGCCAGCGCTACGGCTTCCGGGTGCACGGCCCGCACAACCCCGGGCTCGGCCAGCGGCACAACAGCTCCAAGCTGCTGCTGGACCCGTACGCCAAGGCGATGAGCGGCCACATCGACTGGGACGAGTCGGTCTACGGCTACCACTTCGGCGCCCCCGAGCGGCGGAACGACCTGGACTCCGCCCCCCACACCATGCACTCCGTGGTGATCAACCCCTACTTCGACTGGGGGAACGACCGCCCGCCGCGCACCGACTACCACCGCACCGTGCTCTACGAGGCGCACGTCAAGGGCCTGACCAGGCTGCACCCCGGCATCCCGGACGAGATCCGGGGCACGTACGCGGGCATCGGCCACCCGGCGGTGATCGAGCACCTGGCCAAGCTCGGGGTGACGGCGATCGAGCTGATGCCGGTGCACCAGTTCGTCCGCGACCACCGGCTGCGCGACCTCGGGCTGTCCAACTACTGGGGCTACAACACCATCGGCTACTTCGCCCCGCACTCCTCCTACTCCTCCGGCGGCGACCGCGGGCAGCAGGTGCAGGAGTTCAAGTCGATGGTCAAGGCGCTGCACGCGGCCGGCATCGAGGTGATCCTCGACGTGGTCTACAACCACACCGCGGAGGGGAACCACCTCGGCCCGACGCTCTCCTTCCGCGGCCTGGACAACGCCTCGTACTACCGCCTGGCCAAGGACCAGCGGTTCTACGAGGACACCACCGGCACCGGGAACAGCCTGCTGATGCGCAGCCCGCACGTGCTCCAGCTGATCATGGACTCGCTGCGGTACTGGGTCACCGAGATGCACGTGGACGGCTTCCGCTTCGACCTGGCGGCCACCCTGGCCCGGCAGTTCCACGAGGTGGACCGGCTGTCCTCCTTCTTCGACCTCTGCCAGCAGGACCCGGTGGTCTCCCAGGCCAAGCTGATCGCCGAGCCCTGGGACCTGGGCGAGGGCGGCTACCAGGTCGGCAACTTCCCGCCGCTCTGGACGGAGTGGAACGGGATGTACCGCGACACCGTCCGCGACCTCTGGCGCGGGGAGAACGCGACGCTGGCCGAGTTCGGCTCCCGGCTCACCGGCTCCTCCGACCTGTACCAGAACGACGGCCGCCGCCCGATCGCCTCGATCAACTTCGTCACCTGCCACGACGGCTTCACCCTGCGGGACCTGGTCTCCTACAACGAGAAGCACAACCAGGCCAACGGCGAGGACAACCGCGACGGCGAATCGTTCAACCGCTCGTGGAACTGCGGCGCCGAGGGCCCCAGCGAGGACCAGGAAGTGGAGGCGCTGCGGGCACGCCAGCAGCGGAACTTCATCGCCACGCTCTTCCTCTCCCAGGGCGTGCCGATGCTCTCCCACGGCGACGAGTTCGGCCGCACCCAGCTGGGCAACAACAACGCCTACTGCCAGGACAACGAGCTCTCCTGGGTGCACTGGCCGAAGGCCCCGGGCCCGGAGGCCTCGCTGCTGGAGTTCACCCAGGGGATGATCTGGCTCCGGCGCGACCACCCGGTCTTCCGCCGCCGCCGCTTCTTCCACGGCCGCCCGGTCTCCGGCACCCACGACGACCTCACCGACATCGCCTGGTTCACCCCCGCCGGGGACGAGATGACCCAGGAGGACTGGTCGACCTGCTACGCCAAGTCGCTCTCGGTCTTCCTCAACGGGCACGCCATCTCGGAGCCGGACCGGCGCGGCGGCAAGATCGTCGACGACTCCTTCCTGCTGCTCTTCAACGCCCACTCCGAGCCGCTGGAGTTCACCGTCCCGGCCGACCACGGCGAGGAGTGGCAGGTGGTGGTGGACACCACCCTGCCCACCCTCCCGGCCCGCGGCACCGGCACCCGGGTCAAGGCCGGGGACACCCTCTGGCTGACGGACCGTTCGCTGATGGTGCTCCAGCGGCCCGCCTGACGCACGCCCGGCTGACGCACGCCCGGCTCAGGCCGCCCGCTCCGCCACCCGCGGGGCGGGCGGCGCCGTCTTCTCGGCGTCCCGGGCCCCGCGCGACATCCGCTCGGCCACCGCCGCCACCAGGGTGCGCGGCCGACGTGGCGTCAGATGGGCACCGACGAGGTTGGACAGCCCGGGGGTGACGTAGGCCCGGTCGCGGTCCAGCGCGCGCAGCGCCGCCCGCACCACCGTCGCCGGCAGGGCGAAGGATCCCGTCACGGCCGCCTTCCGGGTGCCGATCACCTCGAAGAAGCCGGTCTCCACCGGCCCCGGGCAGAGCGTCAGCACCTTGATGCCGCGTCGGCGGTACTCCTGGTGCAGGGCGAGGCCGAAGTCCAGCACGAAGGTCTTGGAGGCGCCGTAGACGGCGAAGTACGGGGTCGGCTGGAAGGCGGCGGTGGAGGCCACGTTCACCACCGAGCCGCGGCCGCGCGCCAGCATGCCGGGCAGCAGCTCGTGGGTGAGGCCGACCAGCGCCACCACGTTGACCATCAGCTGCTCGTGGTCGCGGCGCGGGTCGTTCTCCTCGAAGCGGCCGCAGGTGCCGAAGCCGGCGTTGTTGACCAGCAGGTCCACCTCCAGCCCCCGCTCGGCCAGTTCGGCGCCGACCCGGCGGGCGGCGTCCGGCTCGGCGAGGTCCTGGACCAGCACGTGGGCGCTCACCCCGTGGGCCTCGCCGAGCCGGCGGGCGAGCTCGGTGAGCCGGTCGGCGGAGCGGGCGAGCAGGACGAGGTCGTGGCCCCGGGCGGCGAGCTGCTCGGCGAACTCCGCGCCGATGCCGGAGGACGCGCCGGTGATGAGTGCGGTGGTGCGCATGGGTGGACTCCTTCGATCGGGGAGCTGACGCTCCGTCATCTGATACACAACAGTATCTGATCTCCAGAAAACTGCAACAGTGGAGTATCAGTAATCACCCGGTAACGTCTCCGGGGACGACGAACCGGTCTGGAGGCAGGGATGAGCACGACCGCGGGACGCCCGCTGCGCGCCGACGCCGAACGCAGCGTCCGCGCGATCCTGGAGGCGGCGGAGCGGGTGCTGACGGAGCATCCGGCCGCCTCGATGGAGCAGATCGCGGAGGCCGCCGGGGTCACCCGGATCACCGTCCACCGCCGCTTCGCCAGCCGTCAGGCCCTGCTGGAGGCACTGGCCACCGACGCCGCCGAGAAGCTGGCGCGGGCCATCGAGGACAGCAACCCCGAGACCGCCCCTCCGCTGGTCGCCCTGCACCGCGCCACCGCCAACGTCCTGCGGGTCAAGGGGGCCTGGGGCTTCGCGCTCGGCCCGGCCGCCACCCTGAGCGAGCAGGCCGCCCGGCGGCACGAGGAGATCGCCCGGCGCTGCACCGCCCTGCTCTCCCGGATGCGGGACGACGGCGTGATCGCCGCCGATGCCGACCCCGAGTGGGCGCGCCGGGTCCTCTACGCCCTGATCGGCGAGGCCCTGCACGGCGGCCCGCTCCCCGGCGACCCGGACCCGGACACCCTCGCCGCCCGGATCGTCGAGACCCTGCTGCACGGCGTCGGGCCCCGCCCGGCGGCCGGCCGGCGGCGCGGCTGACGGCGCGTCACGACCTGACACGGCTACGCCGTTCGCACCAACACCGCCATAACGGGCCCGGTGGGCGGGTACCCATCACCCCATGACGTCAGCGCAGTCGCGCCCGCCCACCGCCAGCTACCGCCTCCAGCTCCAGCCCGCCTTCACCCTGCACGACGCCCGCCGGGCGGTGCCCTACCTGGCCGCCCTGGGCGTCTCGCACCTGCACCTGTCCCCGCTGCTGGAGGCCGCCCCCGGCTCCACCCACGGCTACGACACCGTCGACCACACCCGGATCAGCGAGCAGCTCGGCGGCGAGGCCGCGCTGCGCGCGCTGGCGGCCGAGGCGCACCGCCACGACCTGCGGCTGATCGCCGACGTGGTGCCCAACCACATGGCGCTGCCCGTCCCAGAGCAGCTCAACCAGCCGCTCTGGCAGGTGCTCCGGGACGGCCCGGACTCCCCGTACGCGGCCTGGTTCGACATCGACTGGTCCGCCCAGGACGGCCCGGCCGACGCACCGGAGCGCGGGCGCGTCCTGCTGCCGCTGCTCGGCGGGCGGCTCGGCGAGGTGCTCGACCAGCTGACGGTCGACGGGGAGGTCCTGCGCTACCACGAGCACGCCCTGCCGATCCGGCCCGGCACCGGGCACCTCCCGCTCGCGGAGCTGGTCCGGCACCAGTGGTACCGGCCGGCCTGGTGGCGGGTGGCGGACAGCGAGCTGAACTACCGCCGGTTCTTCACCGTCAACCAGCTGATCGCGGTCCGGGTCGAGGTCCCCGAGGTCTTCGAGGCCACCCACCGCACCCTGCTGCGGCTGCACGCCGACGGCGTCCTGGACGGCTTCCGGATCGACCACCCCGACGGCCTGGCCGACCCGCGCGGCTACCTGCGCCGCCTGGCGGCGGCCACCGGCGGCGCCTACACCGTGGTCGAGAAGATCCTCACCGGCGAGGAGCGCCTGCCCGCCGACTGGCCCTGCGCCGGCACCACCGGCTACGACGCGCTGCGCCGGATCGACGGCGTCCTCACCGACCACCTCGGCGCCGAGCGGCTGGCCACCGCCTACCGCGCCGACTGCGCGGTGGCCGAGCCCGCCCCGCCCTCCCACGACCCGGCCCACTTCGAGCCCACCCGTCCCAGCGCGGGCTCCTGGCACGACGCCCCGGCGCGCTCCGCGCCCACCGACCCGGGCGGTCCCGGCGCCGGAGCAGCCCCGGGCCCCGACGGCGCGCGGCCGCCGGGCGCCGGGACCGGCGAGCCCGCCGCCGGCCCCCCGGCCGGGGCAGCAGGGACGGCCGGGACAGCCGGCATGCTCGCCGAGATCCGCCACGGCCGGGCCGAACTCCTCACCCCCGACGGCGAGTTGTCGGCCGAGCTGGGCCGCCTGGTCCGCCTGGTCGGCCGGATCTGCGCCGCCGACACCGGCCTGGCCGACCACCCGGCCTGGGCGGTCCGGGAGGTGCTGGCCGAGCTGCTGACGGCCTATCCGGTCTACCGTCCCTACGTGGTGCCCGGCGAGCCGGCTCCGCCCGAGGCCGTCGAGGGCGTGAGCGCGGCACTGGCCGGAGTGCCGGCCCGGCTGAGCGGCGCCGCCGGGCTGGTCCGGGCGCTGGCCCTCGGCGAGCACGGGCGCGGCCCGGCCAAGGACGAGTTCTGCGCGCGCCTCGGCCAGACCGCCGCCGCCGTGGCCGCCAAGGGCGTGGAGGACACCGCCTTCTACCGGTTCAACGCGCTGATCGGCCTGAACGAGGTCGGCGGCAGCCCCGCCCGCCCCGGCCTGAGCCCGGCCGAGTTCCACGCCTGGTACGGCTACCTGGACGCGCACCGGCCGCACTCCATGACCGCCCTCTCCACCCACGACACCAAGCGCAGCGCCGACGCCCGGGCCCGCCTGGCCGTGCTCGCCGAGCTGCCCGGGCGCTGGGCCGCCGAGTGCGCGGCCTGGACCACCGCCGCCGGGCCCTGCCCGGACCGGCCCACCGCCTGGCTGCTCTGGCAGACCCTGGTGGCCGCCTGGCCGATCACCCCCGAGCGGCTCGGCTCCACCCTGCTCAAGTCCGTCCGCGAGGCCAAGCTCGCCACCTCCTGGACCGACCCCGACGAGCGGTACGAGCGGGCCGTGCTCGACCACGCCCGGGGCGCCCTGGCCAACGCCTCCCTCCGCCCCCGGATCGAGGGCTTCGTCGACTCGATCGCCCCCTACGCGCGCAGCAACTCGCTCGCCGCCGCCCTCCTCCACCTCACCGGCCCCGGCGTGCCCGACCTCTACCAGGGCAGCGAGGAGCCGCTGCACACCCTGGTCGACCCGGACAACCGCGCCCCCGTCGACCTGGACGCCCTGGCCGTCCGCCTCACCGACTCCGCCGCTCCCCGGCACGGCGACCCGGCCCGGGAGAAGCTCCACCTCACCACCACCGCCCTCCACCTGCGCCGGGCCGGGGAGCCGGGCCCCTACCGCCCGCTGGCCGCCGTCGGCCCGGCCGCCGGCCACCTGCTCGCCTTCGCCCGGGGCGGGCGCACCGTCACCGCCGTGACCAGGCTGCCGTACGGGCTGGAGCGCTCCGGCGGCTGGCGCACCACCACGCTGGAGCTGCCGCCGGGCACCTGGCACGAGGAGCTGACGCAACGTCGGTTCGGAGGCGGACAAGTACCGGTGGCCGAGCTGTTCGCCACCCTGCCCGTCGCCCTCCTGGTCCAGACTTGACCGCCGGCCCGGGCCGGACCCACGACCGCAGCACGAGGAGCGCCCTGTGACGCAGTACCAGGTCTGGGCGCCGGTGGCGTCCCGGGTGGAGGTCGAGGTGGACGGCGACGCCCACCCCATGGCGCCCTGGCCCGGCCGGGCCGGCTGGTGGCGGGCCGAGGCGCCGGAGGGCGACTACGGCTTCCGCCTCGACGGCGGCCGCCCGCTGCCCGACCCGCGCTCGCCCCGCCAGCCGTACGGGCCGGACGGCCTCAGCCGCCCCGTTGACCACGCCGCCTTCCACTGGTCCGACACCCCCTGGCAGGGCCGGGCGCTGCCCGGGGCCGTGGTGTACGAGCTGCACGTGGGCACCTTCACGCCCGGCGGCACCTTCGCCTCGGCCGCCGAGCGCCTCGACCACCTGGTCGAACTGGGCGTGGACTTCGTGGAGTTGCTCCCCGTCTGCCCCTTCCCCGGGCGGCACGGCTGGGGCTACGACGGGGTCTCGCTCTGGGCGGTGCACGAGCCCTACGGCGGACCGGAAGGGCTCAAGCGCTTCGTCGACGAGGCGCACCGCAAGGGCATCGGGGTGGTCCTCGACGTGGTGCACAACCACCTCGGGCCCTCCGGCAACTACCTCCCGGCCTTCGGCCCGTACTTCACCGACCGCCACCACACCCCCTGGGGCGCGGCGGTGAACCTGGACGCCCCCGGCTCCGACGAGGTCCGTTCCTACCTGATCGGCAGCGCGCTGGCCTGGCTGCGGGACTACCGGATCGACGGGCTGCGCCTCGACGCGGTGCACGCCCTGGCCGACGACCGGGCCTACCCCTTCCTGGAGGAACTCGCCGTCGAGGTCGAGAAGTTGGGGGCAGCCACCGGGCGGCCGCTGTTCCTGGTCGCCGAGTCCGACCTCAACGACCCGCGCACCACCAACCCCCGGCAGTCCGGCGGCCTCGGCCTGACCGCCCAGTGGAGCGACGACTTCCACCACGCGCTGCACGCCGCCCTCACCGGTGAGTCCCAGGCGTACTACGGCGACTTCGCCGCCGCACCGCTCACCGCCGTGGCCAAGACCCTCACCAAGGGCTTCTTCCACGACGGGAGTTGGTCCTCGTTCCGGGGGCGCAGCCACGGCCGCCCGTTCCCCGCCGCCTTCGGCCACCGGCTGCTCGGCTACACCCAGACCCACGACCAGATCGGCAACCGCGCGCTGGGCGACCGGCTCTCCGCCACCCTCTCCCCCGGCCGGCTGGCAGCGGGGGCGGCGCTGGTGCTCACCTCGCCGTTCACCCCGATGCTCTTCATGGGCGAGGAGTGGGGCGCCGCCACCCCCTGGCAGTACTTCACCAGTCACCCGGACCCGGAGCTGGCCGAGGCCGTCCGGCAGGGCCGGCGCCGCGAGTTCACCTCCCACGGCTGGGCCGCCGAGGACGTCCCCGACCCGCAGGCCCCCGCCACCGTCCTGGTCTCCACCCTCGACTGGACCGAGCCCGGCGCCCGCCACCACGCCGAACTCCTCGACTGGTACCGCACCTTGATCCGTCTGCGGCGCGCCCACCCCGCCCTCATCGACCCCGACCTCTCGGCCGTCCGGGTCGACGTCGACGAGCTCGGCCGCTGGCTGGTCGTCCACCGCGGCCCCCACCGCCTCGCGGTCAACCTCGCCCCCGAGGACCGCCTCCTCCCCGTCCCCCCGGGCACCCCCCTGGCCACCTTCGGCAAGGCCGAACAGACCCCGGACGGCCTCCTGTTGGGCCCGGACTCGACCGCCCTCCTGGAGATCGACTGACCTCACCGCAGGAACGACTCAAGCCCCGCGCAGCGGACCCTCACCGCAGGAACGCCGCGATCCCCGCCCGCAGCCCCGCCGCGTCCAGTCCGTACGCGGCCAGGTGCTCCGGGATCGTCCCGTAGTGCCGGTGCTCCTCCTTCGGCACGCCCAGCCCCAGCACCCGGTGCGGCAGTTCCGCCAGCGCGTCGTTGGCCTCCCCGACCGAGGTGCCCGCCAGGTAGGGCTCGACCAGCACCACGTCCGCCGGCCCGTCCCCGACCGCCGCCCGCAGCGCCGCCCCGTCGAAGGGCCGCACCGTCGCCGCGTAGAGCACCGTCACGTCCAGCCCCTCGGTGGCCGCGAGCACCGCGTCCAGCATCGGCCCGACCGCCAGCACCACCCCGCGCCGCCCCTGCCGCACCGTCAGGAACCGCCCCGGTGCGACCGGCATGGCCTCCGCGTTCTGGTGCACCGACAGCCGGACGTACACCTTCTCGTCGCCGTCCGCCGCCGCGTGCCGCAGCAGCCGCTCCGCCTCGTCCGGATGGCCGGGCACGTGCACCGTCCAGCCCGGCAGGGTGTCCAGCAGGGCGACGTCCCCCGGCGCCATGTGGGTACGACCCCCGGCCGGCCAGTCGTAGGAGCCCGCCGCGCTGACCAGCACCGCGCCGACGCCCTGGTGGCCCAGGTCCAACTTGACCTGCTCGAAGGGCCGTTCCACCAGGAAGCTGGCGAAGGTGTGGGCGATCGGACGCAGCCCGGCCAGCGCCAGCCCGCCCGTCACGCCGATCAGCAGCTGCTCCCGGATGCCGACGTTGATCACCCGGTCCGGGTGCCGGGCGGCCTCCGCCTCCAGGCTGGCGGCGCTGATGTCGGCCAGCACCACGGCCAACCTCGGGTCCTGCTCCAGCAGTTCACCGGTGATCCCGATGAAGCGGTCTCGCATGGTCTCGGTGGTCTCCATCGTTCCCTCTCCCCTGTTCCTCTTCGTCAGTTCTTGGGCTCGACCCGGGCGATCACCGCGTGCGGCCGCCCGTCGTGCGGGGCGGTGAACGCCCGGTGCAGCGCCTCGTGGTCCCGGCCGTCCACCGTGACCGCCGACCAGCCCTCGGCCTCGAAGCGGGAGGCGATCCCGCCCCGCCAGCCGTGCGTGGCCGAGGAGTTGTCGATCACCACGGCGTGCAGCCGGTCCAGTCCGGTGGCTCCGGCGAAGGCGACCGCCTCGTGGTTGCTGCCCTCGTCGAACTCGGCGTCGCCGAGCAGCACCCAGACCGCCGGGCCGGTCAGCCCCTGGGCCCGCAGGCCGAGCGCGGTCCCCACCGCCAGCGGCAGGCCGTGGCCGAGCGAGCCGGAGCCGATCTCGGCACCCGGCACCAGCAGGCGGTCCGGGTGGTGCCCGAGCGGGGAGTCGTAGGCGCCGAAGCTCGGCAGCACCGCCGGGTCCAGGAAGCCCTTGGCGGCGAGCACGGCGTAGTAGGCCATCGGGCCGTGGCCCTTGGAGAGCAGGAAGCGGTCCCGCTCGGGGTCCTCCAGGGTCTGCGGGGAGACCCTGAGCACCCGGTCGTAGAGCACCCAGAGGACGTCCAGGGTGGAGGTCGCGGCCGGGCCGTGCTTCTCGGCGCCGGTCATCAGGGCCATCAGGTCGGCCAGGTCGTGGTGTCCGTAACTCTGCGGTGCGGTGGCTGCGGAGGTCATGGACAGAAGCGTGCAAGGTGAAGCGCACTTCAAGTCAAGCCGCCCCCGACCGGCCTCCGGGGGACCGTTAGTGTTCCGCCCATGGCGCTCTCCCGGCACGACCTCCTCACCATCGGCGAACTCTCCGCCCGCAGCGGCCTGGCCACCTCCGCGCTGCGCTACTACGAGAAGCTCGGCCTGATCCACGCCGAACGCACCGCCGGCGGCCAGCGCCGCTACGCCCGGGCCACCCTGCGCCGGGTCGCCTTCGTCCGGGCCGCCCAGCGGGTCGGGCTCTCGCTGGACGAGGCCCGCACCGCGCTCGACCGGCTCCCGGCCGAGCGCGCCCCCAACGCCGGGGAGTGGAGCCGGGTCGCCGTGTCCTGGCAGTCCCGGATCGACGAGCAGATCGCCGAGCTGGAGCGCCTCAAGCAGAAGCTCACCGGCTGCATCGGCTGCGGCTGCCTCTCGCTGTCCCGCTGCGCCCTCTACAACGCGGGCGACCGCGCCGCCGCCGCCGGCCCCGGAGCCCGCTACCTCCTCACCAGCGATCCGGCCCAGGGCACCGAGGCGTCCCCCGAACGGCCCTGAGCCATCTATGCTGCCTCTGGCACAGCCCGGCACCACGGCACCCGGCCGTCTCGAACAGCCACGGGGGAGAACAGACATGACCGACCATCAGGACGTCTCGCTGGACTGGATGTCGGGCGACCAGGACGAGGTGCGGCCGCCCACCGACCTGCGCCCCGAGGTGCCGCACCCGGCCCGGATGTACGACTACTACCTGGGCGGCAAGGACAACTTCCCGGCCGACCGGGAGGCCGCCGAGAAGGTGCTCGGGCTCAGCCCGCTGGTGCGGATCAGCGCCCAGGCCAACCGCGCCTTCCTCCAGCGCGCGGTGCGCGAGCTGGCCACCGAGCACGGCATCACGCAGTTCCTGGACATCGGCACCGGCATCCCCACCTCGGGCAACACCCACGAGATCGCGCAGCAGGTGCACCCCGACGCCAAGGTCGCCTACCTGGACAACGACCCGATCGTGCTGGTGCACAGCCGCGCCCTGCTCTCCGCCGCCGGCGCGGGCAACGCCACCGTGGTCCAGGCCGACCTGCGCGACCCGGAGGCGATCCTGGAGGACCCCGAGGTCCGCAAGGTGATCGACTTCGACCGGCCGGTGGCCCTGCTGCTCTTCGCGGTGCTGCACTTCATCGACGACGCCGACGACCCGTGGGAGATCGTCCGCACCCTGGTCGACGCCCTGCCCTCCGGCAGCTTCCTGGCGGTCTCGCACGGCACCGGCGACTTCTCCACCCCCGAGCAGGCCTCCAAGGGCCCGGCCGTCTACAAGACCGCCACCGCCCAGCTCACCATGCGTCCCCGGGCCGACGTGCTGCGCTTCTTCGACGGCCTGGAGCTGCTGGAGCCCGGCCTGGTCACCGCCCCCACCTGGCGCCCGGACGAGGCCGCCAAGCCCACCGACGCCGAGACCGCGATCTGGGCGGGCGTGGCCCGAAAGGCCTGACCCGGCCGGTCAGTTGTCCTGACAGGCGCCGTCCGGAACCGTAGAGTGCTGCCACCTGACGCATGGGGGGCAGATGGAACCGGACGGCGCCACCAGGAACCCGCTGCGGGCCCCGCTCCACCACGGCGTGAGCCGGCAGGGAGGCGTCGGCGCGGTCACCGACCGGGCCGTCGGACCGCAGGCCGATGCCCGACCCACCGCCCCCGCACCGCTCCCCGCGCAGCCCGCGCAGACATGACCGGCGCGGACCGCGCCACCCACCGCGCCGTGCGGCGCAGGGTGCACCTGCTCGTCCTGGTGCTCCTGCTCACCGGCCTCCCGTGGACCCAGCGCGCACTCCCCGCGCCCGACGCGGACAACCCCGTGCTGCGCTGGCTGCTCTACCAACTCCGGTTCCCGGCCTGGCTGTCCGACCAGGACCTGGTCGGCACCGTTTTCCGGCTGAGCGAGACCGACGGCCGGATCATCAGCACCACCTCCACCGCCGTCCTGCTGCTGGCGCTGCTCTGGTGGACACCACGGCTGGTGCCGATCGGCCAGGGCCGCGGCCGGCTGCTGGCCGGCTGCGTGGGCACGGCCACCCTCGCCACCGTGCTGGCCTCGCTGGCCCACTGGGCCACGCTGTTCCTGGTGCTCCGGGGCTCGGAGCTGTCCAGCGCCGGGGTCGACCTGCTCTTCCCGGTCTCCGCGGACTTCGGCCTGCTGCTGGCGGGCGCCCTCGCCCTCGCCCTGTCCGGTCTCGGTACGGACCCCCTCGGCCACCCGTCCACGGCCCGCCGCCCGGGTCTCGGCCCGGGTCGCCGGACCCGCCCGGCCACCCCGCCCTCCGAACGGAGCTCCGCGATGTCCGTGCCGCACGCCACCGGCGTCCCGCTGGGCAGTGAGCCCGGCGACGTCACCCGGTACCTGAGCGCCGCCGTCTACACCGACCCCGCCTTCGCCCGCCTGGTCACCGAGGAGCTGGTCGCGGACGAGCTCGGCGCGGTCGCCGCCTCACCGGGGGTGGACCTGGTGCCGGTCGCCCGGCACGCGCTGGCCGCCCAGGCCCTGCGCCGCCGCCGCGACGGCGCGCTGGCCCTGGCCTTCCTGGCGCTGCTGCTGGTCAGCCCGCTCTGGCTGCTGCTCACCGGGCTGGTCCTGGCCGTGCTCGGCGCCGCCGCCCGGAACGGCCGGTACGACCGCTCGGAGGGGTCCGAGCGCGGGCGCCGCGAGGGCGTCACCCCCCGCGCGCTGGTCCTGCTGCTGCTCACCGTCCCGGTGGCGGCGGCCGTCCCGGCGGCCGCCCTGGCCCTGCTCGCGGCGTACGAACCCCCCGGGTTCTGGGCCTGGCTGACCGGGGGCTACCTGGCCGGCGTCCCGGCGCTGCTGGCCATGGGCGGCGGACTGGCCGCCGCCCAGCTGCTGACCCTGCGTCACGTCCGGGACGTGGACGCCCGGCTGCGCGGCCAGCTCCACCGCGAGGCCTTCCGGCCGGACGCACCGGTCGAGCCGCTCGGCCCCGACTGGACCGGTGAGCGCCTGCTGGCCATCGCCCGGGCCCAGCAGGGCAACGTCGCCGTGCACAGCAGCTACCTGCCGTTCCTCGGCTACGGCCCGGCCCTCGCCACCGTCCCGCCGATCGTCGTCCCCCTGCTGCCCGCGGGCGGCCTGCCGGGCGGGCAGCCGTCCGCGATACGGGAGTTCGACGCCTGGGAGCTGATCACGGCCGTGCGCGACCGGCTCCGGGAGACCTCCGACCGGCACTCCGCCGAGCCCCCGGGCGGCGCCGAGGCCGACCTGGCGGGCCTGCGGCTGGAGCACCGCGTCTCGGTCCACGGCACGGTGGCCGCCGACGATCCCCGGCTGCTCCCGGCCGACCTGCTCCACCCGGTCACCCGACTGTCCGAGGAGCAGGTCAGGGAGATCGCGCTCGACCCCGACGGCCGGGCCCGCCACCACCTGGTCGCCCATCTGCCGCTCTGGGGCGACGACGTGGTGCCCAGTCACTTCCTCCGGGTCTCCATCAGCGGGCGGACCCTCCACCTGGACTCCGCGCTGCACGTCCTGCGGCCGGTCCTGGCCGCCCACCACGAGGTCGACCTGCTCCCGCGCGAGCTCTCGGGCGCCCGGCTGGACGCCCTCCGGCTCGCCGCCCTCGGCCAGGCCCCCACCCTGCTGCGCCGGGCCCCCTCCGCCTACCTCGACCTGGCCGGCTACGACCGCCGCCACCGCAACCGGCTGCGACGGGGGCTCCTCGCCCTCGAACACGACCCGGCGTTCGACCACGGCGCCCGCCTCAGCGTCCGGGAGGCCGCCGCGGGCCCGGGCTTCCCGAACCACTACCAGGAGAGCGACTGCGTCCACACCGCCCTGGCCCTGTTCCAGCACGCGCTCACCGCCGTCCGCGACTTCCTGGACGAGCACGGCGTGGACACCGGCCCGCTGACCGCCCAGCAGCAGAACAACCTGGTGAACTTCGGGGTCATCCAACAGGGCGGGATCAGCCAGGTCGGCAACCAGGCCGTCGGCCCCGGCGCCCTCGCCCAGTCCTCCCCCGCACCGGCCGCACCGTCCGTCCAGCAACCGAGGAGCCAGCGTTGACCCACTCCGACCCCGGCGCCAACTACGGCGTCCAGCAGTCCGGCGGCCACAGCCAGGTCGGCAACCAGGCCGTCGGCCTCGGCGCCCGGGCCATCGCCCACCAGATCGCCTTCCAGTCCGCCGCCCCGTCCCGCCGGGTCGAGGAACTCCTCGCCGTCATCGAGCAGTTGCTCACCGCCCACGCCGGCGATCTCCCCGACCCCGAGACCCCGCAGGTCGAACTCCGCCGCCTGCGCGAGGAGCTCGCCGAGGACGACCCCCAGCCCGGCGTCCTGCGCCGCGCCCTGGACCGCCTCACCGCCATCGCCGTCCCGATCGCCCCCCTCGCCACGGCGGTCGCCGAACTCACCACCGCCGTACTCGGCTGACGGGACCGGCAGGCAGCCAGGCAGCCAGGGCCGACGGGGCCGCTACTCCTCCTCGCGGGCGTGGCGGCCGCCGGTGCCCCGGGTGAAACGACCCGTCAGGCCGGCCGCCACGGCCGCGGCGAGCAGCACGGCGGCCGGGATCGCCAGGTGGAGGGCGGGCCGGTACTCCACCAGCCCGTCCGGCAGTTCGACCACCCAGCCCAGCCGCTCCGCGAGGTGGAGCGGGTCGTAGGTGGCGCAGCCGTACGCGACCGCCGCGAAGCCGAGCGCGAAGAGCAGCAGCACCCAGCTGCGCTCCCCCGCCCCGAGCAGCAGCAGGGCCCCGGCCGCGACCACCAGCGGGGTGGCACCGTTGAAGACCAGCAGGTGCGCCGAGGCGGCCCAGGCCGAGGGGCTGCGCAGCCCGTTCCACCCGATCACGGTGAGCACCGCCGCCGCCCCGCCGAGCAGCACCATCCCGAGCACCGCCGGCACCACCCGCACCGGCCGCCCGGCCCGCCGGTAGCGGCGCAGCACCAGCCAGCAGGCGAGCACCAGCGCGAGGGCCCAGTACACCGCCAGCCACCCCGGCCGGGCCAGCTCGTGGGTCCCGAGCAGACCGCCGGGCGAGCGGAAGACCACCGCCGCGCAGAACCCGTCGGGCACCACCTGGCGGCAGCCGTCCACGGGCACCCGGTACAGCGGCAGCGAACAGCCGATCAGCATCCCGAACAGCGCGAGCACGTACCAGTACCGCCGTACGGCCATCCGCCCCACCCTCCCCTCCTGCCGAGCACCTCGAACGATTGCCCGGCAGTCTCCACGCAACCCGCCCCGCACACAAGGACCCGGACGTTTCCCTCCTGCCAATTTCCGCCCAACACCGGGCATTTGGCACACGTGACCGCCACCCGGGCCTTGAGATTGAACATGTTCAAACTCTCTGTCAGGATGGCGTCGTCAGGACCCTCCCGTCCGAACCGGAGCGTGCGGCGTGATCTTCGAACTGATCTTCCTCGTGATCCTGGGATGCGCCGTGGTCATGGGGCCGGCCACCCTGCTCGCCCTGGTGGTCACCTTCCTCGGGTGGCTGGGCATCCGGACGCGCGCCCTGCTGCTCGTCCCGCTCGCCGCCCTCCAGGCGGTGGCCTGGTCGACCCTGCTCGCGGGGCACGTCATGACGCTGGCCGTCGTCGCCCTGGCCTCCTGCACGACCCTGGCGGTGGGGGGCGCCCGGCTCTACAAGCTGGCCCACCCCACCCCGCCTCCGCCTGCCTGGTACCCGGCCGCACCACAGCGGTTCTAGCCCGCGCCGCCTCAGGCCGCGAACGGCCGGTCCCGGCGGGCGTCGTGGAGCACCGACCCCCACCAGGCGAGCTGGTCGAGCATCGCCTTGGCCGCCGCCTCGGGGCCGTCCGGGGCGTGCAAAGTGCCGTCCGCCGCGAAGAGTTCGTAGAACCGGGGGAAGGAGACGTACTCCCGCACCGCATGGGCGTTCAACTCACCGAAGACCTGCCGCAGCTGTTCGATCGCCAGCACGCCGCCGCTGGCGCCGCTGTAGCCGACGAAGCCGACCGCCTTCGCGGCCCACTCCCGGTAGTACCAGTCGACGGCCGCCTTCAGGGAGGCCGGGAAGCTGCGGTTGTAGTCGGGCGTCAGGACGACCACCGCATCCGCGGCCGCCAGCCTCGCCGTCAGCCCCGCCATCCGCTCGGGGCGCGGCAGTTCGGGGTGCATCGCGGGCGGCGTGGCCGGCAGCGACACCGGGACGTCGTACTCCGCGAGGTCCACCACCTCCACCGCGAACGCGCCGTGCTCCGCCGCACGGCCCGCGAACCAGTCGGCCACCACCGGGCCGAAGCGGCCCTCCCGCACGCTGCCGACGAGGACGACCAGATTGAGCTTGTCACCGGACATGGCACTGCTCCTGACGATGGATCGGATCTTCCGGACCGGCCCCCGACCGGGGCCGCTCCACCAATCTGCCGCCCCACCGGAGCCGGAGGGAGACCGCGCCGAGGGTGGTAGTACCAGGGCCACGATCCGCCGCGCCGCGCCTGTTAGCGTCGCCCCCATGAGCGACAACGAGTTGGGACTCTTCCTGCGCCTGCGCCGCGAGTCGGTGACGCCCGCCGAGGCCGGTCTGCCGACCGGCACCCGCCGCCGGACACCGGGGCTGCGCCGGTCCGAACTCGCCACCCTCGCCGGGGTCAGCGTGGAGTACCTGACCCGGCTGGAGCAGGGCCGGGACCGCCGGCCCTCCACCGAGGTGCTCGGCGCACTGGGCGACGCGCTGCGGATGACCATGTCCGAGCGCGTGCACCTGCACCGCCTCGCCAAGGGGGCCGACGGTTCGTTCAGCTGCACCGGCGGCGCCCAGCCCCGCCGGGCCGTCCGGCCGACGGTGCGGGCACTGCTCGACCGGCTGGAGCCGGGCCCCGCCGTCCTGGTCAACCGGCTCGGCGAGGTGCTCGCCACCACCTCCGGCTACCGCCTGCTGATGGAGCCGATCGGCCTGCTGGACGGCCCGTGGCCCAGCCTCCCCCGCTACGTCTTCACCGACCCGCGGGCCCGCACCGCCCTCCCCGACTGGGAGCAGGCGGCCGACGAACAGGTGGCCGCCCTCAAGCAGGGCCCTGGCCGCTCGGATCCCCATGTCGCCGCCCTGATGGACGAGTTGACGGTGGCGGCCGGTGCCGGGTTCAGCCACCGGCTGGAGCGGCTGGCCGGTCTGCCCCGCACCAGCGGCACCACCCGCCTGACCCACCCGGAGGCCGGCGCCCTGCGACTGGCCTACGAGACCCTCGACCTCCCCGCCGACGACGAGCAGCGCCTGATCGTCCACCTGCCCGCCGACGAGGCCACCGCCGCCGCCCTCGACCGCCTCACCGGCCGCCGCCCCGGCGCCCTGCGCGCCGTCTGACGCACCGGGCGTCGGAGCGGGACAACACCCGGCCGGCCTATCCCAGGAGCAACAGCCGCGCGGCCGACAGGAGTTGACCGTCCGTCCCGGCCGAGGCGCGCCCCGCCACCCCCGACCGGAAGAGCGAGGCCCCCTCGATCAGCGCCACGAAGGCCTCCGCCCTGGCCAGGCACTCGGCCACCGGAAGCTCCGGACGCCAACCCCCGATCTGCCCGGCCACCAGCCGCCCGTAGTCGGCGTAGAACGCCCGGACCGCCGCCGCCACCGCCTCGTCCCGCGCCGCCAGCGCCCACAACTCCACGAACAGCCGCACCAGTTCGCCGTCCTGGTGCTGGGCAAGCAGCATCGCCACCAGCCGCTCGGGGTCGGCCTCGGTGGCGGCGCTCTCCGCGCCGAGCTGCTCCAGCGAGCGGTGCAGCACCCGGGCCAGCAGCTCCGCCACCAGCTGGTCCCGGCTCGGGAAGTAG
Organism: Kitasatospora sp. NPDC001664; assembly: GCF_053596675.1. Classification (NCBI taxonomy): domain Bacteria; kingdom Bacillati; phylum Actinomycetota; class Actinomycetes; order Kitasatosporales; family Streptomycetaceae; genus Kitasatospora; species Kitasatospora sp. NPDC001664. The sequence continues at coordinate 29,895 of NZ_JBSFGS010000019.1, forward strand.
TACTGCAGGTGCCCGAGCCGCACTCCGGCCGCCTCGGCCACCGCCCGCAGCGACAGGGCCCCGTGACCACCCGTCACCAGGGTGCGCTCCGCCGCGTCCAGGATGGCCGTCCGCCGCGCGCTCCCCTTCGCCGTGCTCACGCCGCGACCGCCCCGACGGCCCCGGCCTCGACCACCACTCCCAGCTCCGCGAGCGCGGCGAGGACCCCGCCCGGCAGCGGGTGCTGCTCCGGGAAGGCGAGCCCGGACGGTGCCGCGGCACCGTCCTCCCCCAGCACCCGCCGCAGCCCCAACAGGGCTCCCACCGCCGTGAGATGGGCCTGCCCGAGCGGATCGGTGACGGTCCAGGACGCCCGCCCCCGGGGCCCGGTGGCGTCCAGCCGGATCCGCGCGGTGCCGCCCTGCCCGGGCGCGTACAGCAGGCGGCGCCTGGTCGGCTGCCAGCGCTCGCCCGAGGCCCAGCGGAAGAAACCGAGGCGGCCGAGGCCGAGCAGCGCATTGGTGGCGCCCGTACTGCTGAAGCCGATCCGGGTGGCCACGCCGGTGGCGCCCAGGGTGAGCGGGAGGGTGAACTGCTCGGGGGTGTCGATCCGCGCCACCTTGGTCCGCTCGCCGCCCACGACCAAGGTCCGCGCCCCGGTCAGCGGCACCACCGGCGCGGTCCGGCCGCCCTCGGTGGCTTCGAAGGCGAGGCCCAGCCGGTCCATGAACTCCACCGAGTCGGCCCCGGCCCGGTCGGCGAGGTCGTAGCGGATGGCGGTGTCCAGCGTCTCCAGCCCGCCCAGCCGCTCGGCGAGTGCGGCGGCCAGCAGCGGGACCACCCCGCCCATCCACCCGGAGGAGAGCAGCACCGGCCCGCACCCCGGGGCCAGCGAGACGCGGGCGACGGCCCGCTGCAGCCGCGCCGTCCAGCGGGTCACGTCCACGTACGGGACCGCGCCGCGCAGGGCCGCGTCCAGCGCCCGGTCGTCCGGGTCGTTCACCAGGGCCACCACGGCCCGCACCCCGGCGGCGAAGGGCTCCGGGTCGGCCAGGTCCCACCGCCGGGCCTCGGCGCCGGTCTCCCGGCAGAGCTCCGCGGCCCGCTCCGGACTACGGCCGGCCAGCAGCAACGGTGCGAACGGGGCTGCGGTGCGGGCGAGTTCGGCCCCGACGGTGCCGTAGCCGCCGAGCAGCAGGACCGGTCCGGCGGGGTCGTGGGAGAGCTGATCGAGTGCCATGGACCCAATATAGGTCACTCGACCTAAAAACAGAGCCGAGAACGGCCCCCGCCGTGATCCGGCGGGGGCCACCGCGCGGTCAGACCTGGAGCCCGCCCGGCGCCGTCGTCCCCGCCGTGGGGGACCCCGTCGAGCCGGTGGCCAGCCCGAGCGCCTTGCGGACCGCTGTCGCGGGGCCAATGCTGTCCGAGGAGATCTCGTCCGCCGAGTCCGCCAGGTCCTCCAGGTCCTCGGCGTCGCCCACGTGCACGGCCGCCCGCCAGGCGGCGGTCTCCCGGTCCTTGGCGTCCAGCATCCTGCTCATCGGCTGCCGGACCGCCTCCGGCCACACCACCGCCCGCAGCGCCTGGGCCTCCCGCTCCGAGGCCTCGGCCATCTGCCGCACCCACTCCGCCAGGTCGGCGCGCTCGACCTCGCCGGAGCCGTTGTACGGGTCCTCCGCGTAGGCCCGGTTGTACGGGTTGACCGCACGCAGGTAGGCGAGCTGACTCTCGTTCAGCGAGCCGGCCGCGACCCGCACCGATCCGGTGGAGCCCGTCCTGCCACCGTCGAAGACGCAGAGCGCCTCCCGCTTCCCGGCCGCCCACTGAAGGCTCGACGGGTAGATGTGGGACTCCCCCACGTGCCGCGGCATCGCCCAGCTGTCCGGGGCGTACGCGTCCCACTGCGGCGAGCAGGCCAGCACCGCCGCGTGCGAGATCTGCCGTTCGGTCGGCGCGGCCCCCAGCGAGTCCTCCAACCGGACGGTGCCGGCCACCTCGCCCTCGTGCCGCTGATCGCAGGGGACGGTCCGCAGCCGGGAGAGCAGCACCGAGTCGTCCTCGCCGCTCCGCAGCCCCTCGACGTAGCACTGCCCGGTCGCGGGCCCGGCCCCGGAGGCGACCGCCTCGCGCACCAGGTCGTCCACCTTGACGTAGAGCAGCGTCCCCGCCACCACGACGGCGGCCACGACCGCCGCCGCCGTCCCCAGCAGGAACCGCTTCCGGCTCCCTCCGGCCGACGCGACGGCGGGCGCGGCGGCGGCCGGAACGGCCCACGGGTCGGTGGCGGACGGACCGCCGGGGAACGGCTGGTTCTCGGTCATGGCGGTACGACTCCCCCTGGCGCCCGTGCGTCTCCGCTACGGGCAGGTGTTCGACAAGATCACCGAGACCTTAGCCGAACAGACCGGACGCCCGTGCGGAATACCGGCCCGCGACACCACCCCACGACACCGGCCCGCGGCACCGTCTCAGAGCCGCTCGCGCAGCCGCTCCCACACCGCGCGCACCTGCGGCGCCAGCTCGGCCAGCGGCCCGCTGTTGTCGATCACCAGATCGGCCACCGCCAGCCGCGCGGAGCGGGTCGCCTGGGCCGCCATCCGGGCCTCGGCCTCCTGGGCCGCCATCCCCCGCAGCCGCACCAGCCGGTCCAGCCGCACCTCGTCCTCGGCGTCCACCACGACCACCAGGTCGTACAGCGGCGCCAGCCCCTTCTCCGCGAGCAGCGGGACGTCGTGCACCACGACGTCGGCGTCCCCGGCGGCGGCCTCCAGCTCCGCGGAGCGGGCCCGTACCAGCGGGTGGACGATCGCGTTCAGCGCGGCCAGCCGCTCCGGGTCGCCGAAGACCAGCGCGCCGAGCGCCGGCCGGTCCAGCGTGCCGTCCTCGCGCAGCACCCCCTCGCCGAACTCGGCCACCACCGCGCGCAGCCCGTCCGTCCCCAGCTCCACCACCTCACGGGCGATCAGGTCGGAGTCCACGATCACCGCACCCAGTGCGGCGAACTGCCGGGACACCTCGCTCTTGCCCGCCCCGATCCCGCCCGTCAGTCCGATCCTCAGCATGCGGGCCAGGCTACCGCCTACCGGCGTACGCTCCGCCGCCCGGGTGAGCCGCCATTCCCTCGCCGCCGCACCGGCGTTGTGCAGGGCGCTCCGTACGAACCACGCCACACCCCACCGAGCAAGGAACCCCGAGGAACCCTCATGAAGCTCACCCGCACCCGGCTCGCGCTCCTGCTCGCCACCACCGTCGGCGGCCTGCTGCTCACCGCCGGCCCGGCCGCCGCCTGCGACGCACTCGGCGGACTGTCCGCCCTCAACGGCGACTTCGGCAACTCCTGCACCCTGCGCTGACCCACCGTCAGCCGACCGGGGCGGGCACCTTCTCCTCCAGCGGCCCGTCCAGCCGTCCGTCCACCGGCGGCGCCTGGGCCGGCAGCACCGGCTGCGGCAGCGGCGGCAGCGCCACGTGCTCGGTCAGCCCGAACCGCCGGTGCAGTCGGCGCAGCGGCGCCGGTGCCCACCAGTTGAACTCGCCGAACAGCGTCATCGCGGCCGGCACCAGCAGGCAGCGCACCAGGGTGGCGTCCACCGCCACGGCCACCGCGAGCGCGATCCCCATCTCCTTGACCATCAGCATCTGCCCCGCCGCGAAGCCCGCGAAGACGATGACCATCAGCAGCGCCGCCGAGGTGATGATCTTCCCGCTGCGCTGGAGTCCGAGCTCCACCGCGCGCGAGCAGCTGTGGCCCTGGTCCCGGAGCTCCTTGATCCGGGCCAGCAGGAAGACCTCGTAGTCCATCGAGAGCCCGAAGGCGAAGGCGAAGACCAGCACGGGTATGAAGGTCTCCAGCCCGCCCGTCGGCGTGAAGCCGAGCAGGCCGCTGAAGTAGCCGTGCTGGAAGACCAGGGTCAGCGCGCCGAGCGAGGCCCCGAGCGAGAGGACGTTCATCAGCAGGGCCTTGACCGGCATCACCACCGAGCCGGTCATCAGGAAGAGCAGCACCAGCGTGCCGACGGCGACCAGGCCCAGCGCCCACGGGCCGCGGGTGACGATCTCGTGCTGGAAGTCCACCACCGAGGCGGCGTCCCCGGTGACGTGGGTGGTCATCCCGTCGCGCTGCTCGCGCAGCTCCTTCACCACCCGCTTGGCCTCGGCGCCCTGCGGATCGCCGTGGACCAGCACCTCCACGGTGCTCACCCCCGGCGAGACCGCGGTCACGGCCCGGACCCCGGCGACGTCGGGGAGCTTGGAGACCACCTGGTCGGCGTAGTGCTGGGCGGCCGCCCGGTCGGCCTCGACCACCACCGTCACCGGTGCGGGGGCCAGGGCCGGGAAACGCTGCTCGACGGTCTCGGCCACCTGCCGGCCGGCCGATGAGGCCGGCAGCACGGCGGCGCCGGAGCTGCGCCAGTCGGAGCCGAGGAAGGGAGCGCCGGCCGCCATCAGCAGCGCCACGCAGGCCAGCACCACCGGGATCGCCCGGCGCTGCACCCGCCGCACCGTCCGGGTGAAGAAGCCCTCGTCGGGCACCGGCTCGGTGGGTGTCTTGACCTTGTGGCCGACGAAGCCGAGCAGTGCGGGGATCAGGGTCAGCGCGGCCGCGACGGCAATCACCACCACGCTCACCCCGGCCACCGCGACCGCCCGGAAGACCGGGCTGGTGAAGACGAAGAGACCGGAGAGCGCCACGGCCACGGTCAGGCCGGAGAACATGACGGTCCGTCCGGCGGTGGCCGCCGTCCGCTCCACTGCGGCGGCGATCGCGGCCCCGTGGCCGCGCTCCTCGCGGAAGCGGTTGACCATCAGGAGGGCGTAGTCGATGGAGAGTCCGAGGCCGAGCACGGTGGCGATCGGCAGCACGCTGGTGTCGATGTCCATCAGCCGGCTGAAGCCGAACATGGCCAGCAGCGCCCCGCCCACCGAGGCGACCGCCCCGATCACCGGCAGACTGGCGGCCGCGAAGCCGCCGAAGACCAGCACCATCACCAGCAACGTCAACGGCAGCGTGACGATCTCACCGAAACGGGTGTCCGCCTGGGTCTGGGCGACCACTTCCTGCTGGGTCACCAGGTCCCCGCCGACGGTCACCTTGGCGCCCGGCGCGTGGATCCCCTTCAAGCCGTCGGTCACGGCCTTGAGCTGCGCGTCGGTCGAGCCGTCGGCCATCCGCACGGAGACCAGCGAGGCCTTCCCGTCCGCGGCGCTCAGCGCCCCGTCACTGCCGTACGTGTCGGCCACCGAGAGCACCCCGGGCAGCTTCCCGATCACCGAAGTGGCGTCCGTGACGGCCGACTTCACCGCCGGGTCGGTCACCTGTACGCCGTCCACCACCGCGGTGACGGTCCCCCGCGAGGGGTCGGCCTGGGCCAGCACGGCGGCGCCGGCCGAGGACTCCGAGCCCTTGGCGTCGGTGGCCGAGACGGTGCCCTCGAACACCTTCCCGCCGATCAGCACGCCGAGGACGAGCACCACCGCCCAGAGGCCGAGCACCCAGCGGCGGCGCCGGAAGCAGAACCGACCGAGGGCCGCGAGCCGTCCGCCGACCTTCTGGTCGTCGGACGGGGAGGGGGGTGCCGCAGTGAGGATTGTGCGCATGGTGCGTAGGCCTTTCGGGCGGTTCCCCACCAAGCTAGGTGTAAACCACCCAATTCCCTATACCGCTGCGCCGCGATCCATCTCACACGAACGGACCCCCCGTCCCGGGAACCGGGACGGGGGGTCCGTGTACTACCGAACCTCAGAGACCGAGGTCAGGCGGTGTTCAGCTCTGGCCGCCGGCCAGCTTCTCGCGGAGCGCGGCGAGCGCCTCGTCCGAAGCGAGGGCGCCGGAGCCCTCGTCGCTGGCCGAGGTGTAGGAGCCACCGGCAGCGGCGGCGACGGCGTCGCCACCCTCGGCAGCGGCCTCGGCGTCGGCCTCACGGCTCTTGATGACCTGAGCCTGGTGGGCCTCGAAGCGGGTCTGCGCCTCGGCGTACTGGCGCTCCCACTCCTCACGCTGCTTCTCGAAGCCCTCGAGCCAGTCGTTGGCCTCGGGGTCGAAACCCTCGGGGTAGATGTAGTTGCCCGCGTCGTCGTACGAGGCAGCCATACCGTAGAGGGTCGGGTCGAACTCGGCCGCGGCGGCGTCGCCACCGAGGGCCTCGTTGGCCTGCTTCAGCGAGAGGCTGATGCGACGACGCTCGAGGTCGATGTCGATGACCTTGACGAAGATCTCGTCGCCGACCTGGACGACCTGCTCCGGGATCTCCACGTGGCGCTCGGCCAGCTCGGAGATGTGGACCAGACCCTCGATGCCCTCGTCCACGCGGACGAACGCACCGAACGGAACCAGCTTGGTGACCTTACCCGGGACGACCTGGCCGATCTGGTGGGTCCGGGCGAACTGCTGCCACGGGTCCTCCTGGGTCGCCTTCAGCGACAGGGAGACGCGCTCGCGGTCCATGTCGACGTCGAGGACCTCGACGGTGACCTCCTGGCCGACCTCGACGACCTCGGACGGGTGGTCGATGTGCTTCCAGGACAGCTCGGAAACGTGGACCAGACCGTCGACGCCACCCAGGTCCACGAAGGCACCGAAGTTGACGATCGAGGAGACGACGCCGGAGCGCACCTGACCCTTCTGGAGGGTGGTGAGGAAGGTCTGGCGGACCTCGCTCTGGGTCTGCTCCAGCCAGGCACGGCGGGACAGGACCACGTTGTTGCGGTTCTTGTCCAGCTCGATGATCTTGGCCTCGAGCTCCTTGCCCACGTAGGGCTGGAGGTCGCGGACGCGGCGCATCTCGACCAGCGAGGCCGGGAGGAAGCCACGGAGGCCGATGTCGAGGATGAGACCACCCTTGACGACCTCGATGACGGTACCGGTGACGATGCCGTCCTCTTCCTTGATCTTCTCGATCGTGCCCCAGGCACGCTCGTACTGAGCGCGCTTCTTGGACAGGATCAGACGACCCTCCTTGTCCTCCTTCTGGAGAACCAGGGCCTCGATCTCGTCGCCGACCTTGACGACCTCGTGCGGGTCAACGTCGTGCTTGATCGAGAGCTCGCGGGAGGGGATGACACCCTCGGTCTTGTAACCGATGTCGAGGAGCACCTCGTCACGGTCGACCTTCACGATGATGCCCTCGACGATGTCGCCATCGTTGAAGTACTTGATGGTCTCGTCAATGGCGGCGAGGAAAGCCTCGGCATCGCCGATGTCGTTGACCGCAACCTGCGGGGTGGTGCTGACAGAGGTGTCGGTGGGGCTCGTCATTAGGAAAAGGGCTCCGGTACGGACATGAAGTCGTAGGTAATGCCACGCGGAGGGCCCGTATCGCTCCCACCGAAAGCCGGACAGCCAAGACGACGGCCCACCTGTCTGGGTAACCAGATGGTGTCCGTCTTGCGACCGTGGGGTCTTCGACAGATGCGAGCGCGACCTGCTCCGTCCGAGGCGCGCAGGCCCGCAGCGCAACTTGTAGCATACGGGGACAGCCGGGCACGGTCAACGTCGAAGACGACGAGACGGTGGAGGCCGGGATGGATCAGGCCATATCCTCCGATTGCGCACCCAGCAGGTGGCAGCCACAGGGGCCTCTCCCCGGATGCCACGGCCGCGAACCGGACCTCGTAGAGGACCGCTCGCGACAGCAGCGCTTCCGCACCCCATACCCTACGCGACGGGCTCCACGACCTTGGCCACCACCCCCTCCTCCACCGACCCCGACGACCTCGCGCCGCTCGACCTCCCCGAGGAGGACGAGGACGAGGCGCTGCGGCGGGACGCCGAAGCCGGCGAGTCCAGCCGGGCCAGCCGTCACTGGTGGGACCGGAACGCGGACGAGTACCAGGACGAGCACGGCGCGTTCCTGGGCGACGACCGCTTCACCTGGTGCCCCGAGGGCCTGGACGAGGCCGAGGCCAGGCTGCTCGGCGACCCGGCCGGGCTCAAGGGGCTGCGGGTGCTGGAGCTCGGCGCCGGCGCGGCCCAGTGCTCGCGCTGGCTGGCCGCCCAGGGGGCGGTGCCGGTGGCGCTGGACATCTCCTACCGGCAGCTGCAGCACTCCCGGCGGATCGACCTCGGCCGGGGCACCGAGCCGCTGCCGGTGGTGCAGGCGGACGCGGGCGTGCTGCCGTTCGCGGACGGCTCCTTCGACCTGGCCTGCTCGGCGTACGGGGCGGTGCCGTTCAGCGCCGACACCGCCGAGCTGATGCGCGAGGTGCACCGGGTGCTGCGGCCCGGGGCCCGCTGGGTGTTCTCGGTGACCCACCCGATCCGCTGGGCCTTCCCGGACGAGCCGGGGGTGGAGGGGCTGACGGCCACCGCCTCGTACTTCGACCGCACCCCGTACGTCGAGCAGGACGCCGAGGGGCGGGCCACCTACGTGGAGCACCACCGGACGGTGGGCGACCGGGTGCGCGAGCTGACCGGGGCGGGCTTCCGGCTGCTGGACCTGGTCGAGCCGGAGTGGCCGGAGGGGCTGGAGCAGGAGTGGGGCGGCTGGAGCCCGCTGCGCGGCCGGCTGATCCCGGGCACCGCGGTCTTCGTCGCCGAGCGGGGCTGAGCCGTGCGCTCCGCCGGGCTCGAACTGCCGGTCCGCACCGCCGTGCCCGCGCTCCAGCGGGCGCTGGCCTCGGACGGGGTGGCGGTGCTCTCCGCCCCGCCCGGGACGGGCAAGACCACGCTCGTCCCGCTGGCACTGGCCGGGCTGGCCGACGGGCTTCCGGGCCCGGCGCGGCGGGTGCTGGTGGCCGAGCCGCGGCGGCTGGCGGTCCGGGCGGCGGCCCGGCGGATGGCCTGGCTGCTGGGGCAGCCGGTCGGCGGGGCGGTCGGCCTGACGGTGCGCGGCGAGCGGCGGGCGGGGCCCTCGACGGTGGTCGAGGTGGTCACCACCGGAGTGTTGCTGCAACGGCTGCAGCGGGACCAGGAGTTGACCGGGGTCGACGTGGTGGTGCTGGACGAGTGCCACGAGCGTCACCTGGACGCGGACACCGCGCTGGCCTTCCTGCTGGACGTGCGGGGCGCACTGCGGCCGGAGCTGCGGATCGTCTGCGCCTCGGCCACCTCGGACACCGCCGCCTGGGCCGAACTGCTGGGCGGCGCACCGGTGGTGGAGGCGCACGGCGTCTCGTACCCGGTGGAGACGGTCTGGGCGCCGCCGCCGCGCGGGGTCCGGCCGCCGCAGGGGACGCGGGTGGACCCGCTGCTGCTGGAGCACGTGGCCGCGACGGTGCGGCGGGCCCTCTCGGAGCGCGACGGGGACGTGCTGTGCTTCCTGCCGGGGGTGGGGGAGATCACCCGGATGGCAGGGCAGTTGGGGGCTTCCGGGGTCGAGGTGCTGCAGCTGCACGGGCAGGCTCCGGCGGCGGTGCAGGACGCCGCGCTGACGGCGGGCGAGGGGCGCCGGGTGATACTGGCGACCTCGGTGGCGGAGTCATCGCTGACCGTGCCGGGCGTGCGGGTGGTGGTCGACTCCGGATTGGCCCGGGAACCGCGCACCGACCACGCGCGCGGCCTGTCCGGGCTGGTGACGGTGCGGGCCTCGCTGGCGGCGGCCCGGCAGCGCGCTGGGCGGGCCGGCCGCGAGGCTCCCGGGGTGGTCTACCGGTGCTGGGCCGAGGCGGAGGACGCACTGGCGCCGCGTTTCCCGACCCCCGAGATCGCCCAGGCCGAGCTGACCTCCTTCGCGCTCCAGGCGGCCTGCTGGGGCGATCCGACGGCTGCCGGGCTCGCGCTGCCGGACCGCCCGCCCGCCGGGGCGATGGCGGCGGCGCGTCAGGTGCTGGCCGGCCTGGGCGCGGTGGACGCGGACGGGCGGGCCACCGACCGCGGGCAGCGGATCGTCCGCAGCGGGCTGCACCCGCGGCTGGCCCGGGCGCTGCTGGACGGCGCGGAGCTGGTCGGGGCACGGCGGGCGGCGGAGGTGGTGGCGCTGCTCTCCGAGGAGCCGCCGCGGGCCTTCGGCGACGACCTGACCGAGGCGTGGCGGCGGGTGCGGTCGGGAGCGTCCGACGACCCGTACGCGCGGCGGTGGAAGGACGAGGTGCGGCGGCTGGGGCGGCTGGTGGAGGGCGTCGGCGACAGCCCCTCGGTGACGGAGCGTCATGTACCGGGGATGGTGGCCGCCTTGGCGTACCCGGAGCGGATCGCGCGGGCGCGGGCCGCGGACGGGCCGTACCTGATGGCCTCGGGGACGGCCGCCGAGCTGGGGGCCGGTTCGCGTCTGGCGGGCGAGGAGTGGCTGGCGGTGGCGGTCGCGGACCGTCCGGCCGGGGCGCACTCGGCCCGGGTGCGGCTCGCGGCGGCCCTGGAGGAGGAGACCGCGCGGGTGGCTGGGGCGGCGCTGCTGGCCTCCCGCGAGGAGGTCGAATGGTCCTCGCGGCAGGGCGAGTTGACGGCGCGGCGGGTGTCCGCGCTGGGGGCGGTGGAGCTGGAGGCGGCGCCGCTGGCGAAGCCGGATCCGGAGCTGGTGCGGGCCGCACTGCTGGACGGCCTGGCCCGGGAGGGGGTCGGAGCGCTGCTGCGGTGGACGCCGGAGGCGGTCGGGCTACGGTCCCGACTGGCCTTCCTCCAGCGGGAGTTGGGCGAGCCCTGGCCCGAGGTGGACGACACGGCGCTGGCCGGGGGCGGCTGGCTGGAGCCGGAGCTGTCCCGGGCCCGGCGGCGGGCCGACCTGGAGCGGATCGACGTGGCCTCGGCCCTGCAGCGGCTGCTGCCCTGGGCCTCCGGCCAGGCCGGGCGGCTGGAGGAGCTGGCCCCGGAGCGGATCACCGTGCCGAGCGGCTCGCGGATCCGGGTGGACTACTCGGGCGACCGGCCGGTGCTGGCGGTCAAGCTGCAGGAGCTGTTCGGCTGGCAGGCCGCACCGAAACTGGCCGACGGACGGGTGCCCCTGACGGTCCACCTGCTCTCCCCCGCCGGCCGCCCGGCCGCCGTCACCGGCGACCTCGCCACCTTCTGGCGCGAGGGGTACAAGGCGGTCCGGGCCGACCTCCGCGGCCGCTACCCCCGCCACCCGTGGCCGGAGGACCCGAGCACGGCCGAGCCGACCAAGCGCACCAACCCCCGCAAGGGCTGAAGGCACGGGGCCCGGCAGGGCAGCGGCCCAGGGGCGCGAGGAACTGGGCGCTGCGGCAGGCGACTTCCCGTGTGCCGGGTACGGGCACTCACGTGCAAGTGAATCTCCGTACCCGGCACACGGGGCTCCTTCTTCCGCCTCGCGCAGTTCCTCGCGCCCCTGGGTCGCTGCCCTGCCGCCCCGTGCTGCCCCACCGAAAAGGACGGGCCGGGTCTCCGACGGGCCGTTAGCATCCGCGGCATGGCGACCTTCGTACACCTCAGTTCGGCGGCGAACGCCCCGAAGATCCGGCGGGCCGGGCTACGGGCGGTCAGTTGGGGGCCTAACGGCGAGCGCGGGGTGTACTGCTTCCCGGTGCTGCCGTCGTTCACGGTGACGCACCAGTGGGTGCGCGAACTGGCCCGGGGCGGGAGTCGCGGCGGGCTGGTGGCGGTGGACCTGCGGCTGGCGGACGACCAGCCGGTGCTGGTCGGCCACTACGGGGGCCGGGGCAAGCACGCGCACCAGGAGCTGACCGCGGCCGAAGCGGTGCGCCGGGTACGGGAGTTGCGGGATCCGCTGGGGTGGGAGGTGTTCGTGCCCCGGGCGGTGACGGCGCGGGAGGTGCGGCGGGTGCGGTCCGTGCCGCAGGGGGTGGGCTGGCGGTACGCGCCCGGGGTGCACGGCACCCGGCCGTGCACCTGCTTCGGCTGCCGGGTGCGCGGGGAGTACGGCGGACGGAGGCTGCGGGAGAGGCTGCCGCATCCGCTGGACGGCCCGGATCCGAAGGTGCCGGTGCTGCTGGAGCGGCTGGCCGCGGCCGGGACGCCGGGGGATCCGGGGCAGGTCGGCGACGTGCTGTACTGGCTCGCCCGGCGGCGGCGCGGGCCGGTCGAGGCGGTGGCGCACCTGACGGGGCATCCGGATGCCCGGGTGCGTGAGCACCTGGCGTGGGCGGTCGGGGGTTGGCGCTCGCCGGGGGTGGCCGAGCTGCTGGAGCGGCTGGCCGGGGATCCGGTGGAGAGCGTGCGGGAGGCGGTGGCCGAGGCCCGCGCGCGCTGACCGAAGCTCAAGCCGGCCTTAAGTGCGCCATAGCGGTAGGTCAAGGCGCTGTCGCGTCAACTCAACGGCGCTCAGGGGGAGATGGCAAAGCTTTCGCCTAGCGGACGGTTTCCCATTGACGGCCCGCATTGGTCTGGACCATCTTGTGGGGGCCGCGCGGCTGCCATCCCCCACCCCACGTTGAGGAGTACCCGCCCATGAGGCGCGTCGCCTTGCCCATCGCAGCCGCCACGGCCGCCGCCCTGACCGTCCCGCTCTCCGCGGTGGGAGCCCATGCCGAGGCCGGTGTGACCGGGGTGACCGCCACGTACGCGGTCACCTCCAACTGGCAGACCGGCTTCGAGGCCAGTTACACCGTCACCAATCACACCAACGCGTCCGTGGCCACCTGGGCGCTCTCCTTCGACCTGCCGGCCGGCGAGACCGTGACGGGTGCCTGGAACGGCACGCTCACCTCCGTCGCCGTCACCGGCGGGCGCCGGTACACCGTCGTGCCGCCGAGCTGGGCCGGGCCGTTGGCGCCCGGGGCGACGGCGGCGGTGGTCGGGTTCGGGGTGAGCAACGGCTCCGCGCCGCAGACCGCTCCGGCCAACTGCACCGTGAACGACAAGCCCTGCGCCGGTCTGCCGGCCGACACCGCCGCACCGAGCGTGCCCGGCGGCCTGAAGGTCTCCGGCACCGGGCCGGGCAGCGTCTCGCTCGCCTGGAACGCCAGCACCGACGACCAGGGCGTGGCCGGCTACCACCTGCGGGAGGGCGGCGCGGTGGTGGCCACCGTGACCGGCACCACCGCGACGGTCGGCGGCCTGCTGGCCGGGAGCACCCACGTGTTCGGCGTCTCGGCCTTCGACGCGGCCGGGAACGAGTCGGCCGTCTCGGCGACCGTGTCGGCCGTGGCCGGCAGCGGGACGGCGGCGGGGGCCTCCGCCCCGTACGTGGACCTGGGCGCGTACCCGACGCCGAGCCTGACGGCGCTGTCGGCGGCGAGCGGGCTCAAGCAGTTCTCGCTGGCCTTCCTGATCAACGGGAGCCAGCCCTGCACGGCCAGTTGGTTCGGCGCCTTCGACCCGGCGAGCGGCTGGTACAAGCCGGAGATCGACGCCTTCCGGGCGGCCGGCGGCACCGTGCGCCCGTCCTTCGGCGGGGCCAACGGGACCGAGCTGGCGCAGTCCTGCACCACCGTGGCCGCGCTAGCGGCGCAGTACCAGAAGGTGGTCGACGTCTACGGGCTGGACCACATCGACTTCGACATCGAGGGCACCGCCGTCACCGAGAAGGCCTCGGTGGACCGGCGCTCGGCCGCCGTCGCCCAGGTGCAGGCGGCGCAGCGGGCCAAGGGGCGTGACCTGAAGGTCAGTCTGACGCTGCCGGTGCTGCCGAGCGGGCTGACGGCCGACGGGGTCTACGTGCTGCAGTCGGCGAAGAACGCCGGGCTCGCGGTGGACGTGGTCAACGCGATGGCGATGGACTTCGGGGACTGGGCCGCGCCGAGCCCGGCCGGGAAGATGGGCGCGTACGTGATCCAGTCCGGGCAGTCCACCCAGGCCCAGGTGCGGCAGGTGTGGCCGGAGCTGACGGCGGCCCAGGCGTGGGCGAAGACCGGGCTGACGCCGATGCTGGGGCAGAACGACACGCCCTCGGAGGTGTTCGGGCTCGCCGACGCCCAGCAGGTGGTGGCGTTCGCGCAGCAGAACCACCTGGGTGAGCTGGCGTTCTGGGAGATGACGCGGGACGCCAACGCGTGCACCGGGTCGCTGCCGAAGTGCACCAACGTGCCGCAGACGCCGTACCAGTTCTCGAAGCTGTTCGCGGCGTTCAACGGGTGAGCGCACCGGGGGCGCGAGGGCTGTTCGACCGGCAGTGCGGCGAGCCGCCTTCCGCATCGCGCAGTTCCTCGCGCCCCCGGGTGCGTACCTTCCGCAACCCTAGTGGGCCGCTTCCTCCCAGTTGGCGCCGATGCCGACGGAGACGTCGAGCGGGGCGCGCAACGGGTAGGCGGCGGCCATCTGTTCGCGGACCAGGGCCTCGACCTGCTCGCGCTCGCCCGGGGCGAGTTCGAGGACGATTTCGTCGTGGACCTGGAGGAGCATCCGGGTGGAGAGCTTCGCCTCGGCGAGGGCCCGGTCCACGTTGAGCATCGCGATCTTCACGATGTCGGCGGCGGTGCCCTGGATCGGGGCGTTGAGGGCCATCCGCTCGGCCATCTCGCGGCGCTGGCGGTTGTCGCTGGTGAGGTCGGGGAGGTAGCGGCGGCGGCCGAGCAGGGTCTCGGTGTAGCCGACCGCGCGGGCCTCCTCGACCACCCGGTGCAGGTAGTCGCGGACGCCGCCGAAGCGCTCGAAGTAGGTGTCCATCAGGCCCTGGGCCTCGTTCGGCTTGATGCCGAGCTGCTGGGAGAGGCCGTAGGCGGAGAGGCCGTAGGCGAGGCCGTAGGACATCGCCTTGATCTTGCGCCGCATCTCGGCGTCGACCGCCTCGGGAGCGACCTCGAAGACCTGGGAGGCGACCGTGGTGTGCAGGTCCTCGCCGGACTCGAAGGCCTCGATCAGCGCGGCGTCCTCGGAGAGGTGGGCCATGATGCGCAGCTCGATCTGCGAGTAGTCCGCGGTGAGCAGGGCCTCGTAGCCCTCGCCGACCACGAAGGCGCGGCGGATCTGGCGGCCCTCCTCGGTGCGGACCGGGATGTTCTGCAGGTTCGGGTCCTGCGAGGAGAGCCGGCCGGTGGCGGCCACCATCTGGTTGAAGGTGGTGTGGATCCGGCCCTTGGGCGAGACGGTCTTGAGCAGGCCCTCGACGGTGGTGCGCAGCTTGGCCTGGTCGCGGTGGCGGAGCAGGATGACCGGGAGCTCGTTGGTGGTCTGGGTGGCCAGCCAGGCGAGCGCGTCGGCGTCGGTGGTGTAGCCGGTCTTGATCTTCTTGGTCTTGGGGAGGGCGAGCTCGCCGAAGAGGATCTCCTGGAGCTGCTTGGGCGAGCCGAGGTTGAACTCGTGACCGGCCGCGGCGTGCGCCTCGCCGACCACCCGCTGGATCTCGGCGGCGAACTGCGACTCGATGGTGGTGAGCCACTCGCGGTCGGCCGCGATGCCGGTGCGCTCCATCCGGGCCAGCAGCTCGGCGATCGGCAGCTCCATCTCGTGCAGCAGCTTCACGGCGCCGACCTGGGCGAGCCGGGTGTCGAAGTACTCGGCGAGGTCGAGCACGGCGCGTGCCTGGGCCATCAGGGCCTGGGCGCCGGCGGTGGGGTCGTGCTCGGGGGCGTCGAAGGAGAGCTGGCCGCTCTCGGCCACCTCGGCGGGGGCCAGCGAGCGGGCCAGGTACTCCTCGGCGAGCACGTCGAGGGTGAAGGTGCGCCGGCCCGGCTTGTCGAGGTAGGCGGCGAGCGCGGTGTCGGCGACCACGCCCTCGATCCGCCAACCGCGCTCGGCGAAGGCGCGCATCACCTGCTTGGCGATGTGCAGGGCCTTCGGGCGGGCCGGGTCGGCCAGCCAGGCGGCGAGGGCGCGCTCGTCGGCCTCGGCGAGCTCGGCCGGGTCGAACCAGGCGGCGGTCTCGCCGGTGGCCAGGGCGATCTGCTCGACCTCGCCGGAGCCGAGGGCCCACTGGTAGAGGGCGGCGACCGCGACGGTGCCGGCCGCGTGCTCGGCCAGCCAGGCGGCGAGCGCGCCCTCCTCGGTGAGCAGGGTGCCCTCGACGGCGATGCCGGGGGCGGGGGCCGCCTCGGCCTCGTCGGCGGGGGCCGGGTCGAGGGCGTAGACCCGCTCGCGGAAGTTGGGGTTGCGGAACTCCAGCGACTCCAGCAGCTGGCCGACCGCCTCGCGGTCGAACGCCTGACGCGCCAAGTCGTCGACGGCGAGCGGGAGTTCGACGGTGCGGACCAGCTCGGTGAGCACCCGGTTGCGCTTGACCGAGTCGAGGTGCTCGCGGAGCTTCTCGCCGATCTTGCCCTTGACCTCGTCGGCCCGGGCGACCAGCTCGTCGAAGGAGCCGTAGAGGTTGACCCACTTCGCGGCGGTCTTCTCGCCGACGCCGGGGATGCCGGGCAGGTTGTCCGACGGGTCGCCGCGCAGGGCGGCCAGGTCGGGGTACTGACTCGGCGTCACGCCGTACTTCTCGGCGACCTTCTCCGGGGTGTAGCGGGTCAACTCCGAGACGCCCTTGGTCGGGTAGAGCACGGTGACGTGCTCGGTGACCAGCTGCAGCGAGTCGCGGTCCCCGGTGACGATCAGCACGTCGTAGCCGGCCGCCTCGGCGGCGGTGGCCAGGGTGGCGATGATGTCGTCGGCCTCGAAGCCCTCGACCGACATCCGGGAGACGTGCATCGCGTCGAGCAGCTCGTGGATCAGGCCGATCTGGCTCTTGAACTCGTCCGGCGTCTTGGCCCGGTTCGCCTTGTAGTCGGGGAACTCCTCGGAGCGGAAGGTCTTCCGGGAGAGGTCGAAGGCGACCGCGAGGTGGGTCGGCCGCTCGTCCCGCACCGTGTTGGCGAGCATCGAGGCGAAGCCGTAGATCGCGTTGGTGGTCTGGCCGGTGACGGTGGAGAAGTTCTCCGCGGGCAGCGCGAACCAGGCCCGGTAGGCCATGGAGTGCCCGTCGAGCAGCATCAGCCGGGGACGCTCCCCGGGGCTCGCCGCTGCCTTGTCCGTACTCTGCGTAGCCACGTCCACGTCCGTTCCTGCCGATTGCTCTGCCACTGACCGATCCTATGGCCCGGCGGGGACATCCCCGTGTCGCCGCGAGCGGGCGGTCGTACGATCACGGGAGCACCACCGCAGCACCACGACGTGATCTCGCAGTGACCCTCGAACGGCAGGAGCACCATGACCGACGCGGCCCCGATCCTGAACGTCCCGCAGGACGTGCTCGACCACTTCGCCAAGCTGGGCGTCGACCCCTCCACCTTCAGCGGCGGCCACCTCGGCGACCGGCTGGGGATCAAGGTGGTGGAGGCCAGCGCGGACCGGGTGGTCGGCACCATGCCGGTGGAGGGCAACCAGCAGCCGTACGGGCTGCTGCACGGCGGGGCCTCGGCGGCGCTGGCCGAGACGCTGGGTTCGATCGGCGCGATGCTGCACGCCGGCCCCGGCCGGTACGCGGTCGGGGTGGACCTGAACGCGACTCACCACCGGTCCGCCACCTCGGGGTTGGTGACGGGCGTGGCCACCGCGGTGTTCAAGGGACGGACCGCGGCCACCTACGAGATCGCGATCACGGACGACACCGGCAAGCGGATCACCAGCTGCCGGCTGACCTGCATGCTCCGCGACCTCTGACCGCACGAGCCCCCGCACGTCCGCGCGCTCTTCCCGCGCGCCCCCCACGCCCCCTTGTTTGGCACCTGTCCGCACCGGGCAGGAAGCTGCCGGACGAGGGGGCGCTGGCATGTCCGGGGACGGGCTCGGGCCGTTGGAGGCCGGGGACGGCACGGTGCGGACCGAGGGCGGTCCGACCGGCCGACTGGCGCGCGCGCAGCGGGAGTTGGGGCTCCGGCGGCGGTACGCGCTCCTGGCCCTCGCGGTCGCCGTCGTCGCCCTGCTGGTCTTCCGCGCGCTGGAGCGCGACCCGCCCGCCCGGGCCGCACCGCCGCCGGTCCCGTACCCGGCCCAGGTAACCAGGCTGACGGTGACGGCCGAGGGGCGGGCCGAGGGCAGGCACCTGCTGGTGTCGGCCGAGCTCCGGGTGGAGGGGGACGCCCCGGTGGACCTGCTGGCGGTGGGCCAGCCGTACCCGGGGATCAGCCTCGCGGTGCGGGGCGGACTGCCGCTCACCGCGGCGGCCGGACGGCCGCTGCTCCTGCGGCTCGAGTACGACCTGACGGACTGTTCGACCGTACCCATCGGAGTGGGACTGCCCTACATCGATGTAACGCTGCGTAACACCCGCGCAATCCAGACGGTGAGTCAGATCCCGGGGGCGGTTTACTCCGAATCACTGGCCCACTGGCTCGGATCGGCCTGCCGAAGTTCCGATATCCGGACGGCTCCGGCCGAAACCGTCTCTCCGGACGGCGGCGTCCGATAACCGGACGGATCGCCGACCACCTGCATTTCTGGCGGCAATTCAGGTCCACGGACGGGTCAAGCTCCTGTCAAGGACCCGGGAACAGTGGGCGAACGACCACCATGTGAGATTAATCCGCCGTGTCCTCATAACAAGAGAATCACAGCCTGTCCGCACCCCTGCCCGAGCCGCGAAATGCGCTCTAGAGTCACGGCCAGTCACCGCGCCACACAATCGGGCCTGGCCCCAGCGCGCGACGAGCACCCCGTCACATCCGGCCCGGTGCTTTTCCTCAGAAAGGGAACCCTCGTGCGTAATCGTTCACTGCTTGTCGTGAGCATCGCGGTCGCCGGAGCGCTCACGGTCTCCGCCTGCGGCTCGCGCGGTGAGAAGAAGGCCGAAGAAGGCGCCGCCGGCGGCAGCGTCAAGGTCGTCATCGGTGTCGACGCGCCCCTGACCGGCAAGCTCTCCGCCCTCGGCCTCGGCATCAAGAACTCCGCCGACCTCGCGGTGAAGAAGGCCAACAAGGACAAGACCGTCCCCGGCGTGACCTTCGAGCTGGAGGCCCTGGACGACCAGGCCAACCCGTCCTCGGGCCAGCAGAACGCCACCAAGCTGGTCGGCAACAAGGACGTCCTCGGCGTCGTCGGCCCGCTCAACTCCGGTGTCTCGCTGACCATGCAGAGCGTCTTCAACGACGCCAAGCTGGCCCAGGTCTCCCCCGCCAACACCAACCCGCAGCTGTCCCTCGGCGCGGACTGGGGCAAGCAGAGCTTCAAGCGCATGTACGCCTCGTACTTCCGCACCGCCACCACCGACGTGGTGCAGGGCAAGTTCGCCGCGCAGTACCTCTACAACGACGCCAAGAAGACCAAGGTCTTCGTCATCGACGACAAGAAGACCTACGGCGCCGGCCTCGCGAACATCTTCCTGGAGGAGTTCAAGAAGCTGGGCGGCCAGGTCGTCGGCACCGAGCACATCAACCCCGACGACAAGGACTTCTCCGCGGTCGCGACCAAGGTCAAGTCCTCCGGCGCCGACTCGGTCTACTACGGCGGCGAGTACCCCGAGGGCGGCCCGCTCAGCGGCCAGATCAAGAAGGCCGGCGCCACCGTCCCGGTCTTCGGCGGTGACGGCCTCTACGACGACGAGTTCATCAAGCTCGCCAACGGCCAGGCCGAGAACGACCTCGCCACCTCGGTCGGCGCCCCGGTCGAGCAGCTGGACTCCGCCAAGGCCTTCATCGAGGGCTACAAGGCGGCCGGCTACCCGGAGCCGTACGCGGCCTACGGCGGCTACTCCTACGACGCCGCCTGGTCGATCGTCGAGGCCGTCAAGGCCGTGGTCGCGGCCAACGGCGGCAAGCTCCCGTCCGACGCCCGCGCCAAGGTGATCGACGCGCTCGGCAAGGTCTCCTTCGAGGGCGCCACCGGCAAGGTCTCCTTCGACCAGTACGGCGACACCACCAACAAGCAGCTGACCGTCTACCAGGTCAAGGACGGCAAGTGGGCCGCCGTGAAGAGCGGCACCTACACCGGCTGAACCGGCTGAACCGGTCCGGCTTCTGACGCCGGGTCACCAGAGTCACACCATGCAGCACCCGGGCGGGGGCGCCAACAGCACCCCCGCCCGTCCCATACCCCACACCACGGAGGCCTGCGGTGCACGAACTGCCGCAAAACCTGGCCAACGGCCTGATGCTCGGGCTGATGTACGGCCTGATCGCCGTCGGCTACACGATGGTCTACGGCATCGTCCAGCTGATCAACTTCGCCCACGGCGAGATCTTCATGGTCGGCGGCTTCGGCGCGCTGACCGCATACCTGCTCCTGCCGTCCGGCACCTCGCTCTGGCTGGCCCTGCCCCTGATGATCGTCGGCGGCGTGATCGTCTCCGTCCTGGTCGCGACCGGCGCCGAGCGCCTGGCGTACCGGCCGCTGCGCACCGCACCCCGGCTCGCCCCACTGATCACCGCGATCGGCCTCTCGATCACCCTCCAGCAGGTGGTCTGGCGCTTCTACCCCGACGCCAAGAAGGCCCGCACCTTCCCGCACTTCCAGGGCGACGCGATCGACCTCGGTGCCTTCACCCTGCAGCGCAACGACCTCTTCCTGCTGGTCGCCGCCCCGCTCTGCATGATCATCCTCGGCGCCTTCGTCCGGATGACCCGCACCGGCCGCGCCATGCAGGCCACCTCGCAGGACCCGGACACCGCCAAGCTGATGGGCATCAACACCGACCGGATCATCGTGGTCGCCTTCGCGATCGGTGCCGCGTTCGCCGCCATCGCCGCGGTCGCGCACGGACTCCGGTACGGCCAGGTCGAGTTCACCATGGGCTTCATCGCCGGACTCAAGGCCTTCACCGCCGCCGTGCTCGGCGGCATCGGCAACATCTACGGCGCCATGCTCGGCGGCCTGGTGCTCGGCGTCGCCGAGTCGCTGGCCACCGCCTACATCCAGCACGTCCCCGGCCTCGACCAGCTCGGCGGTGCCAGCTGGGCCAACGTCTGGGCGTTCGTACTCCTCATCGTCGTGCTCCTGGTGAGACCACAAGGTCTGCTGGGCGAGCGCGTCGCAGACCGGGCGTGAGGCCGCGATGACCACCACCTTCCTCCCCGCTCCCGTCGCCCGCGCCGTCACGGCCGCCGGCGCCGTGCTCACCGCCGCCTCGTCCATGCTCGCCTGGACCTGGACCGACGAGTTCCCCGGCGACCTCACGTACGACTTCTCCCCGGCCGGCCTGCAGTGGGTCGCCCTCGGCTCCGGCCTGGTGACGCTGCTCTTCGTGCTCACCTCCTACGGCGTGCGCGGCCTGCAGTGGCTCGTCCCGGCCGGCTCCGCCTGGCCGCTGCGGCTGCTCGCCCTGGGCGCCGTACTGAGCTCCTGGCTCTCGGTCACGATGATCTCCTACCAGCTCGGCGGGCTGGCCAACCTGGAGCCCGGCGGCTGGGTGCTCGCCGTCGGCTCGCTGCTCACCCTGGCCGCCTTCGCGCTGCCGGAGGACCGACGCCCCGTCAGCGCCCCCAAGCCGCTGAGCTCCTGGGCCGAGGTCCTGGTGATCGTCGCCGTCTTCGCGGTCGGCCTGCTGCTGTTCGCCTTCGGCATCGGCGCCGAGAAGGAGCTGTTCTCCAGCTACCTGTTCGCCGTGGTGCCCAGCGCGATCGCGCTGGCCCAGGCCGGACTGCTGCGCCGCTTCAGCGACCTGACGGCCCGTCACCGCGCGGTCACCACCGCCGGGGCCTTCGCCGCCGCGGCCGCCTTCCCGTTCACCCAGTCCAGCGAGCTCTACATCCTGGTCGGGGTCAACATCCTGGTCTTCGCCACGGTGGCGCTCGGCCTGAACGTCGTGGTCGGCCTCACCGGTCTGCTCGACCTCGGCTACGTCGCCTTCCTCGGCGTCGGCGCCTACGCCGCCGCCCTGGTCTCCGGCTCGCAGTTCTCGGTCTTCCGGGGCTGGCAGGCGCCGTTCCCGCTGGCCGTGCTGATCGGCGCGGTCGCCGCCCTGGTCTTCGGCGTGCTGATCGGCGCACCGACCCTGCGGCTGCGCGGCGACTACCTCGCCATCGTCACGCTGGGCTTCGGCGAGATCTTCCGGATCGCCATGAACAACATGGACGGCACCTCCGGCCCGAGCATCACCAACGGCCCGAACGGCATCGGCGCGATCCCCCAGGTCAACATCCTGGGCTTCGACTTCGGCCAGCCGCACGACCTGTTCGGACTCGAGGTCGGCAAGTTCTCCAACTACCTGCTGCTGATGCTGGCCGTCACCGCGATCGTGGTGCTGGTCTTCAGCCGGGTCTCCGACTCCCGGATCGGCCGCTCCTGGGTCGCCATCCGCGAGGACGAGACCGCCGCCGAGGCCATGGGCATCAACGGCTTCCGGGTCAAGCTGATCGCCTTCGCGCTCGGCGCCACCCTGGCCGGCATGGCCGGCGCCGTCCAGGCCCACGTGCAGAGCGCCGTGACCCCCGAGGTCTACGTCTTCGCCGGGCCCGTCCCGCCGAACTCGGCCTTCCTGCTCGCCGCCGTCATCCTCGGCGGCATGGGCACCATCAGCGGCCCGCTGCTCGGCGCCAGCCTGCTCTACCTGATCCCGGCCAAGCTGGAGTTCCTGAAGGACTACCAGCTGCTGGCCTTCGGCGTCGCCCTGATCCTGCTGATGCGCCTGCGCCCGGCCGGCCTGGTCGCCGGACGCCGCCAGCAGCTGGAGTACGAGAGCGCCGACATCCCCGCCCAGGCCACGCCCGGCGACACCGTCCTCACCAAGGCAGGGGCGTGAACACCCAGATGAGCACCACCACCACGACCGAGACGGTGCTGGACGCCCGCGGCGTCACCATGAAGTTCGGCGGCCTCACCGCCGTCAACAACGTGGACCTCACCGTCAACGCGGGTGAGATCGTCGGTCTGATCGGCCCCAACGGCGCCGGCAAGACCACCTTCTTCAACTGCCTGACCGGCCTGTACGTCCCGACCGAGGGCACCGTCAGCTACAAGGGCACCGTGCTGCCGCCCAAGCCGCACCTGGTGACCCAGGCCGGCATCGCCCGCACCTTCCAGAACATCCGGCTGTTCGCCAACATGACCGTGCTGGAGAACGTCCTGGTCGGCCGGCACAGCCGCACCAAGGAGGGCCTGTTCTCGGCCATCCTGCGCGGCCCCGGCTACCACCGGGCCGAGGCGGCCAGCCGCCAACGGGCCATGGAGCTCCTGGAGTTCACCGGCCTGGCGGCCAAGGCCGACCACCTGGCCCGCAACCTGCCCTACGGCGAGCAGCGCAAGCTGGAGATCGCCCGCGCGCTGGCCAGCGACCCCGGCCTGCTGCTGCTGGACGAGCCGACCGCCGGCATGAACCCCCAGGAGACCAACGCCGCCGAGGAGTTGGTGTTCGCCATCCGCGACCTCGGGATCGCGATCCTGGTGATCGAGCACGACATGAAGTTCATCTTCAACCTCTGCGACCGGACGGCCGTCCTGGTGCAGGGTCAGAAGATCGTCGAGGGCGACAAGGAGACCGTCCAGGGCGACGAGCGGGTCATCACGGCCTACCTCGGCGCACCCCTGGAGACCGCCACCGACACCACTGGTTCCACCAGCACCACCGGCACCGACTCGCAGGCGGGAGACGCCGAATGACCGCGCTGCTCGAGGTCCAGGACCTCCGCGTCGCCTACGGCAAGATCGAGGCCGTCAAGGGCATCAGCTTCACCGCGAACCAGGGCGAGGTCACCACCCTGATCGGCACCAACGGCGCCGGCAAGACCACCACCCTGCGCACCCTCTCCGGCCTGCTCAAGCCGACCGGCGGGACCATCACCTTCGACGGGCAGCCGCTGGGCTCCGTCCCCGCGCACAAGATCGTCGCGCTCGGACTGGCCCACTCCCCCGAGGGCCGGCACATCTTCCCGCGGATGACCATCGAGGAGAACCTCCTCCTCGGTGCCTTCCTCCGCAAGGACACCGCCGGCATCGCCGAGGACGTGGAGCGCGCCTACACGCTCTTCCCGATCCTCGGCGAGCGCCGCAAGCAGGCGGCCGGCACGCTCTCCGGCGGCGAGCAGCAGATGCTCGCCATGGGGCGCGCCCTGATGTCCCGTCCGAAGCTGCTGATGCTGGACGAGCCCTCCATGGGCCTGTCCCCGCTGATGATGCAGAAGATCATGGCCACCATCGTCGAGCTCAAGGCGGCCGGCACCACCATCCTGCTGGTGGAGCAGAACGCGCAGGCCGCGCTCTCGCTCTCCGACCGGGGCTACGTGATGGAGATCGGCAAGATCGTCCTCACCGGCAGCGGCCGCGAGCTGCTGGGCAACGACGAGGTCCGCAAGGCCTACCTCGGCGAGGACTGACCCCCCGTCACGGCGAAGGCCCGCCCCTCCTCGGAGGGGCGGGCCTTCGCCGTGCTTGCCGCGGGGCCGGGGCTCAGGCCTCGGCCGCCTCGGCCTTCTTCTTGTCCTGGGCGTGGCCCTCCTCGATCACGGCCTCCGCGACGGCGGCCATGGTCATCCTGCGGTCCATCGAGGTCTTCTGGATCCAGCGGAAGGCGGCGGGCTCGGTCAGGCCGAACTTGGTCTGCAGGACGCTCTTGGCACGGTCCACCAGCTTCCGGGTCTCCAGGCGCTGGGTGAGGTCGGCGATCTCCTCCTCCAGCGTGCGCATCTCGGTGTAGCGGGAGACCGCCATCTCGATCGCGGGGACCAGGTCGCTCTTGCTGAACGGCTTCACGATGTAGGCCATCGCCCCGGCGTCCCGGGCCCGGTCCACCAGCTCGCGCTGCGAGAACGCGGTCAGCATCAGCACCGGCGCCAGGTGCGCCTCGTGGATCTGCTCGGCCGCCGAGAGCCCGTCCAGCACCGGCATCTTGACGTCCAGGATGGCCAGGTCGGGCCTCAACTCCTCGACCAGCTTCACGGCGGTGGCGCCGTCCCCGGCCTCACCGACGACGGTGTAGCCCTCCTCCTCGAGCATCTCCTTCAGGTCGAGGCGGATCAGCGCCTCGTCCTCGGCGATGACGATGCGGGTGATCTGGGGCGAGTCGGTGTCAAGCGGCTGTGCCTGCTCGTCGGCGGTGCTCACGGGGCTCCTCGTTCCGGCGGGGTGCTGCATGGACGAGCCTACCTAGCTGCACCAGAAGGCGCGCACAGGGTATCCTTCTGAGCGCTCACCCCCGCCGGGTTGGTGGAACGGCATACACGGATGTCTCAAACACATCTGCCCGAAAGGGCTTGCGGGTTCGAATCCCGCACCCGGCACCAGTACCTCCAGCCGTCCGACCGTCCGGGCGCTCACCACTTCGGGTGATCCCGGACGTACTCGCCCCCGGCGGGGCCGCCCTCAGCTCATCATGCGCAGCGGCAAGTCCAACGCCGAAGTCTCCCGGGCCCTCTCGGTCCCGTACGGCACCGTCGGCGGATGGAAGTGCAAGGACCGTGCGCGCGGCGGACCCACCAGGCCGCACCGACCGGCCTGCTTCCGCTGCGACGGCAGTGCCGTGGACACCGGGCAGTACACCTACCTGCTGGGTCTCTACCTCGGTGACGGCCACATCGCGCAGTCTCCCCGTCAGCGCTCACCGAGCCTCAGCATCGCCTGCGCCGAGGCCTGGCCGGGCCTCGTCGACGCGGCCGAGCGGGCCGTCCGGACGGTCCTTCCGGACAACTCGGTCTGCCGGGTGCGGCGGGCCGGCTGCCGGGACGTCAAGGTCTACTCCAAGCACCTGCCCTGTCTCTTCCCGCAGCACGGCCCCGGCAAGAAGCACGAGCGCCGGATAGCCCTCGCGCCGTGGCAGCAGGAGCTGGTGGAAGCCGAGCCCTGGGGGCTCGTCAGAGGGCTGATCCACTCCGACGGCTGCCGGATCGTCAACTGGGCCGGCAGGACGGTCGACGGGGTGGTGCGGCGGCACGAGTACCCCCGGTACTTCTTCACCAACACCTCGACGGACATCGTGGGCATCTTCACCGGGACCCTGGACCTCGTCGGCGTGGAGTGGCGGTCCGTGAACCGCACCAGGGGCGGGGTGAACGTGTCGGTGGCGCGAAGGGCGTCCGTCGAGCTGATGGACCTCCATGTCGGGCCCAAGTACTGAAGCGGGCGGGGTGCGGCCCGGGTGGGTGCACCCCGCCGGGGGTCAGTTGTCGAGTTCACCCACGTGGTGGACGCGGACGAGGTTGGTGGAGCCGGCCAGGCCGGGCGGGGAGCCCGCCGTGATGACCACGATGTCACCCTTCTGGCAGTGGCCCAGGGAGAGCAGTGCGGCGTCCACCTGGGCGACCATCTCGTCGGTGGTGGCCGCGAACGGGCCCAGGAAGGTTTCGGCACCCCAGGTGAGGGCGAGCTGGCCCTGGACGGCCGGCTCGTAGGTGAAGGCCAGCACCGGGATCGGTGAGCGGTAGCGGGTGAGGCGGCGCGCGGTGTCGCCGGACTGGGTGAAGGCGATCAGGTACTTGGCGCCCAGGAAGTCGCCGATCTCGGCCGCCGCGCGGGCGACGGCGCCGCCCTGGGTGCGCGGCTTGTTGGAGTCGGTCAGCGGCGGCAGGCCGGCCGCGAGGACGTCGTCCTCGACGGCGCTGATGATGCGGGCCATGGTGCGGACGGTCTCGACCGGGTACTTGCCGACGGAGGTCTCGCCGGAGAGCATCACCGCGTCGGTGCCGTCCAGGACGGCGTTGGCCACGTCGGAGGCCTCGGCCCGGGTGGGCCGGGAGGCGTTGATCATCGAGTCCAGCATCTGGGTGGCGACGATGACCGGCTTGGCGTTGCGCTTGGCGAGCTTGACGGCCCGCTTCTGCACCAACGGCACGTCCTCCAGGGGCATTTCGACCCCGAGGTCGCCGCGGGCGACCATGATGCCGTCGAAGGCGTCGACGATGGACTCGAGGTTCTCCACCGCCTGCGGCTTCTCGATCTTGGCGAGGACGGGCACCGACCGGCCCTCCTCCGCCATGATCCGGCGGACGTCCTCCGCATCGGCCCCGCTTCGCACGAACGAGAGGGCGATGAGGTCGGCACCGGTCCGCAGGGCCCAGCGCAGGTCGGCGACGTCCTTGTCGCTGAGCGCGGGGACCGAGACGGCGATGCCGGGGAGGTTGAGTCCCTTGTGGTCGGAGATCAGCCCGCCCTCCAGGACGGTGCAGCGGACCCGGGGGCCGGCGACCTCGGCGACCTCCAGGCAGACCCGGCCGTCGTCGACCAGGATGCGTTCACCGGGCCGGACGTCGTCGGCCAGCCCGTCGTAGGTGGTGCCACAGGTGTCGCGGTCGCCGACCACGCCCTCCTCGACGGAGATGGTGAACTCGTCACCGCGTTCGAGGAGTACGGGACCTTCGGCGAAGGTGCCCAGTCGGATCTTCGGACCTTGGAGGTCGACCAGGACCCCGACGCTGCGGCCGGTCTCCTCGGAGGCCTTGCGGACCCGGCGGTACCGCTCCTCGTGTTCCGATTGGGAGCCGTGGCTGAGATTGAAGCGGGCGACGTCCATACCGGCGTCGACCAGGGCCTTGATCTGCTCGTACGAGTCGGCGGCAGGCCCGAGGGTGCAGACGATTTTTGCTCGGCGCATGGCTGAGAGCCTAAACATTACCGGCACGTAACTTTGCCGTTCCGGCCGACCTCACCATGGCGGTTGTCGAACGATTCGGTGAACGACGTGACACATCGTTAGTTCTCGGACCGTGAGGCCGAGTTGGTGCTGACGTACCGGAACCGATGCGGTTCCGTGAAGGCTTGTTCACCCTCGGTTCACCCTCGGTTCGGGTGCCGCTCCCGACTTGGCGGGAATCTCAAGGTCCTGAAGTGCCGCTGGTGGGGGAAGGGTTGACGATGAGAGGACGAGTCATCGGCGTACTTGCGGCGCTGGTGCTGCTGGGCGGGGTGGCATTCGCGCTGCTCCGTCCGGAATCCGGACCGGGGCTCGCCGAAGTGCGGATCCTGATCGGTTCGGAGAAGGCGGAGTTCTTCAACGACCCCGAAGTGGCCGCCGAGTTCCGGGCCAAGGGGTTCGAGGTGAGGAGCCAGACCATCGGCTCCTGGTCGATGGCGAACGCGAAGCTGGACGGCTACGGAATGGTCTTCCCGGCCAGCCGGGGGCCGGCCGAGGAGGTGGCCAAGAAGCGCGGCATCACCACCGAGCCGGTCCGGCCGTTCTACTCGCCGCTGGTGGTGATCGCGCGTCCGAACGTGGCCGCCCTGCTGGTCGACAAGGGCTACGCCACCCACAAGGACAACCAGGCCTGGAAGTTGGACATGGCCAAGTACCTGGAGGCCGTGGGCAACGACGTCCGGTGGGACAAGATCAAGGAGCCGCAGGTCATCCCGGAGCTGGCCGGCGACCTCTACGTGACCAGCACCGACCCGGCCACCTCCTCCTCCGGTGCGCTCTACCTGGCCGCGGCCGCCTACGTGAAGAACGGCAACCGGGTGGTCTCCGACGCCGCCGGGGTGCAGGCCGTCGCCCCGCTGCTGCGCAAGCTGACGGCCAAGCAGGGTGACCAGAAGACCAGTTCGGACGGCCCCTTCAAGGACTTCCTGAGCGGGGTCGGCAATCCCCTGGTGCTGACCTACGAGTCCCAGGTGGCCTCGCTGGTGGCGCACGGGACCACGGTGAAGGACCTGGTGGTGCTCTACCCGGACACCACCGTTTCGAGTGACCACACGGCGGTCGCCTTGACGCCGGACGGGCAGAAGATCGCCGAACTGCTGCGGGACGACCCGAAATTGATCAACCTGGCGGCGCTGCACGGCTTCCGCCCGCAGGCCGACCCCGGGGCGTTCGCCCGGGCGCTCAAGGAACCGAACCCGACCACGGCCTTCGTGCCGGGGCTGTCCGAGGCCGGGATCGTGCAGGCCCAGCCGCCGACGGTCGAGGTGCTGGCCCAGCTGGTCGACGCCGCCAAGGGGAAGTGAGGCAGGGGATGAGGGGGGACGGAGTGCTGCGACGGATCGCACCCGCCGTGCTGGCGCTGGCGCTGGCCGGGACGGGCTGCACGAGCGAGGGCGGGGACGGCGGCGGCGGGACGGCGCAGCCGAAGGACGGCGTGCTCCGGGTCCTGGCGGGGAGTGAACTCCAGGACATGGCGGCCGTGTTGGCGGACGCCAAGGCGGCGACCGGGGTCACGGTGCAGTTCACCTGGACCGGTTCGCTGGACGGGGCCGACACGGTGGCCTCGGGGCAGGCGGACGGCAAGTACGACGCGGTCTGGTTCCCGTCCAACCACTACCTGCGGCTGGACGAGGCGGGCAAGGGCAAGCTGCTCTCCGAGACGCCGGTGATGAGCACGCCGGTGGCGGTCGGGGTGCGGTCCACCATGCTGAGCGAGCTGGGCTGGGGCGACGGCTCGCAGGTCACCTGGGGGAAGATCGGCGAGGCGGCGGTGGCGGGCAAGCTCAGCTACGGCATGGCCGACCCGTCCCGCTCCAACTCCGGATTCTCCGCGCTGGTCGCGCTGGCCTCGGCCTTCTCGGGGGCCGGCTCGGCCCTCACCGACGCCGACGTGGCCAAGGCCGCACCGCAGTTGAAGCAGTTCTTCAGCGGACAGAAGCTGACCTCGGGCTCCTCGGGCTGGCTGGCGGAGGCCTACCAGAAGGCCGCCAAGCAGAACGAGACCAAGGTCGGCGCCCTGGTCAACTACGAGTCGGTGCTGCTCTCGATGAACCGCACCCTGCCCGCCGAGGACCGGCTCACCGTGGTCCGGCCGGTGGACGGGGTGGTCTCGGCCGACTACCCGCTCAGCCTGCTGGCCTCGGCCGGCAAGCCCGCGCAGGACTCCTTCCAGCGCCTCGGCCGCTACCTGCTCGACCCCAAGGCGCAGCAGCGGATGACCGAGGAGACCCTGCGCCGCCCGGTGGCCACCGGGGTGGCGCCGGCCGCCGGTCTGCCCGCCGACCGGCGCCGGGAGCTGCCGTTCCCGGGCACCCGGGCGGTGGCGGACGGACTGCTGACGGCGTACCAGAACGAGCTACGCCGCCCGTCGCGGACGGTGTACGTGCTGGACACCTCGGGCTCGATGAAGGGGGCCCGGCTGGAGTCGCTGAAGGCCGCGATGGCCCGGCTGACGGGGGCCCAGGACCCGCGCGGACAGCGGCGGTTCCGCCAGCGCGAGGAGGTGACGGTGGTCGAGTTCGCCTCGGTGGTGAAGTCGGAGCGGACCTACCGGATCCCGGCCGGGCCGCCGGAGGCGGAGCTGGCCCGCATCCAGCAGGAGGTCCAGGGCCTGACCGCGGACGGCGGCACGGCGGTGTACAGCAGCCTGAAGGAGGCCTTCGAGCTGGTGGCCCGTCAGCGGGCGGAGAGCAACGACGACCGCTTCACCTCGATCGTGGTGATGACGGACGGGGAGAGCAACGAGGGCCTCAAGGACCAGGAGTTCCGCGCCTGGTACGGGGGGTTGTCCGGGGCGGCGCGGGCGGTGCCGGTCTTCCCGATCCTGTTCGGCGACGCGGCGACCGGTCAGCTCCAGGGCATCGCGGACCTGACGGGCGGGAAGCTGTTCGACGGGCGGGGCTCGCTGGACGGGGCGTTCGAGGAGATCCGTGGGTATCAGTGACCGGCTGCTGGGGTACCTGGAGTCGCCGCGCAACCTGATCGGGTGCGCGGCGGGCACCGGGGGCCTGGCGCTGTACTTCGCGGGGGCGGCCGGGCCGTGGTGGCCCGCCGTCGTCGCGGGGCTGTACGGGGCGGGCGCGCTGCTCGCCCCCCGGCGGTGGCCGTGGGACCGTCAGGAGGGCGGTGGCGCGCCCGAGGTGGAGGCCGCGCCCGGGCCCGCGGGCGGGGCGGTCGGGCCGACGCCGACGCCGACGCCGGTGCCGCGGCCCGTGCCGAAGCCGCCACGGCCCAAGGCGCTGCCCTCCGAGCTCCGGGCGGAGCTAGCGGTGCTGCGGGAGCGGGCGGCGGCCGTCGGGCTGCCGTCCTCGGTGGACGCGGAGGGGCTGTTCGCGGCGCTGGCGAGGGCGGAGGCCGGGCCGGCCCGGCAGCTGCTCCTCCGGGAGCTGCCGCTCGCGCTCGACGGCTACGTGCGGGCCCGCAGCTGGGAGACGCTGGTCCCCGGCGGGGTCGACCCGACGGCGGCCCTCAAGGCCGAGCTGGAGCGGCTCGCCGGTCTCCTCTGAGGCCGCCCACCCGCCGGTCCGGGCCACCGGGCCACCGGGCCACCGGCGGCGAGGTTACTGCCGGGTTGCCCTTGCGGACACCCCGGGTCGTCCCTCGCCGGTGACCGTCCGGCCCTGGTGTCACTCCCGTCACTGCGGGCAGGCTTGGCCTCACCAGCAGACCGGAGAGGACCGCCCCAGGTGACCGCCGCCCCACCGCATCCGCCGGTGCCGACGGCCACCTCCCCCGGACGGCGCCGTGCCCGCCTGCGCGCCCGCCTGCGCCCGTGCCTGCGGTCACTCCTGCGGCTGCTCCAGCACTCCCGCCAGCTCGGCCCGCCGCTTGATGCCCAACTTCCGGAAGCTGTTGGTCAGGTGGGTCTCCACCGTGCGCAGCGCCAGGTGCAGCAGCTCGGCGATCTCCGGGTTGGAGTTGCCCTCCGCCGCCAGTCGGCAGACCCGCTGCTCGCCGGCGGTCAGGGCGCCCGCGCCGGTCTGCCGCTGCCGGTCGGTCCGTGCCCCGGAGGCCAGCAGCAGGTCGGCGGCGACGGCGCGCAGCCGGACCGCGCCGATCCGTTCTGCCCGGCTGACCGCCTCCCGCAGGGCCTCCCGGGCAGCCGCGCGCTGCCCGCTGCCGCCGAGCAGCCCGCCGAGGGTGGTCAGCGCGGGGATGAGCTCGACGTCCAGCCCGTCCGCGCGCAGCAGCCGCACCGACTCCTGGACGGTGGCCAGCCCCTGCCGTCCGCCGGTGGCGGCGCCGAGCACCCGCAGGGCCCGGCCGACGGTCCGCGGGGTGTCCCAGACGCGGGCCAGGCGGAGCTCCTCGGCGGCGAGTTCGGCCGCCGGGCCGACCTGACCGAGCATCAGGTGGCAGTCGGCGGCGGCCGAGCGCCAGGGGGTGACGATCGGGCTCAGCACCTGGCGCTCCAGCTGGCGGCGCCCGCAGTCCAGCAGGTCGGCCAGCGCCTCCTCGGCCCGTCCGTCGGCGAGCCGCAGCAGGCCGCGGGCGTAGACGAGTTCGTTCAGCTCCCAGGAGGAGGGGCCGCCCGGCGGGCTGTCCTCGAAGCCGGCCGCGATCAGCTGCCGGGCCTGCACCGGGTGCCCGGTCTCGCAGAGGGCGAGCACGGCCTGGGAGGTGAGGTGGGCGTTGCCCAGGCTGAGCACGCCGCGCTGGTCGGAGGCGGCGGCCAGCTCCTGCAGCATCAGGGAGAACTGACCGCGCATCATCCGGCTCTCGGCCCGCACGCTGAGCAGGCACTGGTAGGCCGGGTGGAGCTTGGCGCCCCGGTGCGCGGTCAGGCCCTCGGCGACCAGCCGGTCCGCCAGGTCCAGCCGGTCGGCCCACTGGGCCAGGGTGGCGGCGGAGGCGGTGAGGTAGCTGGCGGAGAAGCTGTCCATCGGCTGGGCGGTCAACTCGACCACCCGGCGGGAGACCTCGGTGGCCGAGAGCCGTCCGCTGGTGGCGTCGAACTCGGTCAGCAGGCTGTAGGCGGCCGGGGCCACGCCGGTGGCCGAGCGGGCCTCGATCCGGCGCACGCCGTCCACCACCTGGAGCCAGCTCTCGCCGTCGTGGGAGGCGATCATCGCGGTGGCGGCGTGCACGGCGTGGGCCAGGTCGGAGCGGTCGGCGAAGCGCTCGGCCAGGTCCTCCAGCACGTCCAGGGCGGCGGCGGTCTCGCCGCGGCCGGCCAGCGCCACGCCCAGTGCGTTGGCGGCCTCGAAGACCGCCTCGTCGGAGCGGTGCAGCCGGACCGCCTCGGCCAGGTGGCGGGTGCCGTTGACGGACTCCGGCGGCCCCAGGGCCACCTCCAGGCAGCCGAGTTCGACCAGGACGGAGCCCCGGCGGCACTGGCTGAGCGGCTCCCGCAGCGCGCGCCGCAGCAGCCGCACCGCGTACTCGCGGTCGCCGTCGCGCTGGGTCTGCCGGGCGGTGCCGATCAGCACGTCGGCGGCCCACTCGGCGCCGCACACCTCGGTGTGCAGCAGCTGTTCGGCGACCAGGTCGTCCGGCGCGCCGCGGCCGTAGAGCAGGGTGGCGACGCCCCGGTGCAGTTCGGCCCGGCGCTGGTCGCTCCAGCCGGCGAGCAGGGCGGTGGCCAGCCAGGGGTGGGCGAACTCCGGCAGCGCGCCGCCGCGGCCGGGGCGCAGCAGGCCGACGGCCTGCAGGCCGTGCAGCCAGTCCGGGAGCCAGCCGGAGAGGTCGGGGCCCTCGGACGGCCCGGCGTGCCCGGCGTGCCCGGGGTACTCGGGGTGCTCCGAGCGGTCCGGTCGGCCGGTGCGGCCCGACTGGGCGGCGACCAGGTCGGCCAGGCCGACCGAGCCGGTGCGGGTACCGCTGAGCTGGGCGAGGGTGCGGGCGGCGGTGGCGGCCGGCTCGCCGACGCGCTCCAGCCAGTGGCCGACCGCCTCGCGGAAGGCGCCGGTCGGCACCGGGCCGAGTCCGTCGCCGACCGGGCGGCCGTCCGGGCAGGTGAGGGCGGTGAGCAGCAGCGGCAGTCCGGCGGTGGCCCGGTGGCACTCCTGGACCAGGCGGTCCGGCACCGGGCGTTCGAGCCGTGCGGTGAGCAGGGCCGCGGTGCCGGCCTGGCTGAGCGGTGCGAGGCGGCGGGTCTGCAGCACGGCGGCGGGCAGGCCGGCGCCGAACGGCGGCCTGCGGTCCGCCCGTCCGGCGTCCCGGCGCTCCGTCACCACCAGCAGCACGGGCAGCTGGTGGAGCCGGCGGGCGAGCTGGCGCAGCCAGTCGGCGGAGGCCGGGTCGGCGTGCTGGACGTCGTCCACCAGGAGCAGCAGCGGGCGCCGTACGGCGGTCTCGCGGAGCACCTCCCAGGGGGTGCGACCCTCCTCGTCGGGGACGAACTCCGGTCCGGATCCGCTGAGTTGGCGGGCCACCGCGTACGAGTGGCCGGTCTCGTCGGGGGCGCAGGCCGCCCGGCGCACCGTCATGCCCCAGGAGACGGCCGGGCCGGCGACGGCGTCCAGCAGGGCGCTGCGTCCGATGCCGGTCGGGCCGGTGAGCACCAGCAGGGTGCCGGCCCCGTGCCGGGCCAGGTCGGCCAGCCGGGCCGCCTCGGCCAGTACGGCCTGACGTTCCACCAGACCGGCCTGCACCGGGCCCAGCACCCCGGCGGCCGTGCCACCGCTGTACATCGCTTCCCCTCCCACAACCGCTCCTGCTCATTCCACGTGTCCACCCCCTGACCCGGACCCCCCGAACGACCACTTCGTGGTGTGACCTTCGTCTCACCCCGTGGATCTCGTGGTGGACCACGATGGTCACCCCGAGGTGCCCGCGGTGAGCATGTGAGCAGTCGGGGAGGGCGAGGGCTGAGCCGTTCCCGCATGTCAGGGCACCGACGAGGCATGAGGCAGGCCACCGTGACGATCCAGTTCGCCGACGAGACGCTGCGGCACACCGCCGTGGTCCAGGTCGCGATCCATGCGACCGACCCCATCTCCTACGCGGGGGCCGCCAGTCAGCTGCGCGCCTGCGGCGACCTCCAGGTGGTCTCCGAGGCCGGACCGGGCACGGTCACCGTGGTGGTCGCGGAGAGCGTGGACAACGCCGTCACCGGGACCATGCGGCGGCTGGTGCACCGGGACGGCAGCCGGGTCGTCCTGGTGGTGGACCAGATCCGGGAGGCCGACCTGCTGGAGGCCGTCGAGTGCGGGGTCTCCGCCATCCTGCGGCGCCGCGAGGCAACCGCGGAGCGGCTGGGGCAGGCCGTGGTGGCCGCCGCGCGCGGCGAGGGCGACCTGCCCGGTGACCTCCTCGGCCGCCTGATCGCCCAGATGGGCCGGCTCCAGCGCAGCGTCCAGGGCCTGCCCGGCTACGCCCCGCCCGGCATCTCCGAGCGCGAGTCCGACATCCTCCGGCTGATCGCCGAGGGCTGGGACACCGGTGAGATCGCCGGGAAGCTCTCCTACTCCGAACGGACCGTCAAGAACGTCCTGCACGGCCTGACCACCCGCCTCAACCTCCGCAACCGCGCCCACGCCGTCGCCCACGCCCTGCGCGAGGGTTACATCTAAGCCCCAGCGGGTGCCCCCGCCGCCACGGGGGTACGGGTTTCATGTGCGGGACTTGCAGAGCTCACCTGCCGGAAAGGTGCCGGGGGTGTTCGCGGGCGGGTTTTGCGTGCAGACTTCTACGCGCGTCACCGTCTGCCTGCTGACGCCCCGTCCGTTCACGTTGGAGCCGTCCATGCCCTTGAACCGTCGTGACTTCGTCGCCCGGTCGGCGGTCACCGCCGCCGGTGCCGCCCTGGCCGGTGGCCTGCCGATGGTCACCGCCACCGAGGCGGCGGCCGCACCCGCCGAGCAGCGCGGCCGCGAGAAGAAGAAGCAGACGTTCACCGTGATGGGCACCACCGACCTGCACGGCCGGGTGCTGAACTGGGACTACTTCACCGACGCCGAGTACGACGACAAGGCGCACAACGACGTCGGCCTCGCCAAGATCGCCACCCTGGTGAAGCAGATCCGGGCCGAGAAGGGCTGCGAGCGCACCCTGCTGATCGACGCCGGCGACACCATCCAGGGCACCCAGCTCGCCTACTACTACGCCCGGGTCGAGCCGATCACCGGCAAGCGCGCGCCCAAGCACCCGATGGCCGTGGCGATGAACGCGCTGAAGTACGACGCCGCCGCGCTGGGCAACCACGAGTTCAACTACGGCATCCCGCTGCTGCGCGCCTTCGAGCGCCAGCTCGACTTCCCGCTGCTGGGTGCCAACGCGCTGGACGCGAAGAACGAGCGCCCCGCCTTCCCGCCGTACGTCATCAAGGAGCTGCACCTCGGCCACGGCCGGGCGCTGCGGGTCGGCATCCTGGGCCTGACCAACCCCGGCATCGCGATCTGGGACAAGGCCAACGTGGCCGGGCAGATGGTCTTCCCCGGCATCGTGGAGCAGGCCAGGAAGTACGTGCCGCGGCTGCGCTCGGCCGGCGCCGAGGTGGTCGTGGTGGCCGCGCACACCGGTGCGGACGAGCCGAGCTCCTGGGGCGACCAGCTGCCGTGGGGCGAGAACGTCGCGGCCGAGCTGGCCGCCGCGGTGCCCGGCATCGACGCCGTGCTGGTCGGCCACGCGCACAAGGAGATCCCGCAGCGCCTGGTGACCAACCGGGAGACCGGGAAGACCGTCGTGCTCTCCGAGCCGCTCGCCTGGGGCCAGCGCCTGACCTGCTTCGACTTCGAGGTCGAGTTCGAGCGCGGCCGGTGGAACGTCACCTCGGTGACCTCCCGGGTGCTCAACTCCAACACCGTGCCGGAGGACAAGGAGGTCGTCCGGCTGATCGACGCCCAGCACAAGAAGACGGTCGCCTACGTCAACCAGGTGATCGGCACCTGCAAGAGCGAACTCTCCATCGCCGAGGCCCGGTTCAAGGACGTCCCGATCATCGACCTGATCGGCCGGGTCCAGGTCGACACCGTGAAGGCCGCCCT
Source organism: Kitasatospora sp. NPDC001664 (assembly GCF_053596675.1). Taxonomy (NCBI): domain Bacteria; kingdom Bacillati; phylum Actinomycetota; class Actinomycetes; order Kitasatosporales; family Streptomycetaceae; genus Kitasatospora; species Kitasatospora sp. NPDC001664. The sequence goes on from NZ_JBSFGS010000019.1 coordinate 66,004, forward strand.
CGTGGGCACCTCGTACGCGGCCCTGCCGGTGCTGGCCCAGGCCGCGCCGTTCAACCGCACCGCCGTGATCCCGGCCGGCACGGTGAAGCTGCGCGACGCCGCCGGGCTGTACATCTACGAGAACACCCTGGAGGCCCGGGTCCTGACGGGTGCCCAGATCAAGGACTACCTGGAGTACTCGGCGAGGTACTTCGCCCAGCTGGCCCCCGGCGACGCGGTCAACCTCGACACGCTGACCAACCAGGCCAACACGCCGGACTACAACTTCGACTCGGTGTACGGCGTCTCCTACGACATCGACCTGACCAAGCCGGTCGGCTCCCGGATCGTCGGCCTCACCTTCGAGGGCGCCCCGGTCGACCCGGCCGCCCAGTTCGTGCTGGCGGTCAACAACTACCGGGCCAACGGCGGCGGCAACTTCCCGCACGTGGCCAAGGCCACGGTCGCCTGGTCCAACTCCGAGGAGATCCGCAACACGATGATCACCTGGGTGAAGGCCAAGGGCGTCATCGACCCGGCCGAGTTCGGCGGCGGCACCTGGCGCCTGGTCCGGAACGGCGTCCCGCTGTTCTGACCGGGTCCGAACCGGGCATGTACGAGTTGGCGGCACCGGGCACCGGTGCCGCCAACTCGGCTTTCCGGCACGGGGGATGAGATGAAGCGGATCGTCGTCGCGGCGCTGGCGGCACTGGCACTGCTCGGCTGCACCACCGGCGGCGGCCCGGCGCCGCGCCCCAGCGGGCCGAGCGGCACACCGGACGACCCGGTGGCCACAGCCGCCCGGGCCAGGGCCCTGGAGGCCGTGCGGGCCTGGGAGCACACCGCCGCCCACGAGGCCTGGCGGGCCGGGTACTACCCGCTGGACCGGTCCCCGCAGTGGCTGCCGCCCGAGGCCTTCCGCAGCCTCGCCGAGAAGGCCGGCTACCTGAGTGGCAGCGTCGACCCGGCGGACTCCTGGCCGGCCACGGACCGGCTCGCGGAGGTCCGCTGGTCCGACGGGCGCGCCCTCGGCCTGGTCGGGCGCTCGCCCCTGGAAGCGCTGCGGGACATGGCAGGGGAGCAGTTCGGCAGCTGCCACGCCGACTGCACCCCGCTGAAGGTGACCGAGATCCGGCCGGCCCGCCGCGAGCTGGGCACCAGCCGGGGCCAGGCCACCGTCCCGGTCTGGGAGTTCGTCTCCCCCGGCTACTCCGAGCCGTTCGTGCTGCCCGCCGTCGCCGCCCAGCGCCGGGCCGACCCCCTCCCGCCCACGGGCTACCCCTCGTCACCGGCCGGCCTGTCGGTGGCGGAGTTCGACCCGCGCACCGCCTCCTGGGACGGCCTCACCGTCACCGGCACGGTCGAACTCCCGCCCTGCCGACGGGTGTTCCTCAGCGAGGCGTTCGAGACCGAGCACTCCGTGGTGCCGGTGCTGCTGCTCACCGGCACCACCGGCGCCGACTGCGCCACCACCGGGACCGTGAGCGGGACGGCCACCGTCCGCCTGCGCGCCCCGCTCGGGGACCGGACGGTCCTCGACCTGACCACCGGCGAGCCCCGTCCGGTCCGCCCGGTGCCCTCGTCCGGTGGAACCGACGGCTGACCGGCCGCGTCCGATCGGCGCCGACTCGGCTTTCCGGTACGGGGGGACGACCAGATGAGACGCATCACGACACTCGCACTCGCGGCGCTGCTGACGGCGGGCTGCGCCGCCACCGACGCCGGGCACGACATCGACCGCACACCGGTGCCCACGACGAGCGGGACGGCCCTGGAGCGGGCCGCGCAGGTGGCCCGGGAGTGGCCGGGGTCGGAGGCGGAACGGGCCTGGTCCGACGGGTACTACCCGTTGGACCCGCGCCAGGAGTGGCTGCCCCCGGACGCCTTCACCCACGGCGGCAAGACCGCCTACCTCAGCGGGCTGATCGAGCCGGTCACCGCACTGCCCACCGCCGAGGCCACCGCCGAGGTGGTCTGGGTCCACGGCCGGCGGCAGGCCCTGCCGATGATCTCGCCGTGGCAGGTGCTGGACGGGCTGGCCAAGGGCAAGCCCCCGTGCGGGGCGGACTGCGAACCCCCGCTGAAGCTCACGGGGGTGGCCCGGGGCAGCCGCACCGTGGCCACCAGCCGGGGCCAGGCCACCGTCCCGGTCTGGGAGTTCACCATCGCGGGCTACCAGGATCCCTTCGTCTACCCGGCGGTCGCCCCGCAACAGCCGCCCGTCGGCCGACCCGTGCAGCGGTGGGCCGACCGGAGCGTGACCTACGAGTCGGTCTCGGCGGACGGACTGACCGTCACGGGCAGGGTGGGGCGGGGCTCCTGCGAGCGGGTGACCGGCACCGAGGCGTACGAGACCGACCGGCTGGTGGTGCTGATCGCCGAGGTGCGGCGGACGCAGCCGCAGCAGCAGCCGTGCACCCTCGTGCTGGTGACGGACCGCGTCACCGTGAAGCTGACCCGCCCGCTGGACGCCCGGCTGGTGCTCGACCTCGCCACCGGCGCCCCGCAGGGGAGCTGGTGAGCTGATGAGCGGCGGCGGCGCGGCCACCGCCGCGCTCCGCCGCCGCACCCGGCCGGCACCTCCACCATCGGCCCGGCACCGAACGCCGAGGGGCCCGGGGAGTCGCACGCTCCCCGGGCCCCTGCTGAAGGCGGGTCAGACGGTGACCGGGGCCGGGGCCTCGGTGGTCTCGACGGTCTCGGCCGGGGCCGCCTTGGGCGGACGCGGGATGGCCAGCGCGGCCAGCGCGCCGAGCACCACGACCGCCACGCCGACCCAGACGGCCGGGTGCAGGCCGTCGGTGAACTCCTGGGCGCCGCGCATGCTGCCGTTGGCGGTGAAGACGCTGCTCAGCACCGCGATGCCGAGCGCTCCGCCGATCTCGCGGACGGTGGTGTTGGCGCCGGAGGCCTTGCCCCGGTGCTCCGGGCCGACCGCGCCGAGCACCACGGCCGCCGTCGGGGCGATGGCGAAGCCCATGCCCGCACCGGCCAGCAGCATCGCACCGACCAGTCGGGAGTACGGGGTGTCCGGGCCGGCCGCCAGGTTGATCCAGGCCAGGCCGCCGGCCTGGAGGAAGAGGCCGAGCGCCATCAGGCGGCCGCCGCCGACCCGGTCGGTCAGCGCGCCGGCGATCGGGGCGATCACCATCGGCATCAGGGTCCAGGCCAGCGTCAGGGTGCCGGCGTGCAGCGGGGTGCGGGGCGGGGCGATCTGCAGGTACTGGGAGAGGAAGAAGATCGAGCCGAAGACCCCGAAGTACATCGAGGCGGAGACCAGGTTGGTCAGGGTGAAGGCCCGGATCCGGTAGAAGCCGAGCGGCAGCAGCGGGTGCGGGGCACGGCGCTCCCAGGCCACGAAGGCGGCCAGCAGCACCGCGGCGACGGCGAAGGCGCCGAGGATCTTCGTGTCGGTCCAGCCGTCCTCGCTGCCGTTGACGATGCCCCAGACCAGGGCGAGCAGGCCGCCGGTGGCCAGCAGCATGCCGACCAGGTCGAGCTTGGCCTTCTCGCCGTGGCTCTCGTTCAGCGCCATCAGGGCGAGCGGGACGGCGACGATGCCGACCGGGATGTTGATCCAGAAGATCCACTCCCAGGCGAGGCCCTCGACCACCGCGCCGCCGACCACCGGGCCGAGCGCGATGGCCAGGCCGCTGACGGCGGACCAGAGGCCGAGCGCCAGGCTGCGCATCTTCTCCGGCACGGCGTTGGAGAGCAGGGTGAGCGAGAGCGGCATGACGGCCGCCGCCCCGAAGCCCTGGATCGCCCGGGCGAGGATCAACTGCCCGCTGGTGTCGGCCAGTCCGCAGCCGATCGAGGAGAGGGTGAACAGCACGATGCCGAGCGCGAAGACCTTGCGGTGGCCGAAGCGGTCACCGAGCGCGGCTCCGGTCAGCAGCAGGCAGGCGAAGCTCAGCACGTAGGCGTTGACGAACCACTGCAGGTCCTGGGTGGTGGCCTTCAGGTCCACCGCGAGGGTGTGCAGGGCGGTGGACACCACCAGGTTGTCCAGCGCCACCATGAACATCGGCAGGCTGCACGCGACGATCGACAGCCAGAGCGGTACCTTGCGCCCGGCGGGGGCGGGTGCGGACATGGCGGGGATCTCCCTTGTCGGGCGGGGCTGTTGGAGGGGTCGGCGGTCAGCCGGCGGCGTCGGTGCGCTGCTGCTCGGCCAGCCGGTTCTTGGCGTCGGGCCAGGTGATCGGGAGCTGCTCGGCGGTGGTGTCCCAGAAGGTGAAAACCGACTGCTTGGTCACCTCGCGGAGCCCGGTCATGATCGTGTAGTGCGGTTCGGCCTTGGCGTAGGCGTAGAGCGACTGGCGGTCCTCCCAGGCCGAGAGCGTCCAGAAGACGCCCTTCAGCGGCTGGGCGATCAGCGAGGCGCCGACCGCGCCGGGCGCGGTCTTGACCTGCTTCCAGGCGGCCAGGGACTTGAGGAAGAAGCGCGGCACGTCCTTGAGGGACCGGACCTCCAGCCGGGAGGCCATCACCAGCACCTGGCTGTTCGGGCGAGGGGTGTTGGGGGTGGTCCAGGGCAGCGTGGGCATGCGTCGGCCTTTCGGTGCACTATTGGAGTGTCGCACTATCTATATTAGACAGTGCAGCTACCTAATTTCCAGTGGAGAGCGGAGAAGATGCGGATCTCGGAGCTGAGCCGCCGCAGCGGCGTCCCGGTGGCGACCATCAAGTACTACTTGCGGGAGGAACTGCTGCCCGCCGGGGTGGCCACCTCCGCCACCCAGGCGGAGTACGACGAGCACCACCTCCGGCGGCTCCGGCTGGCCCGCGCGCTGGTCACCGTGCGCGGCTTGTCGGTGTCCACCACCCGGGAGGTGCTCCGGGGCCTGGACGAGCACTCGACCGACGTCCACTTCCTGCTCGGTCTGGCGGTCGGCGCGGTGCCGACCGGCGATGCCGAACCGTCCGCGGACGGACCGCAAGAACCCTCCCCCGCCGATGAGTTGATCTCCGCCATGGGCTGGGAGGTCAGCGAGAAGGCTCCTACCCGCGCCGTGGTCACCGACACCCTCGCCACGCTCAGGGAGCTGGGCCTGCCGGCCGACTGGCAGGCCCTGCTCCCCTACGCCGAGCTGGCCGCGAACACCGCCGCCCTCGACCTCGACCAACTCGAGGGCGTCCCGGACCCCTTGGAGCGGGTCGAGCGTGCCGTCCTGCTCACCATCCTGATGGAACCCGTCCTGCTCGCCCTGCGCCGGATGGCCCAGGAGAACGAGTCCGCCAAGCGCTACGGCCTCCCGGCCTGAGCGACCGTCAGGCCTCGCGGTGGCCCAGCTCGCGAAGGAGTTGGGCCGCCGCCTCCATGCCGGAGGAGAAGGCGGCCTCGTGGGAGCCGATCTGGTCGTGGTAGAGCTGCTTGGAGTGGAAGTAGGAGCCGGCCAGCTTGACCCGGGTGCCCTCGTTCACCTCGTAGATGGTCTGCTGGAGGCGGCGCAGGTCGATGTCGATGACCGGGTGGGAGTACGACAGTTCGCGGATCACCAGCTCCTCGCGGATCTCGCGCGGGTAGTCCAGGGTGACGAAGTAGTCGGTGGCGGACTCGAAGCCGTGCAGGCGGTTCATGTAGTACGCCACGTACGGGCGGCTGACGCCGTCCACCGCGACCTTGCCGTAGTTCCAGTTGTCCCAGCGGCCGCGGTCGGCCGGCATCGCCGAGGCGTCGGTGTGCAGCACCGCGAGCGAGGTGTTGTAGCGGATCTTCTCCAGGGTGCGCCGCTGCACCTCGTCCGGGTTGCTGAGCAGCTCCCGGGCGGTGTCGCCGTGGGTGGCCAGGATCACGTGGTCGAAGCGCTCGGAGCTGCGCGCGGTGGAGACGGTGACGCCGTCCTCCTCCTGGCGGATGCCGGTGACCGGCTCGGCCAGCCGCAGCTTCGGGTCGATCGCGGCGATCGCCTTGCGCACGTAGGAGATCGAGCCGCCGCTGACGGTCCGCCAGTCCACCTTCTGGCCGCCCAGGCCGCCCTCGTCGTGGGCCATGAAGAAGGCGATCACCGTGGTGGCCGGCATCTCCCAGATCAGCTCGGCCGGCACCGACCAGACCGCGGTGCAGAGCAGGATCACGTAGCCGTACCGGAACTCCTGGCTGTAGCCGCCCCGGTCCAGGTACTCGCCCAGCGGCAGGTCGGTGCGCTTGCGCAGGAAGTCCTTGCGGCCCTCCTCGTGGAAGCGGCGGGCCTCGCGCCAGATGGTCTGGAACTCGGCGCCGTAGCGGCCGGTCACCTCCTCCTCCGGCAGGCCCATCTCGACGGTGCCGTACTGCAGGCCGCTGTCCAGGTCGAAGAAGTTGAAGCCGCCCAGGTGCTGGCGGCTCTCCACGCCGAGCTCGGCGAAGAACTTGCTGAGGTTGGGGTAGCTGGGCTGGTTGAAGACCACGAAGGCGGTGTCGATGCCGAGGGTGCGGCCCTCGTCCTCCACCTCGATGGTGTTGGCGTGGCCGCCCGGGCGGCCCTCCGCCTCGAAGAGCGTGATCTCGGCGTGCTCGCGCAGCTTGTAGGCGGCGGAGAGACCGGCCACACCGGCTCCGACGACGGCGACACGGGGCTTGGACATCTGGCTGTTCCTCTTCTACGCGGTTCTACGGGGTGATCCAGGTCTGGTGCAGCCGGCCGGCCGTGCCGTCGGCGACGGCGGTGGCGAGCACATAGCCGGGTGCGGGGTGGAGCAGGTCGAACTTCCAGTCGGAGTCCGGGGGTTGGAGCGGGTCGTGGAGCCGGATCGGCGGCTGCCAGGGGGCACTGACGGCGAAGCCGTCCAGCTCCCGGCGCAGGCCGGTGCCGAGCGCCTTGAGGTAGGCCTCCTTGAGCACCCAGTACGCGGCAACCGCGGCCGCCCGGTCCGCCGCGCCGGCCAGTGCGGCCCGCTCGGCGGGGGCGAACCAGCGCGGCAGGTGGGTCACCGCGTCCGGCCGGGCCGGGGTGGCCTCCACGTCCACCCCGCAGGTGCGGCCCTCGGTGACCAGACAGGCCAGCAGGCCCTCGGTGTGCGAGAGGTTGAACCGCAGGGCGTGGCCGTCCGGTTCGGCCTCCGGACGGCCGGAGGCCGCCACCGCGAACCGCCACTCCCCCACCGGGCGGCCGTCCCGGTCGCTCAGCGCGTGCCGGGAGAGCAGCCGGGCACCGAGGTACCGCCTCCGCGCCCCCGCGGTGCGCTGACGGTCCATCCGCTCCCGCTCCGCCCGGGTCAACAGGCCCGTTCCACCGTGGAGTTCGGCGAAGCCGTCGACCGAGCGCTCCGGCAGCAGGTAGAGGTGGGCATCGGCGGCCAGGACCTCGGTGCCCGTGGCCGCGGTGGTCACGGCCTGGCCCGGTACGGGGCAGCCGGGCGGCGCTCGGCCGGCTCGGCGAGGGCGGCCAGGCCGACCAGCCGCTTGAGCCACTCGTCCATGGACTGCCGGAAGCCGGTCCGGCAGGGCTCGCAGACCTTGAGGGTGTGGTCCAGCAGCTCCTTGGCGAAGACGCCCTGGCAGCCGTGGCAGACGGCGGTGCGGGGTGCGGTACGGCGCTCAGCTCTGGGCATGGACGGCTCCGGTCCGTTCGGCGAGCGGGAACTGCCAGTACGAGAACAGCCGGTTGGCCCGGTGCAGGTGCCGCAGCACCCGCATCACCTCGTCCACCTCGGCGGCTCCGGTGACCACCCGGTGCGGCTCGAACTCCTTTGCCAGCCGCTCCAGTTGGAGCAGCAGCAGGGCGCCGCTGGGCAGCGGGTCGTCCAGCGCGGCGTGCGAGTGGACGAAGGTGTGCAGCACCGCGGCGGTGGCGTGCAGGGTCGCGTACTGCTTGGCCAGGTCGAAGAGCTCGGCCGACTGGCCGTACTCCCGGCCGAGTTCGGAGCGCAGCTCGGCGGCCTGCGCGTGCAGGTCCTCGGCCCGCTCCAGCAGCTCGGCGGCCAGCGCGGCGGAGCGCTCCAGCCAGCCGCGCTCCTCGCCCTTGGCGGCGGCGGCCAGCTCGCACAGCCGGGACAGCGCGGCCGGCGCGCCGAGCAGCGCGTCGTCCTTGCCGCGGCTGAACAGCTCCTGGTCCCAGGGCCGGTAGAGCGGCAGCTCGCGGTCGATGCCGTAGAGCACGGGGGTGCGCCGCTCGGCCTCGGCCCGGGCCTCGGGGTTGCCCGCGGTGGTGAGCAGACCGTCCAGCTGGAGGGCGATGTTCTTGAGGTTCACCACCGTGTTGCCGTCCGCGAAGATGGCCACCAACAGGTCGCGGAGCATCTTCTGGTAGATGCCGTAGTGCGGATGGGCCCGCAGGTAGAGCCGGGCCCCGAGCACGATGTTCAGCTGGGCCATCGAGCGCTCCAGCAGGGTCGGCACGAAGTACTTGGCGACCGAGGACCAGACGCTGGTCTGCTCCGGCACCAGCTGGAGGCTGCGCACCGCGCCCAGGCTGACCGCGTCGGCGGTCAGCAGATCGGCGAAGACCTCGGTCAACTGCCGCCGGGAGTACGGGATGTCGCTGACCTTCTTGCCGAAGATCTCGCGCTGCTCGGTGAAGTCCAGGGTCACCCGCAGCGCGGTGTCCACCGCCGCCAGCGCCATCGATCCGATGGTGGTGCGGGCCACCTGGGCGCTCTTCAGCGCGATCTCCAGGCCCTGGCCCTCGTGGCCGAGCCGGGCCGAGTCCGGCACGAAGACCCCGTCCAGCCGGATGCCGCTCATGTCCAGGGCGCGCAGGCCGTGCAGCCGCTCGTTGGGCAGCTCGACCACCGAGCCGGCCGGGGTGTTGCGCTTCTCCACCAGGAAGATCGAGTACCCGGCCGGGCCGCCCTTGGGGTCGGTGCGGGCGAAGACGCTGACCCCGTCCGCCACGGTGGCGTTGCCGATCAGCCACTTCTCGCCGGTCAGCAGGTAGCCGCCCTCGACCTTCTCGGCGCGCATCTCGTTGGCCAGCACGTCGCTGCCGTGGTGACGCTCCGACAGGCCCCAGGCCAGCTTGGTGCCCTGCTTCATCCGGTCGACGACGTACTGCTTCTGCTCGTCCGTTCCGGCGATCCAGGCGGGCATGAAGCTGAGGCTGGTGAGCATCAGCGCGGTGGCCGAGGTCGGGTCGCGGCGGGCGATCAGGCGCAGCAGGTTGAAGCCGACCTCGACGTCACCCGCCTTGCCGCCCTGCGCCTTCGGGATGACGTACTCGTGCACGCCCCAGCGCTGGAGCAGGTTGACGAAGGCGTAGGGGAACTCCTCCCGTTCGTCGTGGGCCAGGATCTGCTCGAACGGCATGCTGCTGTCGGGGTCGTGCGGGTCGCCGAGCTGCTCTTCGAGCCGCGCGGCGAGCTCGGTCAGGTCTGCCTTCGGCACGGTGGTTCGCTCCTGTGGATCGGTGGTGCCATCAGATGAGTTGGACCGGGACGGCGGAGAACAGCCGGCCCCGCCCGTACAGGTCCCGGACGGTCGCGAGGGCCGGCAGCAGCTCGGCCTCACGGCGGCGGACGGGGGTGCCCTCGGCGCGGGAGAGCAGGTAGGCGAGCACCGCGGTCAGCCAGTCCGGGCGGCCGAGCACCTCGTTCTCCCGGTTCACCACCCACAGGTGCAGGCAGGCGGCGGCCGCGTGCAGCCAGGCGAACCGCTCGGCCAGGTCGACCAGCTCGTTGCCCTTGGGGTCGGCGGTGGAGACCTGGACCGAGAGGTCGGCCAGGTGGCGGTGGATCGGCCCGGTGTCCGGCAGGCCCGCGGTCACCAGGTCCCGGCCGCGGGCGTTCAGGTCGAGGCGGCCGAGCTCGAACGGCGGCAGCTCGGCCTGGAGGTCGAAGACCTCCCGGACCGCCCTCGGATCCGCGTCGATCCCGTTCAGCCCCCGCATCAGCGCCGGGAGTTGTCCGGCGAAGGAGCGCAGGTTGGCCACCGTGGAGGTGTCCACCACCCGCACCAGCGCGGCGTCCCGCTGGAGCTTCTGGAAGATCCCGCCGCCCGGGCCCTCGGTGCGCAGCACCGAACGGGTGGCCAGCACGGTGGCGCAGCGCCCCATCGCGTCCTCCACCGCCTCGGCCACCACGTGCTTGGCCGCGCACCCCCAGACGCTGAACTGCTCCGGCGCCACGTGGATGCCGCGGGCCGCCGCCAGGGCGACCGCGTCGGCGGCCAGCAGGGCCGCCGAGGCGATCGCCAACTCGCGGCGGGGGTAGGGGGATTCGACCAGCGCGGTGCGGCCGATCCGGCGCTCGGTGGCGAAGTCGAGGGTGAGGCGCAGCGCGGTGTCGGCGCAGCCGAGGCTGCCGGCGGTGCTCATCAGCCGCACCACCTGCTGCGCCTTGACCGCCGCCTCCAGCGCCTCCCCCTGACGGCCCACCAGCTCCTCGGCCGCGACGGGGTGCCCCTCGAACCGCAGGTGCGCGAAGTCGATCCCGCGCATGCCGCCGGTCGGCACCTCGGGGCCGCGCTCCACCCCGTCCAGACCGGTGAGGACGGCCGAGAACGCCCCGGGCCCGCGCTCGCCGGTCCGGGCCACCACGTACGCCGCCTCACTGCGCTGCCCGAGCCCGACCATCCACTTGGCCCCGTCGAGCCGCCAGGCCGCCGCCGCGCTCTCGCCGGAGGCCGGGGACGCGCTCCGCGCGGGAGAGGCGTCGGAGGCGGAACTCGAGCCCGCCGCAGGCGACCCGGCGCTGCGCGCGGCCTGCCCCGTCTCCTCCACCGAGCCCGCTGCAGGCGAACTCGCGCTGCGCGCCGCCACGGGCGTGAGCCGGACCTCGTTGGCCAGGAGGTCGCTGCCGTGGTCGGCCTCCGACATCGCGAAGGCGACGGAGCCGCCGCGGCGGAGGACCTCCGCCACGCGCTCCTGCTGGGCGGCCGAGCCGTGGAGCTGGACGCAGGTGGCGGCGGTGATCGAGAACATGGTGCTGGGCATGACGTTGAGGTCCCGCCGGGCGGCGGTGCGGACCAGGGTCAGGCTGCGGTCGAAGCCCTCGAAGGCGCCGCCCAGCTCGCGCGGCAGGTAGTTCAGGTGGAAGTCGTGCTTGCGCAGCGCGGCGGCGAGCTCCTCCGGGTACTCCCCCGCCTCGTCCCGCCGCACCGCCGCCGCCCAGCCGTACGGGTTCTCCGGGTCGGCCGGGTCACCGAGCTCGCGGTCCAGCTCCTCGGGCGTCACCGCGGCACCGGCCGGTAGTCGCCCGCCGTGGCGGGGATCCGCACGCCGGCGGTGCGCAGCTGCGCGACCCGGGTGTGGAAGGCGGCGCCGTGCATCAGGTGGTGGGCCACGTCGGCCACCCGGCGGTTGCCGGGGGTCTTGAGGTAGCTGCCGGTCACCCAGTCGTTGAAGCTGCCCATCGCGGGGCCGCACCAGACCTGGTAGTCCAGGGTGCGGTCCGGGTCGCCGACCACCGACCAGCGCGAGGACATGCCCAGGTACCAGCGGAAGACCAGCGCCATCCGCCGCTTGGGGCTGCCCTCGGCCCGGGCCAGCTGCTCGGGGTCGCGCCGCCGGAAGTAGCCGACGCACTCGTCCCAGACCTCGGCGAGCGGGCGGCGGAACACCTGGGTCTCCAGCCGGGCCCGCTCCTCGGCCGGCAGTGCCTCCAGCCCGTCGTAGGCCTGGTACAGCTCGTAGAGCCGCTTGGCCCGCATCGGGAAGAGCGTGCCCTTCTTCAACACCTGGAGCTCGACGCCGAGTTCGAACATGTCGGCGGCCGGCGCCATCTCGCAGTCGGCGATCCCGGCCTCGGCCAGCATCGCCTTGGCCGCCTTGGAGGCGCCGGACTCCACGCAGGACTGGTTGACCGAGCCGGTCACCACGTACGCGGCGCCCATGGCGAAGGCGGCGGCCACCGCCGTCGGGGTGCCGAGGCCCCCGGCCGCGCCGACCCTGATCTGGGCGGGGTAGCGGTGCTCGCGCTGGACGGTGTCGCGCAGCCGCAGGATGGAGGGCAGCAGGGCGGGCAGCGGGCGGCGGTCGGTGTGGCCGCCGGAGTCGGCCTCCACCGTGATGTCGTCGGCCATCGGCACGTGACGGGCCAACTCGGCCTGCTCCGGGGTGATCAGACGCTCCGCCAGCAGCGCGCCGACCATGGCGGCCGGAGCGGGTCTCATGAAGCGCTCGGCGGTCTCGGTCCGGGAGATCTTGGCGATCAGCCGGTGCTCGGCGAGCACCCGGCCGTCCGGGCCGGGCCGCAGCCCGGCCAGCCTCCAGCGGACCACGTGCGGGGTGAGCGCCATGAAGGCCGAGGCCTCCACGCAGCGCACGCCGTAGCGCAGGAAGAGCTCGACCGCCTCGCGCTCCAGGCGCTCCTCGCTCGGGCTGTGGATCAGGTTGACGGCGAACGGCAGGCCGGGGATCTCGGTGGCGAAGCGGGTGAGCGCCTGCTCGATGGTCTCCGGCAGCAGGCCGGCCGCGCCGAAGGAGGCCAGGTAGCCCTCCTTGGCGAGGGCGATCACCAGGTCGGCGGAGGCGATGCCGCCGGCCATCGCCCCGGCCAGGTACGGCTGGCGGACGCCGTGCGCGGCGCGGAACTCGGGCGAGCCGAGCCGGTCGGCGGGCAGCGGCGGGACGGCGGCCAGCAGCGGCAGTCCACCGCCGGCGCGGGCGCCGCGCGCGGCGGGGTGGCCCTCGGCGACGGCGCCGATGCCCTCGGGGGTGCGGACGATGAAGCAGGGGCGGTCCAGTGCGGCCAGGGCCTGGTAGATGCCCGGTGAGTCGGTGGCGGGGTAGCTCTCCCCGTACCAGCGGAGCGGTGTCTCCAGCGTGTCCATGGGTGGGGTCTCTGTCTCCTAGCTGGGGAAGGGGCTTGCCGGGCCGAGGACCGACCCGGCAAGCCCCGGGTGTCTGGTGAGCCGTCAGACGGCGTCGGAGCGGACCTCGATGGCCACGTCGGTGAGTTCGTAGATCCGCAGGCCGGGCTTCCAGAGGTCGGCGTCGGCGATCACGACCACCCGGCCGGGCTCGCGGCGGACCTCCTTCACGTGCACGTCGAAGCTCAACTCGCGGTCGTGGCGCAGGATCTGGCCGCGGTACTTCCAACTCATCGGCACGTCCACGGCCAGCCCGAAGCGGGGCTGCTCGATCCCCTCGGCCAGGCCCTGCTCCAGGGCGAAGAGCCGCAGGCCCTGGAGGATCGCCTCCACCCCGAGCGAGCCGGGCATCACCGGGTCGCGGTGGAAGTGGCAGTCGAAGTACCACTCGTCGGGGCGGACCTCGCGGTGCCCGTGCAGGTAGCCGGCCCCGAACCTGCCGCCGCCCTCGACCAGGTCGACCCGGTCCACCAGGGCGTAGTGCTCGCCCGGCAGGTGCAGCCGTCCACCGGTCGGGTCGGTGAACGCCGGTGCTTCCGAGGGGAGTTCGATCCGGCGCACGTTCGCCGGCTGCTCCTGCTCGATCCACGGGGCCACGTACGTCCCCGCGTCCAGGCCCACCTGGTTGGCCAGCGCCGCGTCGCTGAAGTAGCCGAACAGCGACTCGCCGACGTAGAACACCTCGCCGTCGGCGGAGAGTTCGTAGCTGAAGTTCTGCAGCACCGCGCCGGACATGGCGCTGGTCATCAGCAGCTTGGAGTGGTGGCGGATGGTCTTCCCGCGCAGGTCCAGGTCCTTGACCAGGGTGGCCTTGCCGTCCAGGTTGCGGATCGCGTACTGCTCCTCCGGGCGCTTCAGGGTGGCGCCCAGGTAGTAGCCGAGCAGGATGGCGGCCTGCAGCGAGGTCTCCATGTAGACCGCGTTCGGCATGTGCGGGTGGGCGTTCTGGGTGTAGTACCAGGCGTCCGCCGGGGAGTCGTACTCGGTGACCATCTCCGAGCCCGGGTTGAGGTCGCCGCGGGTGCCGTCGAGCCGCATGATGCGGTCGACGAACTGGAAGTCCCCGTTGGGGATGTAGGGCGCGCGACTGTTCGCGTAGACGTCGAACTCGGGGCCCATCGCGGTGCCCAGGTCGCCCTTGGCGGCGTGCGCCAGGTGCAGCTCGTTGATCATCGCGGGCTCGCCGCTGCGGTTGCGCCGGCCGAGGAAGACCGGGACGCCGCCCGCCTCCGGACGGTACGGGGTGCCCTCCTTCTCCCGGATCTGGATGCCGAAGTTGTGCATCCGGATCACCGGCTTGTCGCCCAGGTAGACCAGGATGTCGGCGATCACCGAGGGGCGCGGGAGCAGGGTCAGCTCCATCACCTCGATCTCGTAGCGGATCTCGCTGTGCTGCGGGGTGATCTGGCCGCGCACCTGGACCTCGGTCTGCAGGCCGATGATGGTCTGGAAGCGCGCGTCCGGCAGCACCAGGTGCATGCCCTGGTGGAGCAGGTAGGCCTGCAGGGCCTGCACCGCGCCCTCGGCCACCATGGAGCCGGCCAGCACCGGGTCGTCCGGGAAGTGGCACTCGAAGTACCAGGCATCGGGCTGCAGTTGCTTGCTCGCGGTGAGCAGGCCGAGGCCGCGCGGGCCGCCGGTGCGGTCGATGTGCAGCTCGTCGATCATCCGCAGCCGGGCGTCCGGCAGCCGCAGCGCCGGGTTCATCCCCTCGTCCTGAGCGTGGTGCGGGCCGAACACCTCCCCGGGCTTGCCCTGGGCCAGCAGCTCCAGATCGGCGGCGGTCAGGTCGTTGTGGCCGGTCTCCGCCAACGGCTTGAACCAGGTCTTCTTCAGCGCGGCCCGCTCGGCCTTCTGCTTCTCGGTGATGACGACGCCGAGCGGGGTCTCCAGCTCCTGCTGGCTGAAGAAGCCGGCGCAGGCGTCCTTGAGCTCCAGGATCAACTCGCCGTCCGCGTAGCAGAGGTAGGAGAAGAAGAAGATCGTGGTCTCGCCCTGGGTGACGAAGCGGTTGATCGAGATGTCGTAGCGCAGGGTCTGCCCGGCCTTCGGCAGGTCGCCGTGGAAGACCAGGGTGGAGTCGAGCAGGCGGTAGACCCGCTTGCCCTTGTTCTTGAAGTCGATGCCGAGGTAGCTGATCAGCAGCAGGTCGCACTGCCCGGCCTCGATCGCCACGGCCGGCGGCACACCGCCGTCCACCGTGTACCAGGCGTCCTCGGGGACGTCGTACTCGGTGCGGATGAAGGAGGGCTGGTAGACGCCGGTCTCCGCCTTGAGGTCGGTGACCCGGGTGACGAAGTGGTAGGGCTCGGCGGGCAGGCGCACCCGCTTGCCGTAGGAGTCGATCTCGGCGAACTCGGCGCCGAAGACCTTGGCCAGGCTGCCGGTGGCGAACTCCAGCAGGTCGGCCTGGTCCCAGATCACTCCGGCCGGCTTGGCCGGGGCGACGGGCTGCGGGGTGACCGGCGGCAGCACGGCGGCGGGCAGCACCGGGGCCTGAGCCGGGGCCGAGGCCTGCGGGACGGTGGTCTCGATCGCGAAGGCGATCGGCTCGGGGGCCGGGAGCACCGGCAATCCGGGCTGCACGACCGGCGCCTGGGAGAGCAGGGCCTCGGCCCGGCTGAGGGTGGACTCCTGGAGCACCCGCTGGGTCTCCATCACCACCGAGTGGGTGGCGAGCAGCTGCTCGCGCAGCTCGCGGACCAGCTGGCCCGCCGGGCTGACGCCGGGCTGCGGCGCAGCCGCCTGCGGAGCGGTGTCCTGCGGAGCGGTGGCGGCCACGGACTGCCGCGCGGGCAGCTGGGCCACCGGGGCCGCCTCGGGCTCGGCCCAGGGCAGGAAGGAGATCGGCTCGCCGTCGAAGGTGATGACCTCGGGGTCGGCGACTGACGGATCGACAGGCATCGGGGGCTGGCCCTCCACGGGAACGGGACCGGACGGTCCGGGGGACGGCGGGACGACGGCGGACGGCCGTACCGGCGGGGTGGGCGGGGCGGCGGGCGCGGCACTCACCGCAGGAGGCCCGGCCATGATCGCGACGGGCCCGGACGCACCGAGGGCGGTCACCTGCCCCGGCTGTGCGGGCGAACCCGCCCCGGCGGGAGCGGCGGCGGCCGGACCGGCCGCAGCGCCCACACCGGGCCGCGCGGCCGCACCCGCACCCGGCAGGTCGATCGAGGCGACCGTCCCGCGCGGAGCGGCCTGAGCCACCGGGCCGGCCGGCACGGTCGCCGCCTCGGCGCGGCGGCGCCGGGCGGAGACGGCGGGCGGGGCGCTGGACGCGGCGGTGGCGGCGAGCGGTGCGCCCGGCACGATGCCGACGCCCGCGAAGGCGGCCGGGGCACCCACCGTGCCGCTGACGACCGGCCTGGCCGCGGCGGCCACGGCGGCCGGGATGGACGGGCCGCCGCCGACCGGGAAGCGCAGGCGCTTCCGCCCCTCCGGGGCGGGCAGCTCACCGAGCAGCCCGGTCAGGTCGAGCGGGACGCCGTGCGCCACCAGCCGGGCCGCCAACTGGGCGATCGCCTTGGTGGCGGGCACCCCGCGCCGGTCGACCGAGACCGCCACGTGCGGGTGCTCGGCGCCCAGCGACTCCTTCACCCAGCGGGTGCAGGTGGAGCTGGGGCCGACCTCCACGAAGTAGCGGAAGCCCTGCTCGTACGCGGTGCGGGTGAGCTTGGGGAAGTCGATGGTGGAGCGGAGCGTGTGCGCGATCCGCCCGGCGACCGTCTCCCGGTCCAACTCCCCCACCGTGCCGTAGTCGTAGGCGGTGAAGAGGTCCAACTCCCCGACCGGGCCGACCGGGTGGTCATTGAGCTCGGCCAGGCCGGCCAACTCCTCGTCCACCACCGGGCAGTGCATCACCGAGTTGACGGGCGAGCGGGCCGAGGGGCAGCCGAGCTCGGCGATCAGCGCCTTGCACTGGTCGGGCGCCCCGGCGATGACCACCTCGTTGGGGGTGTTGACGTGGGTCAGGTACACCCGGTCGTACGAGGCCATCGCGGCCCGCACGTCCTCCGCCCCGGCCAGCAGCACGTGGCTGCCCCAGACCGCCGAGTCCGGCGCGTCCTCGGCCAGGCCCCACAGCTCGCGGACCGTCCGGCGCGGCCCGCAGAGCCGGTCCTTGAAGAGCGGGGTGGCGCTGATCCGGTCGTCCCGCCGGGCCTCCCGCAGCCAGCCGCCGGTGGCGAACAGCATGCTGCTCTCCCCCAGGCTGTAGCCGAAGGCGCCGTGCGCCCTGACCCCGAGCAGCTCACGGACCAGGTCGGTGTAGAGGATCGCGAAGCTGGTGCCGGTGGCCAGCATGAACGGCAGGTCACCGCCCAGCTTCTCCTCCAGCCCCATCAACTCCCGCTTCCCGAGCGGCTGCTGGGAGCGCGGGTGGAGCAGCGCTGAGCGGAAGGCGCGGTCCGGCTGCTCGGCCTCGGCCTCGAAGCGGGTGAGCAGGCCGGGGAAGGCGCGGAACAGGTCCCGGCCCAGCCCCGGGTAGGAGTTGAAGGCTCCGGGGTAGACCAGCGCGACCTTGCCCTCCGGGCCGATCGGCCGCGCGGTGGCGTAGCTGCCGGCCGGCGTGGCCCACTCCTCGTCCCGCGCGAACACCCCGGGCAGGTCCCGCCGGGCGGCGGTGAGCTGCGCGGTGAGGCTGTCCGCGTCGGTGCCGACCAGCACCGCGCGCACGGTCCGACCGGGCGTCAGGCGGCGGCTCGCGGCCACCGCCAGGGCGTACGGGTCGGCGTTGACCGAGAGCAGGTCGAGGTGGCGGTCCAGTTCGGCCAGCAGCCCGGCGCGGTCCTCGGCGCCGAGGGCCAGCAGCACCGGACCGCCCGCCAGCCGCCAGTCCCGTTCCACGCTCGCGCCGCGGGTCTGACCGGCGGAGAGCACCAGGTGTCCGTGCGCCCCGCCGCTGCCCAGGAAGCTGACCGCCGCGTACCGGCGGGCCGAGCGCTCGGCGCGCAGCCACGGACGGGACTCGCCGGGCAGGTGGAAGCCCGCCGCCGCGAAGGTCTCCGCGTGCTCCTCGGCCGGGCCGCGCCAGTTGGGCACCCCCGGCAGGTAGCCGTGGTGCAGGGCCAGCACCGCGCGCAGCAGCCCGGCCATGGTGGCCGCGCCCTGGGTGTCGCCCAGCTGGGCCTTGCCGCTGCCGAGTGCCGGCTCGCAGGCCCCGGCGGGGTAGACCTCCGCCAGTGCGGTCAGCTCGGCCGCGTCCTGCTCCGGCGTGCCGCCGGCGTGGGCCTCCAGGTAGCCGACCTCGGCCGGGCCGACCCCGGCGAGCGCCAGCGCCTCACGGGCCGCCTCGGCGAACAGTGCCGGGTCGGCCTCGGGAAGCTCCCCGGCCACCGGGACGGCGTGCCGCACCACGGCGGCGTCCAGCCGGGCGTACACCTGGCGGTCGCTCCCGGGGCGGGCCACCACCACGGCGCCGGCTCCCTCACCGATCCGCCAACCCTGGCTGCCCGCGCCGAAGCTGAGGCCCGCTCCGGTCACCGGGGCGTCCTTGCGCAGCAGCAGCGACTCGGGCGAGCCGGCCAGGTCGACGGCGCCGACCAGCACCGCCTCGATCTCCGGGTCGAGCAGCAGCAGCCGCGCGATGTCCAGCGCCTCGGCGGTGCCGGCGCCGTCGGAGGAGATGGTGAAGGAGGGGCCGGTCAGGTTCCACAGGGCGGAGATCCGGCTGGCCATGATGTTGCCGATGTAGCTGAGCACCTCGTTGGCCACGATCGGCTGGTGCACGCCGTCCCGGGCCGCCGCGGCCAGCTGCTCGACCTGCTGGTCCGTCAGCTCCAGACCGGCCGCCGCGTACGCCTCGCGCAGCCGCCCGGCCAGGCCGTGCCGGGCCAGGTGCAGGTGGGCGCTGGGCTCGATCTCCATCGCGACGACCACCGCGACCCGGCGCGGGGCCGGCACCGACTGGCCCTCGGCCGGGGTGCGGGCGAAGCCCGCGTCGGCCAGCGCCTCGTCGGCCACCTTGGCCATCAGGGCGTGCTGGAGGTTGTAGTTGCGCAGGTCGGCCGGCGGGATCCGGTAGTCCACCGGGTCGATGGCCACCTGGTCGACGAAGCCGCCCTCCGGCACCGGGCCGGACTCCATGCCGCGCCAGCGCAGTTCGGGCAGCGTACGGAACGCGTCGGCGCCCTCGTGCAGGGCCCGCTCGAACTCGGCCACCGTCTCCAGGGTGCCGAAGTGCGCGCCGAGCCCGACGATGTCCAGCGCGGGCGCCTCCACCGGCTGCGCCTCGGCCACCTGCTCCGCCGAGTTCGACAGCACCACGTGGGCGTTGGTGCCGCCGAAGCCGAAGGCGGAGACCGCCGCCCGGCGCGGGCCCTCGTGCGCGGGCCAGGCCGTCCGCTCGCGCACCAGGGCGCCGCCGACGGTGGCGTCCACCGGGGTGTCCACCCCGACGGTGGGCGGGAGTTCGCCGTGCTGCATGGCCAGGATGACCTTGAGCAGACTGCTCAGCCCGGCCACCGTCAGCAGGTGCCCGATGTTGCCCTTCACCGAGCCCAGCAGCGGCACCTTGCCGTGGCCGCCGAACCAGCGGGCCACCGACTCGGCCTCGGTGGAGTCACCGGCCGGGGTGCCGGTGGCGTGGCACTCCAGGTAGTCGATCGCGGTCGGCTCGACCCCGGCCTCGGCGTAGGCGAGCTGGTAACTGCTGTGCTGCCCGGCCGCGTTGGGGAGCAGCAGGTGACGGCCGGCGCCGTCGTTGGTGAGCCCGATGCCGTCGATCACGGCGTGGATCCGGTCCCCGTCGCGCTGGGCGTCGGCGAGGCGCTTGACCGCCACCATCCCGGCGCCCTGGCCGGTGAGGATGCCCGCCGAGGAGGAGTCGAAGGGCTGGCTGAAGCCGTTCTCCGGGTAGGCGTGCAGATCGGAGAAGGAGAGGTGGATCAGGGTGGGGTCGGGGGCGCAGACGCCACCCGCCAGCACCAGGTCCGCCTGGCCGGCCGCGAGTTGGTCGCAGGCCAGCTTGAGCGCGTAGAGCGCGGAGGAGCAGGCGGCGTC
Source organism: Kitasatospora sp. NPDC001664 (assembly GCF_053596675.1). NCBI lineage: Bacteria > Bacillati > Actinomycetota > Actinomycetes > Kitasatosporales > Streptomycetaceae > Kitasatospora > Kitasatospora sp. NPDC001664. The sequence goes on from NZ_JBSFGS010000019.1 coordinate 85,715, forward strand.
CAGTGCGAAGCGCGGACCGCCGAGGCCCAGGGCCGCTCCCGCGACCCGGGCCGGAGCGCCGCTGACCCGGGCGTCGGCGGGCTCGGCGGCGGCCGGCTCGGGCAGGTCGAGGCCGGGCAGGCCCGCCTCGCGCAGACCGGCCAGCACGGCGCGGTCCACCAGCGGCAGGCTGATCCGGGCCGAACCGGGCGTCGGGAACGAGTAGTTGCCCATGATCAGGCCGGTCCGGGCCAGCAGCTCCGGGCGTCCGTCGGCACCGCTGTCGCGCAGCGCCTCGCGGGCCACGTGCAGGGTCCAGTGGAAGACCCGGTCCAGCCCGGCCAGCCGGTCGGCGTCCAGCAGGTAGCCGGTGGGGTCGAAGTCGAAGCCGGAGACGAACCCGCCCCGGCTGCAGTAGATGCGGTGGGCCGGGTCCTCGTCGCGGGGGTCGGCCTGCTGGCCGAACACCTCCGCGCCGCCCTCCCGGCGGCTGTCCACGCCCGCGCTCAGGTTCTGCCAGAACTCGGCGGGCGTGGCCGCGCCGGGGAAGAGGCAGGAGAGGCCGACAATGGCGTACTTGCTCATGGAAGCTGTGGTCCTTTCCGGAGCCTGACGGGGCCGGGGCCCGGCCGGCCGCCCACGGGGGACGGCCGGCCGGACCCGGTTGCCAGGTACGTCAGTTGGCGGCGAACTTGGCGGCCAGCTGCGGGGTGGAGACCAGGCTGATCCCGCCGAAGCGGGCCAGCACCCGGCCGCCGGGGGCGCAGGCGGTGACCGTCAGGGACGCGCTGACCCCGTTGGCGGAGACCGGCTCGACCACGATCAGGAAGGGCTCACCGTCCGGCAGGGCCTGGAACAGCTCGGCACGGGCCACCGAGAGCGGCAGGCTCGCGGTCGAGCGGTAGAGCCGCATCCACACCAGGGCGGCCTGCAGCAGCAGGTCGGCGGTGCCGGGGCCGTACAGCGAGGCGCCGAACGCACCGTTCCCGGGCCGGAGTTCGGACAGCTGCGCCTCCAGAACCAGCCGGGACTCGTCCTCCGCCAGCACCTTGCGCAGTCCGCGCAGGGCCTCGCCGTGGAAGAGCGTGCCGTCGGCGTAGAAGCCGGCCGCGTCGCGGCCGCGGCCCAGGGCGGGCAGCCCGGCCATGCTCGGCCGGTTCACCTCGCCCGCCGGGTCGGCACCGAGCACCACACCGGCCGCGTAGTGCGGACGGACCGCACCGTCGGCGGCGACCGAGCGGATCACCACCTCGGTGGTGGCACCGTCACCGGCCGGGGAGGCCGCCAGCTGGAAGCTGCCGTGCTCACCGCCGTCGAAGGTGACGCCCTTGTGCACGGCGAAGTCCCGGACCTGACGGACCGTCCCCCCGCTGAGCCGCTCCACCGCACCGACCGCCCAGCCGAGCGCGACGGCGGCCGGCAGCACCGGCACCCCGCCGATCACGTGGTCGGCCACGATCGGGTCACCGGCCAGCACGTCCAGGCGGCGCTCCAGCACCGTCGCCTCCGGCACCGACTGCTCGCGGACCGAGAGCGGCGTCGTCGGGCCCAGCACCGTCACCACGTCCTGCCCGCGCTCCGGCGCGAACTGACCGGTGAACAGGGCCGTGCCGACCTCCTCCGGGATCAGCGTGATGCCGCGCTCCCGGAACACCGCCTTGATCTGCGGCGAGACCATCCCGCTGTCCCAGGCGCCCCAGTTGAGGGCGGTCACCCGGGCCTGCGGGTGCTTGCGCTTCCAACCGGCCGCCCAGGCGTTCAGCGCCTCGTTGGCCATCGCGTAGTCGGACTGGCCGCGGTTGCCGAAGAACCCGGCCACCGAGGTGAACAGCACCACGTGCTTGAGGCCGTCGGCCGGCAGCGCGTCCAGCACCGAGCGCAGCCCGGTCAGCTTGGGCGCGAAGACCCGCTCGATCTCGCTGGCCTTCTTGGCGCTGATCAGCTGGTCCGCCAGCACGCCCGCGCCGTGCACCAGACCGGTCACCTTCGCGGCGTACGGGGCCAGCGCCTTGGCGGTGGCGGCGGCGTCGGTGATGTCCACCGCCAGGTACTCCGCCGTGCCCCCGGCCGCCTGCACCTCGGCCAGCGTGCGACGGATCTCCCGCTCGCCCACCACGCCCTGGTACAGCTGCTCGACCCGCTTCGGGGTCGGCTTCTCACCCGCGGTGCGCAGCTGCGCGACGGCGGCGGCCTTCAACTCGGCGTCCCCGGTGATGCCCTGGGCCCAGGCAGGCTCTCCGGCCAGCGCGGTGCGGCCGAGCAGCAGGAAGCCGGGCTTGTGGGTCGCGGCCAGATCGACCACGCAGCGGGCGGTGATGCCACGGGCTCCGCCGGTGACCACGATCAGGTCCTCGGAGGTCGGCGCGGCCACCGGCTCGGTGGTGGCGGGGAGCTGATCGGTGGTCAGCAGACCGAGGGTCACCCGGCGGGTGCCGTCGTGGCCGACCTGCACCGGCTCGGCGGCGGCGTCCAGCAGCTCGTCCAGCAGCAGCTCGACGGCGGCCGCGTCCGACAGGGCCGGAGCCAGGTCGACCGCCCGGCAGAACAGCTCCGGGGCCTCCACGGCCAGGGTCTTCACCAGACCGCCGTACCCGCCGGACGGGGCCAGCGCCTCGTCCACGCCGGCGAGGCCGAAGCCGCCGTCCAGCCGGGTCACGGTGGCGAAGCAGGCCCGGCCGCCGTCGGCGGCCCGGGTCAGCGGCTCGACCAGGTGCTTGGCGGTGAGCAGCGCGTGGGACAGCCGGCGCACGCCGTCCGCCCAGTCGCCGTCCCGGCGGACGGCCAGGTTGACGGCCAGTCGGACCTGGGTCAGCTCCTCGATCCGGTCCGCCAGCTCGTTGACGCCCCAGCTGTTCAGCGCCAGGTTGCGGACCCCCTCGACCTCCCGGGTCACCCCGGGCAGCCGCAGCACCTGCACCTGCCAGCCCTCGGCGGCCAGCCGCTCGGCCAGCACCGGGGTCAGCTCCCCGCCGTCGTCCACCAGCAGCGCGCCGGAGCCGGCCGGGTAGGCACCCACCAGGCGGTCCGGGAGCGGCAGTTCGGTCAGCGTGGCGTGCGTGCGGCCGAGCCGGCCGGGCAGCACGGCGGCGACCGGCGCGGACGCCTCCACCACCGGAGCGGCGACGGGCTGGGGCGCGACAGTACCGGACATGAACTCGACGATCTGGCCCAGGGTGCGCAGCTCACCCAGCTGCTCGGGGCCCATGTGCGTGTCGCTCGGGAACTGCTCGGAGAGCACACCCAGGATCTCGACCCGCTTGATCGAGTCGATCCCCAGGTCCGCCTCGACGTCCATCCCGAGGTCCAGCATCTCCACCGGGTAACCGGTCTTCGCCGACACCACCGCGAGCAGCGCACCCGCCACGTCGGCGGCGGGAGCCGCCGGGGCAGCGACCGGAGCGGCGACCGGCGCGGCGGCCGGAGCAACGGCACCGGACATGAACTCCACGATCTGACCCAGCGTGCGGAGCTCACCGAGCTGCTCGGGGCCCATGTGCGTGTCGCTCGGGAACTGCTCGGAGAGCACACCCAGGATCTCGACCCGCTTGATCGAGTCGATCCCCAGGTCCGCCTCGACGTCCATGCCCAGGTCCAGCATCTCCACCGGGTAACCGGTCTTCGCCGACACCACCGCCAGCAGCGCCGACGCGACATCAGCACTCGGAACAGCGGCGACCGGAGCGGGAGCGGCGGGAGCGGGAGCAGCCGGGGCCGCAGCGCTCATGAACTCCACGATCTGGCCCAGGGTGCGCAGCTCACCCAGCTGCTCCGGGCCCATGTGCGTGTCGCTCGGGAACTGCTCGGAGAGCACACCCAGGATCTCGACCCGCTTGATCGAGTCGATGCCGAGGTCGGCCTCCACGTCCATGCCCAGGTCCAGCATCTCCACCGGGTAGCCCGTCTTGGCGGAGACCACCGCCAGCAGGGCGCCGGCCACATCGGCGGCCGGAACGGTGGCGACCGGAGCCGCAGCCACCGGAGCCGCAGCCACCGGAGCGGAGGCACTCATGAACTCCACGATCTGGCCCAGGGTGCGCAGCTCACCCAGCTGCTCCGGGCCCACGTGGGTGTCGCTCGGGAACTGCTCGGAGAGCACACCCAGGATCTCGACCCGCTTGATCGAGTCGATCCCCAGGTCCGCCTCGACGTCCATGCCGAGGTCGAGCATGTCGATCGGGTAGCCGGTCTTCGCCGACACCACGGCCAGCAGGGCCGACGCGACGTCGACCGTCGGTGCGGCGGCCTGCACGGGGGCGGCGGCCTGCACGGGGGCGGCGGCCTGCACGGGGGCCGGGGCCGCCACCACGGGCGCCGGGGCGGCCACCGGAGCGGGCGGCAGTGCGGCCACCGGAGCGACCGGGGCGGGGGCGATCTCCCGTACCGGGGCCGGGGCCGGTGCCACCTGGGCGACCGGGGCCGGGGCGGGCACGGCGACAGTCGGGGCCACCGGGGCGACCGGAGCGGCGAAGGCGGCCGGCACCACAGGGGTGGGTGCCGGGGTGCCGCCGAGCTCCAGGGCGGCGAGGTCGCGGAGGATCTCGTTGGCCCGCAGGTGGGTGCGGCCGATGGCGAGGCCGTGCTCCTTGACGGCGGTCACGCCGCCGAGCACCTCGGCCAGCCGGCCCTGACCGACCGCGTTCTCCAGCAGACCGGCGAGCCGCTCGGCGCTCTGCATCTGGCCGTTCATGTAGTCGTCGTGCAGGGCGAGGTGATCACTGATCAGCTCGGACAGCCGGTCGGACCGGCTTTCGTGCTCCACGGGTGCTGCCTCCTGGGCAGGTACGGGGACGGCCGGGGGTATGACCGGCGAGGCGGGTTGCGCAGCCACCGGCACCACCGGGACGGCGGGCCGCACGGCGACGGGAGCCGGGGCGACGACGGGTGCCGGAGCGGGCGTCACGGCGACGGGCGCTGCCACCACCGGAGCCGGAGCCGCGACCGGAGCCGGGGCCGGGGCGGGCTTCGGGGCCGACGCCGGCACCGCGGCGGCGGCCGGGGCCTGGGCCGGGGCCGGGGCCGACGGAGCCGTGGAGACCCGGTAGCCGTTCTCCAACGCCTCCTTGTAGGCGGCCTTGCGCTGCTCGGACACGTGGTTGATGCCGTTCAGCGGCACCGCCATGCCCTTCTTCCCGGCCTCCTCCGCCGTCTCGGCCGCCACGTACGGGTCGGCCGCGGTGAGCGGCAGGCCGAGCACCAGCAGCTGCGCCACCGCGCGCTTCAGCGCGACGTCGGCGTCACCGCCCGGGCCCGGGTCCAACTGAACAGCCTGATGCGGGCGTTCACCGAGGATGCGGCGGACCAGCTGGGTGAGCACACCCTTCGGGCCGAACTCCACGAAGGTGCGGAACCCGGCCGCGTACATCTCCTCGACCCGGTCGGCGAAGTGCACGGGGTTGACCAACTGCTCGGCCAGCACGGCCCGGTTGGCCGCGACGTCCGCGCCGTAGACCGCACCCGGGGTGTTGGCGTACACCGGGCCGCGCGGCTCGCGCACCTCGACCTGCTCGACGCTCGCGCGGAAGGCCTCCACCGCGTGCGCCACGTACGGGGTGTGGAAGGCGGCCGAGACCGGCAGCCGGCTGGCCCGCACACCGGCGGCCTTCGCCGCCGCCACCAGGGCCTCGATCTCGGCGGTGCCGCCGCCGACCACGATCTGGTCGGCCGCGTTGCGGTTGCAGACCACCACGCCGTCGCGGGCGGCCAGCAGCTCGGCGACCTGCTGGTCGTCCGCGCTGAGCGCGGCCATCGCACCGGGGTCGAACCCGGCCTCGGCGGGCGGCGCCATCGCGGCGCCCCGGGCCCGGGCCAGGCCGAAGAAGGCCTCGTCGTCCAGCGCCCCGGCCGCCCAGAGGGCGGTCAACTCGCCGAAGCTGTGGCCGAGGTGGCCCTCGGCGGCGAAGCCGAGGTCGCTCAGGTAGCGGAACTGGCCGGCCGCCAGCGCGCCGATCGCGGGCTGCGCGTACTCGGTGCGGCGCAGCGCCTCCTCCTGACCGCCGCGCGAGGCCGGGTCGAAGGCCGGCGGCGGGAAGGCCACCCGGGAGAGCGGCTCGGCGCCGGAGAAGCGGCGGTTGGCGGCGTCGAAGGCGGCCCGCAGCGGCGGGACGGCGAGCACGGCCCGGTGGCCCGGGTTGACGTACTGGCTCCCCTGGCCCGCGAAGAGCGCGCCGACCTTGCCGAACTCCCCTGCGGTGGAACGGAAGTAGACGCCCTTGGGGTGCGCCCACTCGGTCACGCCCGGCTTGGCGGCCAGCTCGGCGGCGGCCAGCGCGCGCAGCTCGGCCAGCTCCTCCGCCGTCCGGGCGACCAGCGCGATCCGCGCGTGCCCGGCCGGAGCCGCCTCCACCGACTCCGGCCCGTTCAGCGCCCCGGCCAGCTCGCCGGCCGTGGCGGCGTGCCAGTGGTGCACCCGGGCGACCGGGAAGAGCACCTTGAGGTCCTCGCCGTCGCCGTACTCCTCCAGCACCACGTGGAAGTTGGTGCCGCCGAAGCCGAAGGAGGAGATCGCCGCCCGACGGCGCTCCCGCTCCGGGTCGCGGATCCACGGCCGGGTCTCGGTGTTGACGTAGAACGGGCTGTTCTCGAAGTCGATGGCCGGGTTGGGCTCGTCCACGTTGATGGTGGGCGGCAGCAGCTTGTGGTGCAGGGCCATCGAGAGCTTGATCAGACCGGCCGCGCCGGCGGCCGCCTTGGTGTGCCCGATCTGGGACTTGACGCTGCCGACGGCGGCGAACTGCCGGGCCTCGGTGGACTCGGCGACCACGGCCGCCAGCGCGGAGAGCTCGGTGGCGTCGCCGACCGCGGTGCCGGTGCCGTGCGCCTCGAACAGCTCGATGCTCTCGGGCGTGCAGTCCGCGTCCTGGTAGGCCCGCCGCAGGGCCGTCATCTGGCCCTCCTTGCGCGGCGCGTAGATGGACTTGAAGCGGCCGTCGCTGGAGGCGCCGATGCCCTTGATCACGGCGTAGATGGTGTTGCCGTCGCGCTCGGCGTCGGCGAGGCGGCGCAGCGCCAGCATGCCGATGCCCTCGCCGATCAGGGTGCCGTCGGCCTCCTTGTCGAAGGGCCGGATGCGGCCGGCCTTGGAGAAGGCCGGGGTCTTGGCGAAGCAGAGGTACATGAAGATGGTGTTCTCGGCGTCGCAGCCGCCGACCAGCATGGTGTCGGAGCGGCCCTCGATCAGCTCGCTGATCGCGGACTTCACCGCACCGAGCGAGGAGGCGCAGGCGGCGTCGATGGTCATGTTGATGCCGCCGAGGTCGAGGCGGTTGGCCACCCGGCCGGCCACCACGTTGCCCAGCATGCCGGGGAAGGAGTTCTCCTCCCAGGGCGCGAAGGCCAGCTTGAACTTCTCCGCGATCTCCTCGGCGTCCTGCTCGGAGAGCCCGACGCTGCGGGCCACCTCCTTGATGACCGGGGTCTGCAGACGGGCCGAGAGCGGCTGGGTGAGCTGGTTGGCGCCGGTGACCCCGAGCACCACGCCGGTGCGGGACGGGTCGTACCAGCCCTGGTCGGCCCCGGCGTGCTTCAGCAGGTCGCGGGCGACCATCAGGCTGAGCAGCTGGAGGACGTCGGTGACCTCCAGGGTGTTCGGCGGCAGGCCGAACTCCAGCGGGTTGAACTCCACGGTGGGGATGAAGCCGCCGTGCCGGGAGTAGGTCTTGTCCGGCGCGTTCGGGTCCGGGTCGTAGTGCTCGTCCAGGTCCCAGTGGTCGGCGGGGACCTCCTCGATGCAGTCGGCGGCCGCCACCACGTTGGACCAGAACTCCCGCAGGTCACGGGACTTGGGGTACAGGGCGGACATGCCGACGATGGCGATCGGGTCGTTGGCGAGGCGGCGGTCGAGCTCGCGGTCGCTCGGTCTGCCGGCTTCGAGGGGAGTGTGCTTCGGGGAGTGCGCTGGCTGCGAAGGGTTCACGGCGGGGCTCTCTTGGTCTCGGATGGCCGGGTCTGCCGCCCGGCCCGGGCCCGGCGAAGGGCTGGGGCGGGGCGGTTGCGCGGTCTGGTACGCGGAGCGGGGCCTCGGGTGGGCCGGAGCGGCCCGGCGCTCAGAGGTCGAGCAGGCGGGCGACGGCCCGGGCGGCGTCCGGTCGGGTGAGCATCGTGTAGTGGTCCCCGGGGACCACCGCCAGGCCGAGCCCGCGTGGGGCGAGCGGCTGCCAGCCGAGCGTCGGGTCCTCCGGGATCAGGCTCTGTTCGGCCTTGACCAGGACCAACGGGACGCTCGACGGCTCCGGCCGGTGCGGGGCGGTGAGCCGGTTGTTGCGCAACAGGCCGTCCACGTAGGTGTCGTAGAGCTTGCGCAGGCCGGGCAGAGGGGTGTCCGGCAGCAGGGCGCCGCTCGCGGTGGCGGCGTCCAGGACGAGGGGCAGGCCCTGGTCCGTCCCGAGGCCGGCCAGCGCCCCCGGGTCGATCGGCACCGGGCGGCCGCGCTTGGCCCCCAGGTACATGGCGAACCAGCCCAGCAGGAGCGGCGGTTCGAGTGCCTCGTCGGGCTGCTGGTACTCCTCGGTGGGCGCGATGCTGTCCAACAGGACCAACTGCTCCGGGCGCCGCTCGGCGGGCAGCAGCTCCACCATGGCCTGGGCCACCACGCCGCCGAACGACCAACCCAGCAGGGTGACTTGGCCGTCCCCCAGTTCGGCGGTCAGCCGCTCGGCGAGCGCCCCGACGGTGGTCTCGGCCCGGCCGCCGGTGAGGGCGGCCTCGCCGTACTCGGGCAGGGCGGAGAGGTCCAGCACGGTCAGCCCGGTCCCGTCCGGCAGGGCCTCGGCCAGGGTGTGGTGCACCTGGGCGGCCAGCGCCCCGGGGTGCACCAGGTGGACGGTGCGGCCGCCCGGTCCGGCCGGGCGCAGCGGCAGGACCAGGGCGGGCCCGCTTCTACGCGGCTGCACGCCGGCTGCACTCCTCCGCGATGTGGGCCGCCAGGTCCTTGATGGTCGGGTGGTACCAGAGGGTGGTGGTGCCGAGCTCGAAGCCGAGCCAGCTCTCCATCTCCCCGGCCAGGATCAGCGCCTCGGTGGAGTCCAGGTCCAGCTCGTCGAAGTACTGCTCCGGCGAGACCTGGTCCGGCGTGGATCCGAGCCGGTGGGCGATCTTCTCGATCAGCCAGTCTTGAGCCTCAACTGCCGTCACTTGAGCCACAGTTGGTCCTTCCTTCCGGCAACGGCCAGAAATGGACCGGTGCCGCTTTGACGTGTTTCGGATACGCTGGACCGCCCAATTGGGCCGGGCTGGTCCGGATGCGGTGACAGGACTCGGGCGTGGGGCACCGAAAGGAAGTGGCAGCGTGGGCCGTCGAATTCGAACCCGGCTCGCTCACCACTGCGGCCCATCACATCCGAAAGGAACCTGACATTCAACCGTCAACTAACTTGACCAGCCAGAATCTGACGGACCAGCAGGACTCCGTACGTCACATCGGGGGCGAACCCGGAAAGGGTACGGCGGTCATCGTCAGGTTCCCGTGCGCATCCAGCGAACGTACAGCTTCTACCTGTCATTAACCTGACGGAAACGCAAGAAACGGCGCCTGCTCCCCACTTGGTCGGGGAGGGAGCAGGCGCCGTAGGGACCGCATGAGCCCGGCGGCTCTGACGGGCAGGCGGTTAAAGCAGCCGAACCAAAGGCGTCCGGCGGTTTCTGGTGAGGGATTTGAAGGTGACCACCGGAAGTGGTCAGACCACCAGCGGGCGGTCGGTCGGGCGGATCGGGGCGGGCAGCGGGGTCTTGCCGCCCAGGTACTTGTCCACCGCGGCGGCGGCCGAACGGCCCTCCGCGATGGCCCAGACGATCAGCGACTGGCCGCGGCCGGCGTCGCCGCAGACGTACACGCCGTCCACGTTGGTGGCGAACTTGGCGTCCCGGTTCACGTTGCCCCGGGCGTCCAGCTCGACACCGAGCTGCTCGACCAGGCCGTTCTTCACGTCCGTACCCGTGAAGCCCATCGCCAGGGTGACCAGCTGGGCCGGGATGGCCCGCTCGGTGCCCGGCACCGGCTCGAACCGGCCGTCCTTGAACTCGACCTCCACCAGGTGGAGTTCGGCCACGTTCCCGTCCTCGTCGCCGGTGAAGTGGGTGGTGTTCACGGCGTAGACGCGCTCACCGCCCTCCTCGTGCGCGGAGGTGACCTTGTAGGTCATCGGCATGGTCGGCCAGGGCTGGCCGGCCGGCCGGTCGTCGCTGGGGCGCGGCATGATCTCCAGCTGGGTGACCGAGGCGGCCCCCTGGCGCAGCGCGGTGCCCAGGCAGTCGGCGCCGGTGTCACCGCCGCCGATCACGATGACGTGCTTGCCCTTGGCCGAGATGGGGGGCTCGACGAAGTCGCCCTCCTGCACCTTGTTGGCCAGCGGCAGGTACTCCATCGCCTGGTGGATGCCCTTCAACTCCCGCCCGGGGACGGGGAGGTCGCGGGCGGTGGTGGCACCGGCGGCGACCACCACGGCGTCGAAGCGCTCGCGCAGCTGCTGGCCGGTGATGTCCTCGCCGACGCTGACGCCGGTGCGGAAGCGGGTGCCCTCCGCGCGCATCTGCTCGATGCGGCGGTTGATGTGGCGCTTCTCCATCTTGAACTCGGGGATGCCGTACCGCAGCAGGCCGCCGATCCGGTCCGCGCGCTCGTACACCACCACGGTGTGGCCGGCCCGGGTGAGCTGCTGGGCCACGGCCAGACCGGCCGGGCCGGAACCGACCACGGCGACGGTCTTGCCCGACAGGCGCTCGGGGACCTGCGGGGTGACCCCGCCGTTGTCCCAGGCCTTGTCGATGATGGTGACCTCGACGTTCTTGATGGTCACCGCGTCCTGGTTGATGCCCAGGACACAGGCCGACTCGCACGGCGCGGGGCACAGCCGCCCGGTGAACTCCGGGAAGTTGTTGGTCGCGTGCAGGCGCTCGATGGCGCCCTTCCAGTCGTCCCGGAAGGCCAGGTCGTTCCACTCGGGGATGAGGTTCCCGAGCGGGCAGCCGTTGTGGCAGAACGGGATGCCGCAGTCCATGCAGCGGCCGGCCTGCTTGGTGATGATCGGCAGGAGGCTGCGCTCGACGTAGACCTCGTTCCAGTCCCGCAGACGGACGTCCACGGGACGGCGCTCGGCCAGCTGCTTGGGCGTGGTCAGGAAGCCCTTGGGGTCAGCCATGTGCCGCCTCCATCATCTTGCGAGTGGTCTCGGCCTCGGAGAGGCCATCGCGCTCAGCGGCGTCCTTGGCGGCGAGCACAGCCTTGTAGTCGGTCGGCATGATCTTGGAGAAGCGGGAGACCCCGCTGCCCCAGTCAGCCAGGAGCTCGGCGGCGACGGTGGAGCCGGTCTCCTCGTAGTGCTGCTGGACGGTCTCGCGCAGCCACTCGCGGTCGTCGGCCGAGGGGGCCTCGATGCCCACCATGCCGTCGTTCACGTTGGCCGGGCGCAGGTCCAGCACGTAGGCGATGCCACCGGACATGCCCGCCGCCAGGTTGCGGCCGGTCTCGCCCAGGATGACGACCCGCCCGCCGGTCATGTACTCCAGGCCGTGGTCGCCCACGCCCTCGACCACCAGGGTGGCACCGGAGTTGCGGACGGCGAAGCGCTCGCCGGCCTTGCCGCGCAGGTGGATCCGGCCCGAGGTGGCGCCGTAGCCGATGGTGTTGCCCGCGATCACGTGGTTCTGGGCGTCGGCGCCGATGGCGGCCGCGTCCCGCGCCGGGCGGACGATGACCACGCCGCCGGAGAGGCCCTTGCCCACGTAGTCGTTGGCGTCGCCCTCCAGACGGAGCGTCACGCCCTTGGGCACGAAGGCGCCGAAGGACTGGCCGGCCGAACCGGTGAGGGTCACGTCGATGGTGCCCTCGGGCAGGCCCTCGCCCCGGTAACGCTTCGTCACCTGGTGGCCGAGCATGGTGCCGACCGTCCGGTTGACGTTGCGGACCGGGAGCTGGATGCGGACCGAGTCGCCGCGCTCCAGCGCGTCCTCGGCGAGCGCGATCAGCTGGTTGTCCAGCGCCTTGTCCAGCGCGTGGTCCTGCGTGGTGGTGCAGTGCAGGGCCGCGCCCTCGGGCAGCTCGGGCACGTGGAACAGCGGGGCCAGGTCGAGACCGGCCGCCTTCCAGTGGGTGATCGCGTCGGCGGCGTCGATGTGCTCGGCGTGGCCGACCGCCTCCTCGATGGAGCGGAAGCCCAGCTCGGCCAGGATCTCCCGGACCTCCTCCGCGATGAACTCGAAGAAGTTCACCACGAACTCGGGCTTGCCGGAGAAGCGCTCGCGCAGCACCGGGTTCTGGGTGGCGACGCCGACCGGGCAGGTGTCCAGGTGGCAGACCCGCATCATGATGCAGCCGGAGACCACCAGCGGGGCGGTGGCGAAGCCGAACTCCTCGGCGCCCAGCAGGGCGGCGATGACCACGTCGCGGCCGGTCTTGAGCTGACCGTCCGTCTGGACCACGATCCGGTCGCGCAGCCCGTTCAGCAGCAGGGTCTGCTGGGTCTCGGCCAGGCCGAGCTCCCAGGGACCGCCCGCGTGCTTGAGCGAGGTGAGCGGCGAGGCGCCGGTGCCGCCGTCGTGGCCGGAGACCAGCACCACGTCCGCGTGCGCCTTGGAGACGCCCGCCGCGACGGTGCCGACGCCGACCTCGGAGACCAGCTTCACGTGGATGCGGGCGTCCGGGTTGGCGTTCTTGAGGTCGTGGATCAGCTGAGCCAGGTCCTCGATGGAGTAGATGTCGTGGTGCGGCGGCGGCGAGATCAGACCGACGCCCGGGGTGGAGTGCCGGGTCCGGGCCACCCACGGGTAGACCTTGTGGCCGGGCAGCTGGCCGCCCTCGCCGGGCTTGGCGCCCTGGGCCATCTTGATCTGGATGTCGTCCGCGTTCACCAGGTACTCGGAGGTGACGCCGAAGCGGCCGGAGGCGACCTGCTTGATCGCCGAGCGGCGCTCCGGGTCGTACAGGCGCTCCGGGTCCTCGCCGCCCTCACCGGTGTTGGACTTGCCGCCGAGGCGGTTCATCGCGATGGCCAGCGTCTCGTGCGCCTCCATCGAGATGGAGCCGTACGACATGGCGCCGGTGGAGAAGCGCTTGACGATCTCGGAGACCGGCTCGACCTCGTCGACGGAGATCGGCGCACGGCCCTTGGCGTCGAACTTGAACAGGCCGCGCAGCGTCATCAGGCGCTCGGACTGGGAGTTCACCCGCTCGGTGTACTGCTTGAAGATGTCGTAGCGGCGCGAGCGGGTCGAGTGCTGCAGCCGGAAGACGGTGTCCGGGTCGAACAGGTGCGGCTCGCCCTCGCGGCGCCACTGGTACTCGCCGCCGATCTCCAGCGCGCGGTGCGCGGCGGAGATGCCGGAGGCCGGGTACGCCTTGGCGTGGCGCGCGGCCACCTCCTTGGCGACCTCGGCCAGGCCGATGCCGCCGAGCTTGGTGGTGGTGCCCGCGAAGTAGGCGTCCACGGTGGCCTGGTCGAGGCCGATGGCCTCGAAGACCTGGGCGCCGCGGTAGGAGGCGACGGTGGAGATGCCCATCTTGGACATCACCTTCAGGACGCCCTTGCCGAGCGCCTTGATCAGGTTCTTGATCGCCTTCTCGGGCTCGATGCCCTGGATGAAGACGCCCTGCTCGACCAGGTCCTCGACCGACTCCATGGCCAGGTACGGGTTGACCGCGCCGGCGCCGTAGCCGATCAGCAGCGCGACGTGGTGCACCTCGCGGACGTCACCGGCCTCGACCAGCAGCGACACCTGGGTGCGCTGCTTGGTGCGGATCAGGTGGTGGTGCACCGCGGAGGTGAGCAGCAGCGAGGGGATCGGCGCGTGCTCGGCGTCGGAGTGACGGTCCGACAGCAGGATGATCCGGGCACCGTCGGCGATCGCCGCGTCGGCCTCGGCCGCGATGGCCGCGAGCCGGGCGGCCAGCGCCTCGCCGCCGCCGGCGACCTTGTAGAGGCCCGACAGCGTGACGGCCTTGAGGCCCGGCTGGTCGCCGTCCTGGTTGACGTGGGTCAGCTTGGCCAGCTCGTCGTTGTCGATCACCGGGAAGGTGATGCCGATCGAGCGGCAGTGCGCGGAGGTGGTGGAGAGCAGGTTGCCCTCCGGCCCGAGGTTGGACAGCAGCGAGGTGACGAGCTCCTCGCGGATGGCGTCCAGCGGCGGGTTGGTGACCTGCGCGAAGAGCTGCACGAAGTAGTCGAAGAGCAGCCGGGGCTTCTCGGACAGCGCCGCGATCGGGCTGTCGGTGCCCATCGAGCCGAGCGCCTCGCCGCCGGTCTTGGCCATCGGGGCCAGGATGACCCGCAGCTCCTCCTCGGTGTAGCCGAAGGTCTGCTGACGGCGCGTCACCGAGGCGTGGGTGTGGTGGATGTGCTCGCGCTCGGGCAGCGCCTTGAGCTCGATCTGCCCGGCGGCCACCCACTCCTGGTACGGGTGCTCGTCGGCCAGCGCGGACTTGATCTCCTCGTCCTCGACGATCCGGCCCTCGGCGGTGTCGATGAGGAACATCTTGCCCGGCTGCAGGCGGCCCTTGCGGGTCACCTTCTCCTGGTCGATGTCGAGCACGCCGACCTCGGAGGAGAGCACCACGAGGCCGTCCTCGGTGACCCAGTACCGGGCCGGGCGCAGGCCGTTGCGGTCCAGGACCGCGCCGATCTGGGTGCCGTCGGTGAAGGTCACGCAGGCCGGGCCGTCCCAGGGCTCCATCAGGTTGGAGTGGTACTGGTAGAAGGCGCGGCGGGCCGGCTCCATGGTGGCGTGGTTCTCCCACGCCTCCGGGATCATCATCAGCACCGAGTGCGGCAGCGAGCGGCCGCCCAGGTGGAGCAGCTCCAGGACCTCGTCGAAGGAGGCCGAGTCGGAGTGGTCCGGGGTGCAGATCGGGAAGATCCGGTTCAGGTCGCCCGGGATCAGGTCGGTGGCCAGCTGGGACTCACGGGCCGTCATCCAGTTCCGGTTGCCCTTGACGGTGTTGATCTCACCGTTGTGGGCGACGAAGCGGTACGGGTGGGCCAGCGGCCAGCTCGGGAAGGTGTTCGTGGAGAACCGCGAGTGCACCAGGCCGATGGCGGAGGCGAAGAGCCGGTCCGACAGGTCGGGGAAGAAGGGCTCCAGCTGACCGGTGGTCAGCATGCCCTTGTAGACGATGGTCCGGGCGGAGAGCGAGGGGAAGTACACCCCGGCCTCGCGCTCGGCGCGCTTGCGGACGACGAAGGCGACCCGGTCCAGCGCGATCCCGCTCTTGCCCTCGCCGGTGACGAAGAGCTGGCGGAAGCGCGGCATCACCGAACGGGCGGTGGCGCCGAGCAGGTCGGGGGTGACCGGCACCTCGCGCCAGCCGAGGACGGTCAGGTCCTCCTCGGCGGCGATGGCCTCGATCTGCGCGACGGCGGCCGCGTCGGCGGCGTCCTCGTCCGGCAGGAAGGCGATGCCGACGGCGTAGGAGCCGGCCTCGGGGAGCTCGAAGGAGACCTTGGAGCGCAGGAACGCGTCCGGCACCTGGGTCAGGATGCCCGCGCCGTCACCGGAGTCCGGCTCGGCGCCGGTGGCGCCTCGGTGCTCCAGGTTGCGCAGGACGGTCAGCGCCTGGTCGACGATCGTGTGGTCGGCGATGCCGGTCAGCGTGGCGACGAAACCGACGCCGCAGGCGTCGTGCTCGTTACGCGGGTCGTACAGGCCCTGAGCAGTGGGTCGCGCATCCGGAACGAGCGCGTAAGGCCGCGCGGCGGCCTGACCGGGCTCGTTGGCGGAGTGCATGGATGCAGACAGCATCGGCTCTCCCGTCGTCGTCTCTGGCAAGTGCTTGGTGCAGTAGGGACGACGTTGGCCCTCATGCGATTTCGTGCAGGTTACATGATGTCGGACTGACCGGACAGTGGGATTTCTCGTCCACAGTGCGGACAGTCCGCCCTGGTCAGGGCGCTCAACCTGACGTATCGGGGACGGGCCGGAGGCGTGCTCTCGGCCGCGTGCCCCCACCAGTGTGCCCCCTGCCCCCGAGGACGAAACAGGGGCGTAATTCCCTGTCCACATGTCGAGAACGGGTGCCCTGCGAATCCTGCGTCGATCGGCGAGCGCGGCATGAGATTCTGCGGCCGGACCACGGCTCGGCCGGGATCTGCGCAGGTCGGCCCGCAGAACCATGTGTGCAATGTCATAACCATGCTCGCCCGGTCAGCCGATCTGGCCGCCGATCAGCGCGCCCAGCCCGAAGGTCACGGCCGCCGCGGCACCGCCCAGCACCAGCTGGCGCAGGCCGCTGAACCACCAGGTGCGGGCCGTCACCCGGGCCACCACCGCGCCGCACAGGAACAGGCCGATCAGCGAGAGCACCAGGGCCGGGGCCAGCGAGGTGGCGCCCAGCAGGTAGGGCAGCAGCGGGAGCAGCGCGCCGGCCGCGAAGCAGAGGAAGGAGGAGACCGCCGCCACCATCGGGGAGGGCAGGTCGGTCGGGTCCACCCCGAGCTCCTCGCGGGCGTGCACCTCCAGCGCCTGCTCCGGGTCGGCGGAGAGCTGCCGGGCCACCTCCTTGGCCAGCTCGGGCTCCACCCCGCGCGAGACGTAGAGCTCGGCCAGCTCGGCCAGCTCGCCCTGCGGGTTGCGGCGCAGCTCCAGCCGCTCGGCCTCGATCTCGGCCTCGACCAGCTCGCGCTGGGAGGCCACCGAGGTGTACTCCCCCGCCGCCATCGAGCAGGCCCCGGCGGCCAGGCCGGCCAGCCCGGTGATGATCACCGTGCCCGGCGAGGCGGCGCCGCCGACCACACCGGTCATCAGCGCGAAGTTGGAAACCAGGCCGTCCATGGCGCCGAAGACCGCCGGACGCAGCCAGCCGCCGTTGACGTCCCGGTGGTGCCCCTCGGCCGGGATGCGCGGCATCGGGTTCTCCTCGGCGATCGGCTCGGCAATGGTCGCGGCCATGGCGAATAGCCCCCCTCAGGAAGGTGGTTGCGGTCTTCTCGTGACGATTTGAAAGGTAGTCCGATGTATCGGGGCTTTCCAGCAAAGTAAGGCTTCCCGAACACGACTTCGGCCGCCCTGCACCAAGCGGTGCGGGCGGCCGAGGAGTTGGGGAGTCGCAGGTCAGGCCTTGGTGCCGGGCTCCGGTCGGTCCGATTCGGCGGGGGCCTCGGCCGGCGTCTCGGCGGGGGTCTGGTCGCCGGTGGCGGACTCCGGTGCGGACACCGTCAGTTCGCCCACGTTCGAGGCCGGGTCGATGCTGTCCGGAGCCTCCCGGCCGGGGCGCAGCCTGCCGACCACCACCAGGTAGACGATCGCGGCGACGAAGGTGAGGATCGCGGTCCACTCGTTCAGGCGCAGGCCCAGGAAGTGGTGCGCCTCGTCGATCCGCATCCCCTCGATCCAGAAGCGGCCGACGCTGTACGCGGCGACGTAGATCGCGAAGGCCCGGCCGTGGCCGAGGGTGAAGCGCTTGTCCGCCCAGATCACCAGCAGCGCGACGCCGACGCACCAGAGCGACTCGTAGAGGAAGGTCGGGTGGAAGACCCCGTCCACCACGGTGCCGTCCGCCTCGACCTTGTGGATCTCCAGGCCCCACGGCAGGTCGGTGGCCCGGCCGTACAGCTCCTGGTTGAACCAGTTGCCCCAGCGACCGCAGGCCTGGGCCAGCGCGATGCCCGGGGCGATCGCGTCGGCGTAGGCGGGCAGCGGCACGCCCCGGCGGCGGGCGCCGATCCAGGCGCCGACGGCACCGAAGGCGATCGCGCCCCAGATTCCGAGGCCGCCCTCCCAGATCTTCAGGGCGTCGACCGGGTTCCGGTCCTCCCCGAAGTACAGCTGGTTGTCGGTGATCACGTGGTAGAGGCGGCCGCCCACCAGGCCGAACGGCACCGCCCAGACGGCGATGTCCCCGACGGTGTGCTTGGCGCCGCCCCTGGCGACCCAGCGCTTGCTGCCGAGCCAGACGGCCACGACGACACCGATGATGATGCAGAACGCGTAGGCGCGCAGCGGGACCGGCCCCAGGTAGAGGACGCCCCGCGACGGGCTCGGAATGTATGCGAGATCCATGGCAGGGTCGACGCTACCCGACCCCGCCCGGCACTCCTGCACCGCGCGGGGTCACAGCTTCCGAACGTTCGCTACTGGGCCGGCGAGGCGGGCGCGGAGGCCACCGTGCCGAGCTGCTTGCCGGCGTTGGCCTCGTCCACCCACTTCACCAGGTTCTCCGGGGAGATCTGCTCGCCGGCCGCGTTCTTCGGGTAGACCGGCTGGCCGTTGAGCAGCACCGTCGGGGTCGACTTGTAGCTGGACTTGTCGAAGTCCTGCTGCACCGCCGAAACCCAGTCCGCGTACTTGTTGTCGTTGACGCAGCTCTCGAAGGCCGGCGAGTCCAGGCCCGGCACCTGCTTGGCCAGGTCGATCAGGGTCGACTTGGTGCCGAAGGTGTCGGCGGTCTCCTCGGGCTGGTTCTTGTAGAGCACGTCGTGGTAGGCGCGGAACTTGCCCGCGTCCTGCGCGCAGCCGAGCGCGTTGGCCCCGTACTTGGAGCCCTTGCCCCCGAGCGAGCGGTCGATGAAGGAGACGATGTGGTAGTTCCCCTGGAGCTTCCCGGCGTCCTCCAACTGGTCGACCGTGGAGGCGAATTCACGCTCGAAGATGCCGCAGGCGGGGCACCGCGGGTCCTCGTAGACGGTGAGCGTCGAGGGGGCGTTGGACGGGCCGTCCGGGATGACCAGGTTCTTCTCGCCGATCGTCCCGGCCGGGTGGGCGACGGGGGTGTCCGGCTTGTCGCGCTGGTTCTGCACCACCACGCCGATCACCACGCCGACCGCGATCACGGCCAGCACCGCGCCGCCGATGACCAGCTTCTTCTTGCGCTTGTCCCGGGCCTCCTCCGCAGCCCGCTCCTCCAGCATCCGCTCGCGGGCGGTGCGCTTGCCTTCTCGGTTCTTCTCGCTCATGTCTCGGTACGTCCAAGGTGGGGGCCGGGTGGGCGGGGAAAGTCGTCGGGAGTCCGTCAGGTCCGGGGCGGGCGCGGGCCGTTCAGGCGTTGAGCCAGGCGTCGGCCGAGAGCTTGGTCCTCGGCCGCCAGACCAGCCAGGCGGCCAGCAGCAGGAAGCCGGTGTCGCGCGCGATCTCCTGCGCGTACTCGGTCTTCGAGGAGTCGACCGCACCGCCGCCGCCGAAGCAGCCGCAGTCGATCGAGATGCCCCGGGCCCACGCGGAGGCGATCCCGGCGATGAAGGCGAGCAGCAGCAGGGCCGAGACCGCCGCGACGATCCGGGTGCCCAGACCGATCAACAGCAGCAGGGCGAGCGTCACTTCGAGGAACGGCAGCCCGTAGCCGACCGGCTTGACCAGGGACTCGGGCAGGATCTCGTACGCCCGCACCGCCTGGGCGGCCTCCGCCGGATCGGCGATCTTCGCCAGCCCGGCCCAGGCCCAGACCACCGCCAGGCCGAGCCGGACCACCAGCCCGAACCACTCACCGGGCGGACCGTCCACCGCCCTGCGCAGGGCGGACCCGCCGCCCGGACGCTCGGCGGTCTGCTCACTGGCCATCGGGTGTCCTCCCCCATCGGTGCGTCGTGACGTGGCTGCCGCTCACGCTTCCTGATGAACCGTAGGGGATGAATGGCGGTTACTCCACATTCGCGCCTTAAGCCGAATGAGTGATGGAATAGTGCGTATGTCCGATCTCACTGACGGTGGGTCAGCGCAGCTGGCGGCAGCGCAGCCGCTCGGCCGCCGAACCCAGCGGGGGCCGGCCCTCCGGCTGCGAGCGCCCGGCCCGGGCCGCCGAGTCCGCGCTGGCCAACTGCCCGCAGCGGTACGCCTCGTGCTCGGCCCGCTCCACCCCGCGCCGGGCCATCGCCGGGCCGACGGTCGCCTCCGCCCCCATCGCGACGCCGAGCACCAGGGCGGCGACCGCCGCCCGGAGCAGGACGGCGCGCTGGAAACAGGGCACTGGATGGACTCCTTCGGTCGGGAACGGTCCGTACCGCACACGAACTCGTCCCTCCACTCAACGCCGGTCAATCCCCCCCGATGCGTCGGAGCCAGGTACTTCACCCGGACGGGGCAGCCCGCCGGTGTGTCCCGCCTGACGCGGCAATGGCGGAGCGCCCCGCAGGGGCGCGAGGAACTGCGCGAATCGGAAGGCGGACCAGCGCTGGATCGGGGCACGCGAGCCAGTTGCACGTGCTGCCGTTCCCCTGCGCGCAGTTCCTCGCGCCCCTGCGGGGCGCTCCCGAGCGTGGCGCGGCCCGGGGTGACGAAGGCCCGTGCGCCCCCCGGAGGGGGTTCGCACGGGCCTCGGTCGGGCGGCGAGTGGCGTCAGCGCTTGCGGACGCCCTCGGCCAGCTCGGCGGCGAGCGAGCGGACCGCGTCCAGCGCGGCCGGCTCGCCGTCCGCGTCCAGGATGCGCTGGACGAAGGCGGAGCCGACGATCACGCCGTCGGCGAAGCCGGCCACCTCGGCGGCCTGGGTCGCGTTGGAGACCCCGAGGCCGACGCAGACCGGCAGCTCGGTGGTGGCCCGGGTCCGGGCGACCAGGTCCTCGGCCATCGAGCCGACGGCGGCCCGGGTGCCCGTCACGCCCATCACCGCGGCGGCGTAGACGAAGCCGGAGCCGGCCGCCGTGACCTCGGCCAGCCGGGCGTCCTTGCTGCTCGGCGCGACCACGAACACGGTGTCCAGACCGTGCTCGGCCGCGGCCGAGCGCCACTCGCCGGACTCCTCCACCGGCAGGTCGGGCAGGATGCAGCCCGCTCCCCCGGCGGCCGCCAGGTCGGCCGCGAAGCGGGCCACGCCGTAGCGCTCGACCGGGTTCCAGTACGTCATCACCAGGACCGCGGCCTCCGGGTGGGCGTCGGCCACCTCGGCGACGGTGCGGATCACGTCCTTGATCTTCACGCCACCGCGCAGCGCGATGTCGTCGGCGGTCTGGATGACCGCGCCGTCCAGCACCGGGTCGGAGTGCGGCAGGCCGATCTCGACCACGTCGCAGCCGCCCTCGATCAGCGCCTTCACGGCGGCGATCCCGCCGTCCACGGTCGGGAAGCCGGCCGGGAGGTAGCCGATCAGGGCCGCGCGGTCCTCCGCCTTGGCGGCGGCCAGCACGGAGCTCAACTTCGAAGCCATGATCACTTGCCCCCGTTGCTGTCGTTCTGCGCGGCGTCGTACAGGCCGAAGTACTCGGCGGCGGTGTGCATGTCCTTGTCGCCGCGGCCGGAGAGCGAGACCAGGATGGTCGCCTCCGGGCCCAGCTCGCGCCCGAGCTTGAGCGCCCCGGCGAGCGCGTGGGCGCTCTCGATGGCCGGGATGATCCCCTCGGTGCGGGACAGCAGGCGCAGCGCCTGCATCGCCTCGTCGTCGGTCACCGGACGGTACTCGGCCCGGCCGGTGTCCTTCAGCCAGGCGTGCTCCGGGCCGACGCCCGGGTAGTCCAGGCCGGCCGAGATCGAGTGCGACTCGATGGTCTGGCCGTCCTCGTCCTGCAGCACGTAGGTGCGGGAGCCGTGCAGCACGCCCGGGTCGCCCTTGGTCAGGGTGGCCGCGTGCTTCTCGGTGTCCACGCCCTCGCCGGCCGCCTCGCAGCCGATCAGCCGGACGCCCGCGTCCGGGATGAACTCGTGGAAGATGCCCATCGCGTTGGAGCCGCCGCCGACGCAGGCGACCACGGCGTCCGGGAGCCTGCCGGTGCGCTCCAGCACCTGCTCGCGGGCCTCCACGCCGATCACCCGGTGGAAGTCCCGGACCATGGCCGGGAAGGGGTGCGGCCCGGCGACCGTGCCGAACAGGTAGTGGGTGTCGTCGACGTTGGCCACCCAGTCGCGGAAGGCCTCGTTGATGGCGTCCTTGAGGGTGCGGCTGCCGGACTTCACGGCCACCACCTCGGCGCCGAGCATCCGCATCCGGGCCACGTTCAGCGCCTGGCGCTGGGTGTCGACCTCGCCCATGTAGATGGTGCAGTCGAAGCCGAACAGCGCGCAGGCGGTGGCGGTGGCCACGCCGTGCTGGCCGGCGCCGGTCTCTGCGATGATCCGGGTCTTGCCCATCCGGCGGGTGAGCAGGGCCTGGCCCAGCACGTTGTTGATCTTGTGCGAGCCGGTGTGGTTGAGGTCCTCGCGCTTGAGCAGGATCCGCGCCCCGCCGGCCTCGGCGGAGAACCGGTGCACGTCGGTGAGCGGGCTCGGGCGGCCGGTGTAGTCCTTCAGCAGCCCGTCCAGCTCGGCCGCGAAGGCCGGGTCGGCCTTGGCCTTCTCGTACTCCTCGGCGACCTGCTCGACGGCGGCGACCAGCGCCTCCGGGATGAAGCGGCCGCCGTACGCCCCGAAGTACCCCCGGGCGTCGGGGACCTGGGTGCCTGGCAGGTAGTCCTTTTCGGACATGGCAGTTACGTCCTCGTGAATCGGTGAAGTGGCGTGCATGGCATGCGTGCTGACGGAACGTCAGCCGTGCGTGCGTCGCCATCGCCGACCGGGGACCTGCCCCGGCTCACAACCGATCACGTACCGGACCCGCCGCCCCAGCACCCGGCGCGCGGGCGCGCGGCAACCGCGCGGCCGGCAGCCGGGAGCGAGGCGGGCGTTCATCTGCGGGTCAGCCCCGTCCGTTGTTGCGCAGCGCCGGGTGGGCACCGGCGGCGACCAGGTCGGCCACGGCCGCCTTCGGGTCCCGGCCGGTCACCAGCGACTCGCCGACCAGCACCGCGTCCGCGCCGAGGTTGGCGTAGGCGATCAGGTCGTGCGGGCCGCGCACGCCGGACTCGGCCACCTTCACGATGTGCGCCGGGATGGCGTCCACCACGTTGCCGAAGGTGTTCCGGTCCACCTCGAGGGTCCTGAGGTTGCGGGCGTTGACGCCGATGATCTTCGCGCCGGCGTCCACCGCGCGCGCGATCTCCTCCTCGTCGTGCACCTCGACCAGCGGGGTGAGCCCGATCGACTCGGCGCGCTCGATGAGCGACACCAGGGCCGGCTGGTCCAGGGCCGCCACGATCAGCAGCGCGAGGTCGGCGCCGTGGGCGCGGGCCTCCCAGAGCTGGTAGGCGGTGACGATGAAGTCCTTGCGCAGCAGCGGGGTGTCCACCGCCGCCCGGACGGCGTCCAGGTCGGCCAGCGAACCGCCGAAGCGGCGCTGCTCGGTCAGCACGCTGATCGCGGCGGCACCGCCGGCCGCGTAGTCGAGCGCCAGGGCCGCCGGGTCGGCGATCGCCGCCAGGGCCCCCTTGGACGGGCTGGAGCGCTTGACCTCGCAGATCACCCGGACGCCGTCGCCGCGCAGCGCGGCCACT
Organism: Kitasatospora sp. NPDC001664; assembly: GCF_053596675.1. NCBI lineage: Bacteria > Bacillati > Actinomycetota > Actinomycetes > Kitasatosporales > Streptomycetaceae > Kitasatospora > Kitasatospora sp. NPDC001664. Next base: position 108,903 of record NZ_JBSFGS010000019.1, read on the forward strand.
CCGTCCTTGGCGTCGGGGGCCTTCGCGGCCAGCTCCTTGAGCTGGTCCAGGGAGACCCGGGACTGCCGCTCGGCGAGGTCCTCACGGACCCCGTCGATGATCTCGTCGAGCACACTCACGCGGGCGCCCCCATCATTCCGCCGGGCACATGCCCGGCTCGTCGGGTGTTTCACCGCGGGCGGCGGACCACGTCCTGCTCCGTCCTGCTGAACGGCGCGGAACTTCCGGCCCCCGTCGGCTCCTCGATGGTATCGGGCGCGGGGGGCGCGAACCGCATCCGCCCGGCGCGCGTCTCGCGGAGCGGACCCGGCCGTACGCCGTCGCGTGGGCTCCGTCAGAGCACCGGGGGCGCCAGCCCGGCCCCGACCGGGAGGTTGCGGTAGACCATGAAGACCGCCAGCACCAGCAGCAGGAGCACCGTCTGCGGCAGCCCGAACCGGACCTTCGGCGCCCGCCCACCGGTCAGCGCGGCCCAGAGCCAGCCGCTCCACAGCACCCCGACGACCATCGCCAGCACCACCACCAGCAGGTTGTCGTGCGCGGCGGTGGCCAGGTCCCCGTGGGCCAGCGCGTGCACCGCTCGCAGCCCCCCGCAGCCCGGGCACCACCAGCCGGTGGCGGCCAGCACCGGGCAGACGGGGTAGTGGCCCGGGGCGTTCGGGTCGACCGCGGCCACGTAGACGGTGGGAACGGCCACCGCCACCAGCGCCAGCAGCGGACGGACCGTCCGGCGCGCCCGGGAGGGCGGGGCGGCGGCGGGCTTCGGCTGCGGGGCGGCGGTCACAGGGCCGATTCTGCCCCCGGGGCCGGGGCGCATCCCTCAGCCGGCGGTGCGTGTCATGCGAACGGGAGCGGCGGGGCGCTCCGCGCGCCCCACCGCTCCCGTTCGTCGACCGTGGATCAGACGCCCGCGGCGGCCTTGGCGGCCAGCTCGCGACGGGCGAGGGTCTCCTCCGGGGTGGCGAAGTACGGGCTGGGCTGCTTGCCCATGCCGGCCATCGACATCGCCTTGCCGACGACACCGCCGAGCAGGACCACGCCCAGGCCCACCCAGAAGAGCCAGACGGCGGGGATGATCATCGCAACGCCGCTGACCGTGAAGCCGATGAAGGCGATGGTCGAGCCGGTCCAGGCGGCGGGGGTGTGGCCGTGCGCGGTTGCCGACATCTGATGGTGCTCCTTGAATCTGCGGGGCCCGGCCGGACTGCGGGCGCCCGTCGGGTTGACTCGTCCATTGTGCCGGGCCCACACACCCGACCCCAAGCGGGGGTCCGCCGCGGTCACCCCGGGGGCCGAAGGCCCAGGGGCGCGAGGAACTGCGCGAGTACGGAAGGCGGCCCAGGGTGAGATCGGGGCACGTCAGCCAGTTGCACGTACTGCCGTTCCCCTGCGCGCAGTTCCCCGCGCCCCTGGAGGCCCCTGCGGGGCCCCGGGTCGACCACCGCTACGCCGTCGGGTCCTCGCCGCGGTCGAGGGCCTGCCAGATGTCCGCGGGGGTGCCCGCACCCTTGGGCTTCGGCGCCGCCTTCCGGGCCGGGGCCTCGTACCGGGCACCCATGGCCGGCCAGGACCGGCCGTGACGCACCGTCAGGGCGCCCGCCACCGCAAGCAGCAGTCCGCCGGCGAAGGCGACCCAGGGCCAGGCGGTGTGGCTCACCTGCTCGGCCGAGGCGCTCACCAGGGCCAGCTTCTTGGCCGCCGCCGAGTGCAGCGCGGCACCGTCGGTGGCGCCCAGCACCGCGGCCACCGCCGCACCGAGCCCGGCCAGCGTCAGCAGCGCGCCCACCACCAGCTTGCCGACCCCGCGCACCGCGAACACCGCCACCGCCGAGGCCAGCCCGACCAGCGCCAGCCCGCCCGGCAGGCCCGACACCGCGCTCCCGGTCGCCGACACCTCCAGCTGACCCCCGGCCGTCCCCTCGGCCCACACCCGGCTCACCGCGGTCAGCACCAGCACCGCCCCCAGCACCGTGCACCCCAGCATCACCCCGAGCATCCGCCGCCCCTTCGGGCTCGGAGCAGCGGTCTCGACGGGTTCGGCGGTACGGGGCGAAGGCAGCTCGGTGGTCACCCGTCCACTATCCCCGAGCCGTACACCGACGGTTCACCGGGGGTCAGCCGGAGGCCTTCAGCGTGTTGGCGGTGGCGACGGCGCGCAGGACGGCGGCGGCCTTGTTGCGGCACTCGGTGTCCTCGGCGTGCGGGTCGGAGTCGGCGACCACGCCGGCGCCGGCCTGGACGTAGGCGGTGCCGGAGCGCAGGAGGGCGGTGCGGATGGCGATGGCGGTGTCGGAGTCGCCGGCGAAGTCGAGGTAGCCGACGCAGCCGCCGTAGAGGCCGCGGCGGGTGGGTTCGAGCTCCTCGATGATCCGCATGGCGCGCGGCTTGGGGGCGCCGGAGAGGGTGCCGGCCGGGAAGCAGGCGGTGAGCACGTCGAAGGCGGTGCGGCCGGGGGCGACCTTGCCGGTGACGGTGGAGACGATGTGCATCACGTGGCTGTACTTCTCGATCGACATGAAGTCGACCACCTCGACGCTGCCCGGCTCGCAGACCCGGCCCAGGTCGTTGCGGCCCAGGTCGACCAGCATCAGGTGCTCGGCCCGCTCCTTCGGGTCGGCCAGCAGCTCGGCCGCCAGCTCGGCGTCCTCGTGCGGGGTGGCGCCCCGGTGCCGGGTGCCGGCGATCGGGTGCAGCATCGCCTGACCGTCCGTCACCTTGACCAGCGCCTCGGGGCTGGAGCCGACCACGTCGAAGCCGCCCTCGGCGGTGCCGTCCGGGCCGGGGAAGCGGAACAGGTACATGTACGGGCTGGGGTTGGTGGTGCGCAGCACCCGGTAGACGTCCAAGGCCTTTGCTGCGCAGGGCACTTCGAAGCGCTGCGAGGGCACCACCTGGAAGGCCTCGCCGGCCCGGATGCGCTCCTTGACCTCCTCGACGGCGGCCCGGTAGGGCGCCCCGCCGAACGGCGAGTGCGGCTCCACGGCGGTCGGGGTGAAGGTGGCCAGGCCCGGGTCGACCGGGCGGGCCAGGTCGGCCTGCATGGCGTCCAGGCGGGCCACCGCGTCCGCGTACGCCTCGTCCACGCCCGAGGCCAGGTCGTTGTGGTTGACCGCGTTGGCGATCAGCACCACCGAGCCGTCGGCGTGGTCCAGCACCGCGAGGTCGGTGGCCAGCAGCATGGTCAGCTCGGGGAGCTGGAGGTCGTCCGGGGTGAGGTTGGGCAGCTTCTCCAGCCGCCGCACCACGTCGTAGCCGAGGTAGCCGACCAGGCCGCCGGTGAGCGGCGGCAGGCCGTCGTCGTCGTGGCGCGGGGTGTGCAGCGCCTCCAGGGTGGAGCGCAGCACCGCGAGCGGGTCGCCGGTGGTGGGGATGCCGACCGGCGGGGTGCCGTGCCAGCGGGCGTTGCCGTCCCGGTCGGCGGTGAGCGTGGCGGCGCTGCGGACCCCGACGAAGGAGTACCGCGACCAGTTGCCCTGCTCGGCCGACTCCAGCAGGAAGGTGCCCGGTCGCTCCCCGGCCAGGCTGCGGTAGAGCCCGATCGGGGTGAGGCCGTCCGCGAGGAGCCGACGGGAGACCGGGATGACCCGGGTGTCCACTGCGAGTTTGCGGAAGGTCTCGAGATCCATGGGGCTGGGCACCGTTCGGTCGAAGGGGAGGTCAGCGGTTCAGGAGAGCGGGAGCACGTCGGCGTCGAAGCAGGTGCGGGCGCCGGTGTGGCAGGCCGCGCCGGTCTGGTCGACCTTCACCAGCAGGGTGTCCCCGTCGCAGTCCAGGGCGACCGACTTGACCGCCTGGACGTGGCCGGAGGTGTCGCCCTTCACCCAGTACTCGCTGCGGCTGCGGCTCCAGTAGGTGCAGCGGCCGGTGGTGAGGGTGCGGTGCAGCGCCTCGTCGTCCATCCAACCGAGCATCAACACCTCGCCGGTGTCGTACTGCTGGGCGACGGCGGGCAGCAGGCCGTCGGCGGTCCGCTTCAGCCGGGCGGCGATCGCCGGGTCGAGCGCGGTGCTGCCGGGGGCGGCGGGAGTGATCGACATGGGGCCCATTGTGGCAGCTCGGCCCCGCTCCCCCGGCCCTCGTCCGGGCACCGGGCACCCCGCGCCCGGCTCATCCCGCTGACGGGCTCTCACATCCGGTCGGCCAGACCACCTCCACGTACAACCCGGCCGCCCTGGCCGCCGCGACCAGCTCGGCCGGGGCACCGGGGGTGACGCCGTCCCAGACCGCGACCAGCTCGTCGATCATCCCGACCATCGCCCGGCAGGTGTCGTCGCCGAGGCCGCCGTACTGCTCGGGCGCCAGGCGGTGCACCGCGTTGGCCTGGTTGAGCAGGGAGCGGACGGTGGAGCGGGCGGGCCCGGCGAAGGCGCCCGCCTGGGCCGTGGACGCGGACAGGACGACCTCCAGCTTGCCGCCGTGGTCCAGCACGGACTGGGCGAACCAGCTCTCCGGCCCCTGGCCCAGGCAGCTGACGCCGATCAGGTCGTGCGGGGTGTGCGAGGTGACGAGGCGCCAGAGCTCGCCCCGGACCAGCATCTCGCTGAGGTCGGAGAGACCCTCGTGACCGACGATGCCTACGCGCATGAGTTGACCCCTTGGGTGAGGGTCGTGCCGCAGGCAGGGTACCCGTGCGGGGCGGCGTCCCGGCGGGGCGGGGCCTCAGTACAGGGTGATCCGGATGCGGCGGGCCGGGCGGTCCAGCCAGGGGCCGAAGACGTTGTTGGCCAGGAAGGCGCCGGCGGCGCTCAGCAGGGCGACCACCACGGGGAGGGTGGGGGCCTCCATCAGCAGGTAGAGCGGGGACTCGGGGATGACCAGGCCCCAGACCGCGAAGGAGAAGGCGGCCATGAAGGTCTCCGCGACGGGGCCCCGGCGGTCCCGGCCGGGAGGCTTCTTGACGGGGGTCTCCACGGCGGCCGGAGCCGCGGCCGCCCCGACGGCCGGGACGAGGGCGGACGCGCCGGCGGGGCCGTCCACCCCGGGCGGCTTCTGCGGCGGGGCCGTGACGGGCGGCTCGGCCGCGGGTTCCTGTCCCTGCTCCGCGGGCGGCGCCTTGTCGAGCGAGTACGCGAGCGGCACGGCCAGGACCGTCGCCAGCACGCAGCCGCCGTAGAGCCACCACCGCAGCGGGAGGTAGCTGTCCTGGGCGTCGGCCGCCAGCACGCTGGTGAGCACGCCGAGCACGGTGGTGTAGAGCGCCACCACCTCCACCGGGACGGTGTTGTGAGCAGCGAGCTGAGATCGGTGGCCTTCTCCTGGGGCTCCGCGGCCTCGCCACCGCCGCCCTGCTGCCCCTGGGCCGGCTGGGCCGGCCGGACCGCGACGGCCTTCGCTCCCGGCGGGCCGAGCACGGGCAGCGCGGCCGCCCTGGTGCGGATGTGGGCCCCCTTGGCGATGCTGCGGATGGTGCTCATCGGATCCTCCGGGTGGATTCGCGGATCCCGTCGCCGAGGCCGACGGGACCGGGTGGTGTCAGAGGAGGACGTCCGGCCCGTCCTGGTGGGCGAGGCAGGCGCGCAGGTCCTGGACGTAGCAGTGGTCGAAGGCGTGCGGCGCGGTCACCGTGCCGCCGACGAGGTGGCCCAGCAGACGGCCCCGGTACGGGCCGGAGTCGACCATCGCGAGGCTGCCGGAGTCGCCGTACCCGAGCGGTTCCGAGGTGACGACCTGCCAGAGCGTCAGCCACTGCCGGTCGGCGTCGCCGAGCTGTTCGAGGGCGCCGGTGACGGTGCCCCGGCAGCGGCCGGAGCGGCCGCCGTAGACGGAGACGGCGAGCGGCCCGTACGGCGGGCCGGGTGCGGGCAGCGGGCCGGCGTGGGTGACGGTGGCGGTGTCGTCCGGCGGGGCGATCCGGACCACCGCGTAGTCGTAGCCGCCGATCGGCCCGAGGCCCAACGGGTCGTTCCAGCGCACCACTTGGCCGCTCACCCAGCCGACCGGAGCGCCCCGTCCGGTGGCCGCGACCTCGACCCGGCCACCGCTGCCGGAGACCAGGTGCCCGGCCGTCAGGAAGGCCGGGGCGCCCAGGTGGGTGCAGGTCAGGCCGACGGTGCCCCGGCCACCGGGCGGGGCCACCACCTGGTCGGTCGGGTCGATCCGGGCGGCCGGGACCGGACGGCCCGTCACGTCGATCCGCGTTCCGGGCGCGAGCTCCCAGCCGGCCAGCAGGTCCGTCACCGGCGAGCCCTCGCTCCGGAGGTCCTCCCAGCGGTACCGGCCCGGTCCGGCCACTCCGGCCTCGGCCGCGTTCACCACCACCAGCGGAGAGCCCCACCGGCCGTCGGCCCCGGGTGCGCTGCCGACGCCCCAGACCAGCGGCCGCCGGAGGGGTTCGGTGCGCCCGAGGGCCGACCGCAGCAGGGCCAGCAGCCGGCGCGTCTCGACGCATAAGCGCTGCGTCCGCGGATCCGTGGGCTCCCACCACATGGGGTGCCTCCCGTGGCTCGTCCTCCCTCCATGCTGCTGCCGCCCGCCGGGCTCCGCGCGGCCTGGGCCGGCTCCGGGAACGGGCTGACGGGACGGGGGGCGGGCGGACAGAATGTGGGCTCCGGAGAGTCGAGGGGGTCTGGGATGAGGCGGCGTCGGGTGGTGGCCACGGTGGTGGCCGTGCTGGTGCTGGTCGTGGGGGCCGTGGTGCTGTTCTGGCCGGAGCCGGCGAGGAAGCCGGCGGCCGCCCCGCCGCCGAGCCCGAGCGCCTCGCCCAGCCCCTCGCCGACCCGGGAGCGGCCGCCCTACCCGTTCTTCTGGCCGGGCGAGTGCTTCGACCACCCGCAGCTCAGCAAGGTGATCACGCTGCCCGAACTGCGCCCCTGCGAGGCCCCGCACGACGGCGAGGGGGTGGCCGTGGTCAAGCTCCCGGAGGGCCTCGCGGACGACGCCGACATCGCCCGGGCGCTGCGCCAGCTCTGCGAACCCGCGGCCGCCGAGTGGCAGGCACGGCAGCCCTCCGGCGGCCCGTACTACGGCTACCCGATCGGGCCGTCCGTGAAGCACTACGCCCAGGGCCACCGCGACGCCTCCTGCACCCTCTCGGCCAGCAACAGCCAGCAGGGCCGCAAGCTCACCGGCCACCTCGCCGGCTCGACCGCCGCCCCCTGACCACGAACGGCACGGCCCGGTGCTGGTCCGCCTTCCTTCCGGGCAGTTCCTCGCCCCCTGGGGGTCACCACGACGGCGCCCCCGGTCGCCGGTCCGTCTAAGGTGGCCGCATGACGAGCTTTGCGCGCGGGGAGCGGGAGCGGCTGGCCGATCTGCTGGCGGCGGCGGGGCCGGAGGCGCCGACGCTCTGCGTCGGGTGGACCACGCGGGACCTGGCGGCCCATCTGGTCCTGCGGGAGCGGCGGTTGGACGCGGCGGCCGGCATCCGGATCGGGCCGCTGGCGGGGTGGACGGCGCGGGTGCAGGAGCGCTACCGGGCCCGCCCGTACGAGGAGTTGCTGCGGCTGGTGCGCACCGGCCCGGGGTTCTCGCCGTTCGCGCTGCCCGGGGTGGACGAGGCGGCCAACCTGGTCGAGTACTACGTGCACGCCGAGGACGTCCGCCGGGCCGGGCCCGGGTGGAAGCCGGAGCCGGTCGCCCCGTCGATGGCCGAACTGCTCTGGAAGCGGCTGCCGATGCTGGTCCGGCTGGAGGCCGGGCGGCGGCTGCCCGTGCTGCTGGTGCTGCGGCGCCCGGACGGCCGGTCGGTGGCGGTCGGCCGGCAGGGCGGACCGGCGGTCGAGGTGCGGGGCGAGCCGGGCGAGTTGGTGCTGTACGCCTTCGGGCGCGGCGAACGGGCGGCGGTCGAGGTCGCCGGGGAGCGCGAAGCGATGGAGGCGCTCCGGGTGGTCCTGCCGTTCGGGTGACGGGCCGTCAGGCCCGACGCGCGGTTGTCGGTGGGCGGTGGCAGGCTGGGCGGGTCCGACCGACCCGTCCTCCTCCGAGGGAGCTCTCCGCCATGCTCAGCACCGACTTCCGGACCGGTTCGCCGAACTGGCTGGACCTGGGCAGCCCCGACACCGCGGCGGCCGCCGCCTTCTACGGGGCGGTGTTCGGCTGGTCCTTCGAATCGGCCGGGTACGAGGCCGGCGGCTACGGCTTCTTCCGGCACGACGGGAGGACGGTCGCCGCGCTCGGCCCGCTCACCGAGGAGGGCGCGCACTCCGCCTGGACGGTGTACTTCCACACGCCCGACGCGGACGGCACCGCGAAGGCGGTCGAGCAGGCCGGTGGGACCGTCCGGGTTTCCCCCGACGACATCCCCGGGGCGGGCCGGCTGGCGGCGTTCACCGATCCGGCGGGCGGTCAGTTCGCTGTCTGGCAGCCGGGCGGGATCGCCGGCCTGGAGGCCACCACCGTCCCGGGCAGCTTCTGCTGGGCCGAGCTGCACACACCCGACCCGACGGGCGCGCGGGGCTTCTACGGCGCGCTCTTCGGCTGGCGCTACGAGCAGGTCGAGGTGCCCGGGATGACGTACACCGTGCTCTCCACCGCCGAGGGCGAGGACCAGCAGCGCGCCTCCTTCGGCGGCATCGCCCCGGCCCAGCCCGGCCACGACGAGGCCGGCTGGCTCCCCTACTTCGAGGTCACCGACCCGGACGCGACCATCGAGCGCGCGACGACCCACGGCGGCGCCGTGCTGCTCCCCGGCATGGACGCCCCCGGCATCGGCCGGATGGCCTGGCTCACCGATCCGTTCGGCGCCCGCTTCGCCATCATCCGCAGCGAGGCCTGACGGCCGGTCGGCACGAGGGGCCCGGGCGGGCGGCACGACGGGGACACGCAGGCGCCGGGGAACGGACGGGGAAGGCGGTGCGGGCCACCAGGGCCCGGGCGGATGGCACCCGGCCGTCGGGGCAGGGGCCGGACGGGCAGCGGGTGCCGGCCGCCGGGGCAGCCGGGGCTGCCTGACACCTCCTCAAGTCCCCCCGTGTCCCGGATCAGCTGCTGACAGCGCGACCACTCGTGTGCGAAGCTGCACGAATTCGCCACCCGGACCCGCGGGGGCACGGGGGACGTACGGGGGAACACCACCATGGGCGGACGTGTGCCCGGACCGGGGAGCCGGCTGCGGCCGGTGCTGGCCCTGGTGGCGGTGGGCTGTCTGGCCTTCGCCGCGTTGGCGCTGCGACCGTCGGAGGGGCCCTCCCTGCTGAAGGCCACCGGACCGCTCGCGCGGTACGGCCCGCTGCTCGGCCTGGCCTTCGGGGCCGCCGGGATCGCGGTGATCGTGAAGTACCGCACCGTGCTCGCCGAGGCGATGCAGGGGAAGCTGAGCCCGGTGGCCGAGCGCCTGGCCGGGGCCGCCACCGCAGTGCTGCGGGTGACGGTCGTGGTGCTGCCGCTGTTCCTGCTGCTGCTCTCCGCGAAGTCCTGCGAGCACCCTCCCGCCCCGGAGCCCGGCCCGAGCCCCTCCCCCTCGCTGAGCCGCGGGCCGGACCCGGGGATGCCCAGCACCAAGACCTCCTGGGTCGAGATCCTGGTGGCCCTGATCGGGCTCGCCCTGGTGGTGCTGCTGGTGGTGACGGTGGTGGTGATGGTGGTCCACTGGCTGCGCGAGCGCCGACGACGCCTGCACCGCCTGCGCTTCCGGATCACCAAGGGCGCCGGGGCGGTCAGCGAGGAGGCGCTGGCCGAGGCGGTCGCCTCCGGCCGCCGGGCGCTGACCGGCGACGACGCCCGGACCGCCGTGATCGCCTGCTACCTGGCCATGGAGACCTCGCTGGCCGAGTCCGGCGTGGTCCGGCACGATTCGGACAGCCCGGCGGACCTGCTGCACCGGGCCGCCCTGGCCGGGGTGGTGACGGGGCCTCACCCGCAGTCGCTGGCCACGCTGTTCCGGGAGGCCCGCTACTCCAGCCACCCGATGGGCGAGCCGCACCTGGCCCGGGCCCGGTCCGCGCTGGACGCCATCGCCGCCCAACTCGGCCACCCCGCCGAGCCGTCCGACGCGGAGCCGTCCACCACCGGGCCGTCCACCACCGGGCCGTCCGACGCCGGGCAGCCGGCACCGACCGGGGAGGCCCGATGACGGGGCGGTACGCCCAGGGGCGCCACCGGCCGGACCCTCAGGTCCGCACCGGGACCCGCCTGCTCCGCGAACGCCCGGTCGGCCGGTGGTCGCTGGCCGTGCTGGCCGGGACGGCGGCCGCCGCCGAGACCGTGCTGGCCCTGACCGCCGGGGCGGCCGTCGCGACCGGCGGGGCCCTGCTGTTCGCGGCGGTCGGGCTGGTCACCGCCCGGTACGTGGCCGGAGCCGAGTCCGAGGACGGCCTGTCCTCCCGTACCCAGCGGATGGTCGAGCAGCGGACGGCCGGCCTGGGCGACTGGCGCCCGGCGGTGGAGGGCGCGCTGGCCGGCCACCCGGAGGACGTGGCGCTGCTGCGCGCACGGCTGCAGCGCCTCTACGACTCCCGGCTGACGGAACGTCACGGCGTCTCGCTGCACCACGCGCCGCGGGCGGCCGCCGCCCTGGTCGGGCCGGGCGTCTGGCGGCTGATCGACCTGGACACCGAGTTCGACGGCCCGGTGCCGCCCGCCCTGCTCCGCTCCGCCGTGGACGGTCTGCAGACCGTCTGACCCGCGCCACCACCACCCCGACGACCAGTCCCCGAGGAGTCCCGTGACCATCACCGAAGCCGCAGCCGCGGCCCCCGCCGCCCCGCTCCCCGCGCTGACCCCGCGTCAGGCCGGCGAGCTGGCCCGCGAGGTGCTGGCCGAGGTCGGCGGCGCCGTGGTCGGCAAGCCGGAGGCGCTCGAACTGGTGATGCTCGGCGTGCTGGCCGGCGGCCACGTGCTGATCGAGGACCTGCCCGGCCTGGGCAAGACCCTGCTGGCCCGCTCCTTCGCCACCGCGTTGGGCCTGGACTTCCGGCGCATCCAGTTCACCCCGGACCTGCTGCCCTCGGACGTCTCCGGCGCGCCGTTCTACGACCAGTCCAGCGGGGAGATGGTCTTCCGGCCCGGCCCGGTCTTCACCCACCTGCTGCTGGCCGACGAGATCAACCGCACGCCCCCGAAGACCCAGGCCGCGCTGCTGGAGGCGATGGCCGAGGCCCAGGTCTCGGTGGACGGGGTGACCAGGAAGCTGCCGGACCCGTTCGTGGTGATCGCCACCGCCAACCCGATCGAGTACGAGGGCACCTACGGACTGCCCGAGGCGCAGCTGGACCGCTTCCTGCTCCGGGTCCGGATGGGCTACCTGGCCGCCGAGCAGGAGGAGGCCATGCTCCGCGCCCGGCTGGACCGTTCGGCCCCCGAGCCCACGGTGCGCAGGCTCACCGACCCGGCCCAGGTGCTGGCGATGCGCGCCGCCCTGGAGCGGGTCGAGGTGGACGACGACCTGGTGGCGTACGTGGTGGCCCTGCTGGCCGCCACCCGCGCGCACCCGCAGATCCAGGTCGGCGCCTCGCCGCGCGGCGGGCTGGCGCTGGTCCAGCTGGCCCGGGCCCGGGCGGTGCTGGACGGCCGGGACTACGTGGTGCCGGAGGACGTCAAGAGCCTGGTGGTCCCGGCCCTGGCCCACCGGATCTCGCTCCAGCCGGAGCTGTGGGTGCGTCAGATCAACGCCGACGAGGTGGTGGCCGGGCTGATACCGAGCGTCAAGGCCCCGCAGACCGTCCCGGCCGCCGCCGCTGCCGCCGCCGCCCGCACCGCCGACGGGGCCGGCCGGCCGTGAACCTGACGCCCCGTCGGGGAGCGGCCGCGCCCGGCGGGCCGGCCCCGCTCGCCCTGGTCCAGCCGCCCGCCGAGCCGCCCACCCACTGGCGGGCCGGCGAGCGGACCCTGCGGCTGCTCACCGTCACCGTCGCGGCGGTGGCCGCCGCCCTGCTCACCGGCCACGCCTGGGTGCTGGCGGTGGCGGCCGGCCCGCTGGTGCTGCTGGTGCTGGCCACCTCCGGCGAGGGCCGTCCGACGGTCGGCGGCGCCGAGGCCACGGTCTCCGCCCGCCGCCTCTTCGAGGGCGAGACCGTCGAGGCCCGGATCGAGCTCGCGGTCGGCGGCACCCACGGACGGATCGTCCCCCGTCCGTACCCGGGCCCCGGGGTCGCGGTGGAGGCGGTGGACGTCACCGGCACCACCGTCACGCTGCGGCTCACCCCGCACCGCTGGGGCCGGTGGAGCCTGGGCACGGTGGACGTGGACGTGTACGACGGCGGCGGGCTGGCCCGGCGCACCGTCCGGGTGGAGCTGGGCGAGGCGCAGGTCTTCCCGATGCCCACCCACTCCGCGCTGACCCCGATCCCGGTCCGGCTGCCCGAGCGGCTCGGCGAGCACACCGCCCGCCAGCGCGGCGAGGGCGTGGAGGTGACGGGCGTGCGCCCGCACGTCTGGGGCGAGCGGCAGCGCCGGATCCACTGGCCGTCCACCACCCGGCGGGGCTCGGTGCAGCTCAACCAGTTCGCGGCCGAGCGGGCCGCCGACACGGTGGTGCTGCTGGACGCGCTCGGCGACTACTACGACCCGTCCAACGGCGTCTCCAGCCTGGACGAGACCGTGCGGGCCGGCGCCGGGATCGCCAAGGCCTACCTGCGCAGCCACGACCGGGTCGGCGTGCTGTCGATCGGCGGCACCACCCGCTGGCTGGTCCCGGGCACCGGCGGGGGCTACTTCCACCGCCTGGTGGAGACGGTCCTGGAGGTCCGCCGTGACCTCGGCTACCACCTCCCCGACCTGGCCGGGCTGCCCCGTCAGGTGATCCCGGCCGACGCCCTGGTGTACGTGATCACCACGCTCACCGACCACCGGGTGCTGGAGGTGCTGCGGCACCTGACGGCCCGGGGGAACCCGGTGGTGGTCATCGAGGTGCCGATCGGCTCGCCCCGGCACGACGTCCGCGCGCTGAGCTCGGCCCGCCGGGAGGCCGCCGAGCTCGCCGTCCGGCTCTGGCAGGCGGACCGCGAGGCCAGCCGCTTCGCCCTGCGGGCCCGGGGCGTCCCGGTGCTGCCGCTCACCCCGGACGCCGGGCTGGACCTGACCCTGGCGCCGCTGCTGCGCGCCCGGGTCCAGGGGAGGAACCGATGAACCGTCACCTGCCGTCGTCCGCCGGGACCGCACGCGCGCTCGGCGTCGTCCTGGTGCTGGGCGCCGACGCCGCGGTGACCACCACGCCCGCCGTCTGGCTGACGCTGCTGCCCTTCACCCTGCCGTTCGCCTGGTTCGCCGCCCCGCCCCCGCCCGGCCTGGTCCCGACCGGGTCCAGCTGGCAGGCCCAGCTCTCCCGTCGGCGCACCACCGCCTTCGCGACCGGCTGCACCCTCACCGCCGCCCTCGGCGACCCGCCGCTCTGGCTGGCGGCCGCCCTCACCCTGCTGCTGCTCGGCTACTTGCTGCACCTGGACGGCGCCGACCCGGACGCGGCCGACGACGCCCGGCGCCCCCGCCGGGCGGTGGCGGCCTCCTTCGGCTCCGCCGTCCTGGTCCTGCTGGCCGCGGCCGCGCCGCTGGGCTCCTCCGCGCCCGGCCCGCTGGTCGCGGTGCTGGCGGTGGCCGGCGCGGCGGCGGCCTGCGCCCTGGCCCTCCGCGGCTCCCCCGCCGACCGGGACGACGAAGGCCCCCGGCCGGAGTGAACGGCGGGGGCCTTCGGGGTGGGTCGGTCAGCGGACGGGGTGTCCGCTCTCCCGCAGGCTGTCCTTGACCTGACCGATGGTCAGGTCGCCGAAGTGGAAGACGCTGGCGGCCAGCACCGCGTCCGCGCCGGCGTCCACCGCCGGGGCGAAGTCGGCCAGCTTGCCGGCCCCGCCGGAGGCGATCACCGGCACCGACACGGTCTTTCGGACGGCCCGGATCATCTCCAGGTCGTAGCCGTCCTTGGTGCCGTCGGCGTCCATCGAGTTGAGCAGGATCTCGCCCGCGCCGAGCTCGGCGGCCCGCCCCGCCCACTCGACCGCGTCCAGGCCGGTGCCCTGGCGGCCGCCGTGGGTGGTGACCTCGTAGCCGGAGGCGGTCTCGGTGCCCTCGGGGCAGCGGCGGGCGTCCACCGAGAGCACCAGCACCTGGCGGCCGAAGCGGGCGGCGATCTCCCGGATCAGCTCGGGGCGGGCGATGGCGGCGGTGTTGACGCCGACCTTGTCGGCCCCGGCCCGCAGCAGCCGGTCGACGTCCTCGACGGCGCGGACGCCGCCGCCGACGGTGAGCGGGATGAAGACCTGCTCGGCGGTGCGGCGCACCACGTCGTAGGTGGTCTCCCGGTCGCCGGAGGAGGCGGTGATGTCGAGGAAGGTCAACTCGTCGGCGCCCTGGGCGTCGTAGAGCTTGGCCAGCTCGACCGGGTCGCCGGCGTCGCGCAGGTTCTGGAAGTTGACGCCCTTCACCACCCGGCCGGCGTCCACGTCCAGGCAGGGGATGACTCGTACGGCGAGGGTCACTGCTTCGTACCTTCCAGGGTGCTGGCGAGCCCGGTGCGGTGGGCGTCGATCTCGATCTCGACCATCATCCGGGAGTCGATCAGGCCCTCCACCACGACCATGGTGGCGGCGGGCCGGGCGTCGGCGAACAGCGCGGCGTGCGCGCGGCCCACCTCTTCGGCGTCCCGGACGTGGGTGATGTACATCCGGGTGCGGATCACGTCGGCGGCGGTCAGCCCGTAGGCGGTGAGGGCCTTGAGGCCGATCTCGAAGGCGGCCAGGGTCTGGTGGTACGGGTCGCCCTCGTGGGCGATCGCACCGTCGACCCAGGCGGTGGTGCCGGCCACGTGCACGTAGTCACCGGCGGCCACCGCGCGGGAGTAGCCGAACTCCGCCTCCCACGGGGAGGCGCCGCTCAGCTTGCCGCCGACCAACCGGTACTCCGTCATGAAACCGCCTCCAAGGCCTCGGCGAGGGTGAACTTGCCCTCGTAGAGTGCCTTGCCCACGATCGCCCCCTCGACACCCAGGCCGGTGAGTCCGGCGATGGCCCGCAGGTCCTCCAGCGAGGAGACTCCGCCGGAGGCGACCACCGGGCGGTCGGTGGCGGCGCAGACCTTGCGCAGCAGTTCGAGGTTGGGGCCGGTCAGGGTGCCGTCCCGGTCGACGTCGGTGACCACGTAGCGGGCGCAGCCCTCGGCGTCCAGCCGGGCCAGCGCCTCGAACAGGTCGCCGCCCTCGCTGGTCCAGCCGCGGCCGCGCAGGGTGGTGCCGACGACGTCCAGGCCGACCGCGATCCGGTCGCCGTGCTCGGCGATGGCCTTGGCCACCCACTCGGGCTTCTCCAGCACGGCGGTGCCGAGGTTGACCCGGCGGCAGCCGGTGGCCAGCGCGGCGGCCAGCGTCTCGTCGTCGCGGATGCCGCCGGAGAGCTCGACCTTGATGTCCAGCGCGCCGGAGACCTGCCGGACGATCTCGCGGTTGTCACCGGTGCCGAACGCGGCGTCCAGGTCCACCAGATGCAGCCACTCGGCGCCCGCCTCCTGCCAGGCCAGGGCGGCCGCGAGGGGCTCGCCGAAGGACTTCTCGGTGCCGGACGCGCCCTTGGTCAGACGGACGGCCAGGCCGTCGCGGATGTCGACGGCGGGCAGCAGTTCGAGGCGGCTCATCGGTGCAACTTTCCTGATCTGTAAGGGAGTTGTCAGGTTTTCAGAGGGTGTTGACCCAGTTGGTCAGCAGCGCGGCACCCGCGTCGCCGGACTTCTCGGGGTGGAACTGGGTGGCCCAGAGCGGGCCGTTCTCCACCGCCGCGACGAACGGGTGGCCGTGGGTGGTCCAGCTGACCTTGGGGGCGCGGATGTTCTCGTTGGTGATCCGCAGCTCCCACTCGCGCACGCCGTAGGAGTGCACGAAGTAGAAGCGGGTGTCGGCGTCCAGGCCGGCGAACATCCGGCTGCCCTCGGGCACGTCCACCGTGTTCCAGCCCATGTGCGGGACGACCGGGGCGTCCAACGGGCCGACCGTGCCGGGCCACTCGTCGCAGCCGGCCGTCTCGACGCCGTGCTCGACGCCCTTCTCGAACAGGATCTGCATGCCGACGCAGATGCCCATCACCGGGCGGCCGCCGGACAGCCGGCGGCCGATGATCTGCTCGCCGCGGACCGCCTTGAGGCCGCGCATGCAGGCCTCGAAGGCGCCGACGCCCGGCACCAGCAGGCCGTCGGCGTCCATCGCGGTCTTGAAGTCGGAGGTCACGGTGACGTTCGCGCCGGTCCGCTCGACCGCGCGCTGGGCCGAACGGAGGTTGCCCGAGCCGTAGTCGAAGACCACAACGTTCTTTGCCATCAGGGGAGTTCCGTCTCTTGCTAGTGACTCAGAGCCGCATCAGGCCGGAGGCGAGGCACATCACGGCGCCGAACGCGAGGACCGCGATCACGCCCTTGGACTGCTTCTGCTTCCAGAACGAGTAGACGCCACCGGTCAGGAAGAGCCCGACGATGATCAGCAGAGTTGACGCGGTCACAGTGCACCCTTGGTCGAGGGGAGGATGCCCGCCGCGCGCGGGTCGCGCTCGGAGGCATAGCGGAGTGCCCGCGCCAGCGCCTTGAACTGGCATTCCACGATGTGGTGGGCGTTCCGACCGTACGGCACGTGCACGTGCAGGGCGATGGCGGCCTGGGCCACGAAGGACTCCAGGATGTGCCGGGTCATCGTGGTGTCGTAGCTGCCGATCATCGGCGCCATGTTCTCCGGCTCGGTGTGCACCAGGTAGGGGCGGCCGGAGAGGTCCACGGTGACCTGGGCGAGCGACTCGTCCAGCGGCACGGTGCAGTTGCCGAAGCGGTAGATGCCGACCTTGTCGCCGAGCGCCTGCCGGAAGGCGGCGCCCAGCGCGAGGGCGGTGTCCTCGATGGTGTGGTGGGTGTCGATGTGCAGATCGCCCTCGGTCTTCACGGTGAGGTCGAAGAGACCGTGGCGGCCGAGCTGGTCGAGCATGTGGTCGTAGAACCCGACGCCCGTGGAGATGTCGGTCTTGCCGGTGCCGTCCAGGTCGATCTCGACCAGGACGGCGGTCTCCTTGGTGGTGCGCTCGATGCGTCCGATGCGGGACATGAGGGTCAAAGCTCCTTGGTGGCGGTGCGGACGGCGTCGAGGAACGCGTCGTTCTCGGCCGGGGTGCCGGCCGTGACGCGCAACCAACCCGGGACGCCGTTGTCGCGGACCAGCACGCCTTGGTCGAGGATGGCCTGCCACACCGCGTGGGTGTCGGCGAAGCGGCCGAACTGGATGAAGTTCGCGTCGGAGTCGGTGACTTCGAGGCCGAGCCCGCGCAGCGCGGTGACCAGCCGGTCCCGCTCGGCCTTCAGCCGCTCCACGTAGCCGAGCAGGGTCTCGGTGTGCTCCAGGCAGGCCAGCGCGGTGGCCTGGGTGACGGCGCTCAGGTGGTACGGCAGCCGGACCAGCTGGACCGCGTCCACCACCGCCGGGGCCGCCGCCAGGTAGCCGAGCCGCAGCCCGGCGGCGCCGAAGGCCTTGGACATGGTGCGGGTGACCACCAGGTTGGGCCGGCCCTCGATCATCGGCAGCAGCGAGGCGCGGTGCGAGAACTCCACGTACGCCTCGTCCACGATCACCAGGCTGGGCCGGGCCGCCTGGGCGGCCTCGTAGAGCGCCAGCACGGTGTCGGCCGCGACGGCGGTGCCGGTCGGGTTGTTCGGCGAGCAGACGAAGACCACGTTGGGCCGCTGCTCGGCGATCGCCGCCTCGGCCGCCTCCAGGTCGATGGTGAAGTCCTCGTTGCGCGGCCCGGAGATCCACGTCGTGCCGGTGCCGCGGGAGATGAGGGCGTGCATCGAGTACGAGGGCTCGAAGCCGAGCGCGCTGCGGCCGGGGCCGCCGAAGGTCTGGAGCAGCTGCTGGAGGACCTCGTTGGAACCGTTGGCGGCCCAGACCTGGTCCTTCGTCACCCGGTGGCCGGTGGTGTCGCTCAGGTACGCGGCCAGGCCGGTGCGCAGCTCCACCGCGTCCCGGTCGGGGTAGCGGTTGAGGTTGCGGGCCGCCTCGGCCACCCGCTCGGCGATCCGGGCCACCAGCGGCTCGGGCAGCGAGTACGGGTTCTCGTTGGTGTTCAGCTGGACGGGCACGTCCAACTGCGGTGCGCCGTACGGGGACTGGCCGCGCAGCTCGTCCCGGATCGGGAGGTCGTCGATGTTCGTCACGCGTCCGGAACCGTCCATCCGAATCGGGCCTTGATGGCGTCGCCGTGCCCCGGGAGGTCCTCGGCGGTGGAGAGGTTGACCACGTGCGCGGCGATGCCCGCCAGCGCGTCGCGGTCGTACTCGACGACCTGCACGCCGCGCAGGAAGGTCTGCACCGACAGGCCGGAGCTGTGGCAGGCACAACCCCCGGTCGGCAGCACGTGGTTGGAGCCGGCCGCGTAGTCGCCGAGCGAGACCGGGGTGTACCGGCCGAGGAAGACCGCGCCCGCGTTGCGGACCTTCGCCGCGACGGCGTGCGGGTCCCGGGTCTGGATCTCCAGGTGCTCGGAGGCGTAGGCGTTCACCACGTCCAGGCCCTGGTCGAGCGAGTCGACCAGGATGATGCCGGACTGCGGGCCGCCCAGTGCCTCGGCCACCCGCTCGGAGTGCTTGGTCTTCGCGACCTGCGTCTTGAGCTCGGCCTCCACCGCCTCGGCCAGCTCGGACGAGTCGGTGACCAGCACCGAGCCCGAGGTCGGGCCGTGCTCGGCCTGGCTGATCAGGTCGGCGGCCACCTCCGCGGCGTCCGCCGTGTCGTCCGCGAGCACCATGATCTCGGTCGGGCCGGCCTCGGAGTCGATGCCGATCTTGCCCGCGAAGTAGCGCTTGGCGGCGGCCACGTAGATGTTGCCCGGCCCGGTCACCACGTTGACCGGCTCGCACTCCTCGGTGCCCAGCGCGAACATCGCCACCGCCTGCGCACCGCCGACCGCGTACACCTCGGTGACGCCCAGCAGCTGACAGGCCGCCAGGATGGTCGGGTGGACGCGCCCGCCGAAGGCCTTCTGCGGCGGGGAGGTGACGGCGATCCCCTGGACGCCGGCCTCCTGCGCGGGGACCACGCTCATCACCACGGAGGACGGGTACACGGCCAGGCCGCCGGGGACGTACATGCCGACCCGGTCGACCGGGATCCAGCGGTGCGTCACGGTGCCGCCGGGCACCACCTGGGTGGTGTGCCCCTCGCGGCGCTGGTCGGCGTGCACGATCCTGGCGCGGCGGATCGACTCCTCCAGTGCGGCGCGCACCTTCGGGTCCAGCGTCTCCAGGGCCTCGGCCAGCTGCTCGGCGGGCACCCGGGTGGACTCCAGCCGGACGCCGTCGAAGCGCTCGGTCAGCTCGATCAGCGCCGTGACCCCACGATGGCGTACGTCCTCCGCGATCGGCCGCACCTTCTCCAGGGCGGCTTCCACGTCGAACTCGGCACGGGGCAGCACGGAGCGCGGGTCGACGGAGGAGCCGCGCAGATCGATTCGAGAGATCACGTGCCCCAGTGTAAGGAGTGGCCGGAACCCGAGGTCTCTCATTTCAGTCCGTGATACGAAGGGCGAGACAGACGAAGATCACGGGGGAGGCAGCGGTGGAGCGACCGCCGGAGGACTGGACGGCCGTCGAGCGGGGGCTCTGGGAGGCCTTCCGGCACGGGGAGCTGTACGACCTGCGCAGCTGGCGCGAAGACGGCGAGGACAGTGTCCTCAGCACCGCCGAGTGGCCCGAGAGCCGCCATGTACGGGCCGAGGTGCTGGCCACCCTGTTGCTCGACGGACCGCCGGCCGCCTCCGGCCGGGTCGCCTCGATCAAGCTCAGCGGCGCCTACGTCACCGGCGCGCTGCGCCTCGCCGGGGCCCGGATCGACCACTACGTCGAACTGCACGACTGCCGCTTCGAGAAGAAGGTGCTGATCTCCGAGGCACAGGCGAGCACACTCCGTCTGATCCGCTGTCTGATACCCCGGCTGGAGGCCTCCCGGCTGGCCACCGAGGGCGACCTGCACCTGGCCCGCTGCGTCTTCCCGCAGGGCATCCGGCTGACCGACGCCAAGATCGGCACCGACCTGCTGCTCAACCAGGCCACCATCGGCGGCGACAAGTTCGGCCGCGCCCTGGCCGCCGACGGCCTCAAGGTCCAGCAGGACTGCGAGATCGAGCGGGCCTTCGTGCACGGCGAGGTCTCCCTGCGCACCGCCCACATCGGCGGCCGGCTCTCCTTCCGCGGCGCCCAGCTGCACGCCGTGCCCGGCCGCTACTGCCTCAACCTGGCCCACATCGCCGTCGGCAACACCATGTACCTCGGCGGCTCGCTGGACGGCGGCTGGGCCGACTCCCACTCCATCTACGGCGACGGCTACGGCGCCCCCGTCCCGGTCGACTCCCCCTCCACCCCGCTGCGCTGCTTCGGCGGGGTCCGGCTGGTCGACGGCCGGTTCGAGAACGCGCTGCTGATCACCCACGCCGAGTTCCACCTGACGGAGGGTCAGGAGCTCTCGCTGCGCCGCATCCAGACCCCGGAACTGCGCTTCACCTGCCACACCCCGCCCACCGGCAAGGTCTCGCTCTCCCGCGCCCGGATCGGCAACCTGGTCGACAACCCCGCCAGCTGGCCGCAGGACGGCCACGTCGGCCTCAACGGCTTCACCTACGAATCCCTGCGCCCCGACCGTCCGTTCAGCGTCGAGCAGCGGATCGCCTGGCTGGAGGGCGCGCTCGGCGAGTACCAGCCCGAGCCCTACGAGCAGCTCGCCGCCGCGCTGCGCCGGGACGGCCGGGACGAGGACGCCCGCGAGGTCCTCTACGCCAAGCACCGCCGCCGCCGCAGCACCCTTCCCATCCTCAGCCGCCTCTGGGGCCGCCTCCAGGACTCCACCGTCGGCTACGGCTACCGCCCCGGCCGGGCCGCCCTCTGGCTCGCCCTCGCCTGGGCCCTCGGCGCCGCCTGGTTCGCCACCCACGAACCGGCCCCCCTCAAGGCCGACGAGAAGGCCACCTGGAACCCCTACCTCTACTCCCTCTCCAAGGTCATCCCCCTCATCAACCTCGCCCCCGACACCTGGAACCCCGACCGCACCGGCCAGTTCGTCGCCGCCGCCCTCGTCCTCTCCGGCTGGGTCCTCGCCACCACCGTCGTGGCCGGCGCGACGCGGATGCTCCAGCGGGGGTGACCGTGCGGGCCGTGCCCGTGCTGACGGGTAATCGGAGACAGGGGCGGGCGCGGCTGAACTACGCTGTGCGCCGTGACCGAACGCCTGCCGATCTTTCCGCTCAACACGGTGCTGTACCCCGGGTTGGTGCTGCCGCTGCACGTCTTCGAGGAGCGGTACCGGCGGCTGGTGGCCGATCTGGTGGCGCGGCCGGAGGAGGAGCCGCGGCGGTTCGGGGTCCTGGCGATCAAGGACGGGCGCGAGGTGGCGCCGGTGCGGGAGAACGAAGGGCCGGCCGGGCCGTTGGACGGGCTGGGGACGGTGACCGGGGATCCGCTGGAGGCGCTGCACCACATCGGGTGCGTGGCGGACGTGGCCTCGGTGCAGGAGCAGCCGGACGGGCAGTACGAGCTGCTGGTGACCGGGACGACCCGGTTCTGGCTGCGCTCGGTGGACGTGACGGGCCCTTACCTGGTCGGTGAGATCGAGCCGATCGAGGAGAGGACGGGCGACGGCGCCGGGGCCCTGGCCTCCGGGGTGGAGCGGGCGTTCCGCGCGTACCAGCAGAAGCTGGCGGGCGCCAAGGAGGTCAGCCTGACCGGGCAGTCCGAGCTGCCGAACGATCCGCAGGTGCTGTCGTACCTGGTCGCGGCGGCGGCCGTGCTGCCGACCCCGGTGAAGCAGGAGTTGCTGGCCTGCCCGGACACCGAGGAGCGGCTGACCAAGGAGCTGGAGCTGCTGCGGCGGGAGACGGCGGTGATCTCCTGGCTGCCGTCGGTGCCGGGGGTGGACCTGACCCGGCAGAGCTTCAGCCCGAACTGAGGGAGCGGCAGGTCGTGGCGAAGAAGAAGCAGAGCGGCGGGGGCGGCACGCCGGCGACGGTGGCCCTGGAGGCGGCGGGCGTGGAGTTCACCGTCCACGCGTACCAGCACGACCCGGCGGCCGCCTCGTACGGCGGGGAGGCGGCGGAGCTGCTCGGGATCGAGGCCGGGCGGGTGTTCAAGACGCTGGTGGCCGAGGTGGACGGGAAGCTGACCGTCGGAGTGGTGCCGGTCTCCGGGCAGCTCGACCTCAAGGCGCTGGCCGGGGCGGTCGGCGGCAAGCGGGCGGCGATGGCCGACCCGGCTGCGGCCGAGCGGAGCAGCGGGTACGTGCTCGGCGGGATCTCGCCGCTGGGGCAGCGGAAGGCGCTGCCGACGGTGGTGGACGCGAGTGCGCTGGAGCACCCGACGGTGTACGTCTCGGCCGGGCGGCGGGGCCTGGAGGTCGAGCTGGCCCCGGCGGACCTGGTCGCGCTGACCCGGGCGGGAGTGGCCCGGATCGGCCGCTGACGGTTCGCCGGGCGGTGACGGTGGACGGAACACCTCGGCCCCGGGCCCGCTGATCGCGGGACCGGGGCCGACGCCGTTGTGACCGGACGGGCTGAGCCCCCGTCAGCGAGCGGGGTCGGGGCCGCCCGGGGCGGGCGGCGGTACCGGGCCGTCGGCGGGCGGGGCCGGGGGCTGCGGGGCGGCCCAGGGGTCGGTGGCGGGCTGACCGCCCGGCTGCGGGGCGGCGCCCCACTGCGGCTGGGGCCGGGAGTCGGGCTGCGGCCAGTTCGGGCCGGGCCAGTCGGGGCCCGCCCAGTACGGGGACGGGTCGGGCTCGCGCTTGCCGAAGGCGGCCGAGAGGGCGAGCAGCAGGATCATCGCGGCCATCGGCCAGACCAGCAGGGCGCCGTGCGCGCCGAGCTCCAGGGCGGCGCTGAACCGCACGCCCTGCCCGGCCTTCTTGGCGTTGGCGACCACGTCGGTGGAGGGGCCCAGCCGGGTGCCGATCTGCCAGGCGATGACCGAGCCGCCCAGGCCGCCGGCCGCCAGCCCGGCCGCGACGGCGATGCCGCCTCCCCGGGCCCGCGTCAGCACGAAGGCGACCAAGGCGCAGAGCACGCCCGCGCCGAGGCCCAGCAGGGCGAAGGTGCCGTCGGCACCGGCCCGCTGCTCGCCCTCGGGGTCGACGTAGCGGATCGCGTCGCTGCCGGCGACCAGCATCACCCGGGGGGCCAACCAGAGCCAGAGGGCGCCCATGACCGCGCCGAGCACCACACCGGCCGCCGTGATGACCGCACCGACCTTCAGCTCCGGCCCGAGCGGGCGCCGTTCCCGGGCGGGCGGCGGCGGCGGCAGGTACGGGTCGGGCTGGACGGGGTACGGCTGGTACTGCTGCTGGGGCTGGGGCGGCGGCTCGGGAGCGGAATCCGCAGGGGTGTTCGGTACGGTCACCGGCCCATCGTTTCACGTCGTGCCGACGGACGGACGCCCAACCCGAAGCCGGGCCCAACCCCCGGTGAACGCCTGGCGGGTCCGCAGGACGCCCCCGACGGAGTGTCAGCGGGTGGCGGCCCGGCGGTAGGCCCACGTCGCGACTGCCAGCGAGACCAGGCCGACCGCGCCGCACACCGTCAGGTCACGGAGCACGGCGGCCCAGTCCGGTGCGGCCGCGAAACTGCGGGCGAAGGCCTCGACCCCGTACGTGGACGGCAGCAGGTCGCGCAGCAGCAGGACCGGCCCGGGCAGTTGGTCCACCGGGAGGACGCCGAGCAGCAGCGCCGCCGACATGCCGAGCTGGCCCAGCAGGGTGGCCAGCTCCTGACGGGGCGCCAGCAGCCCGCAGGCCGCGCCGATCCCGGCCAGCGCCGCGCCCGCCAGCGGGACGACCGCGAGCAGCACCCACAGGTGCCCCATCGGCAGCGAGAACATCCAGGCCCCGACCCCGGCCGTGACCAGCGCGCCCGGCACGGTGAACGAGGCGTACGCGGCCGCCGCGCCCAGCACCACCGCGGCCGGCCGGACCGGGAGGGTGGCGTAGTGGTCCAGGCCGCCGGTGGCCCGGAGCTTGCCGAAGTACTGGGCCAGCAGGTTGAGCGCCACGAAGGCGACCACCAGCACGCTGGACCCGGCCACCACCGAACGGGCGGCCTCGACCTCCTCCGGCCCGACCACGCCGCGCATCATCAGCAGGATGCCGAGCGACTGGAAGGTGGCCACGAACAGCAGCGGGATCCGCGCCACCTTGGCCCGGGCGAGCTGCGCCCGGTAGACCGCGGCCATCGAGGGCAGCAGTCGGGCGGCCGGGGCCAGCGGGGCCTCGGCCGCGACGGGCCCGGCCGCCACCGTCAGGGGTACGTCGAGCACGGTCACCGGGGCTGCCCTCCGGGGCGGTGGTCACGGGTCGTCAGGTGGTCACAGGCCGTCAGGTCTGCGCGGAGCCGGCTCACCGGGCCAGCCCCTCGTGCCGGCCGCCGAGCTTGAGGTAGGCGTCCTCCAGGCTCGGGGTGGCCAGGGTGAAGTCGTCCAGGGCGGCGAAGGCGGGGCCGGTGGTGACGGCGGCGACCAGTTCGCGGGCCTCGTCGGGGGTGGTGCGGACGGTCCAGCGGCGGCCGGTGCGGGCGGCCCGGGCGGCCAGCTCGGCGACGGCGGGCACGTCCATCGGGGCCTCGGTCCGCCAGACCAGGTCCAGCCGGACGTCGCCGTCCACCAGGGCCTTGAGGCCGCCGGGCGTGTCGCAGGCGATGATCCGGCCCTCGTCCACCACCGCGACCCGGTCGAGCACGGTCTCGGCCTCGATCACGTTGTGGGTCACCAGCAGCACCGTGGTGCCGCGCTCGGCGCGGCGGCGGTCGACGGCCGACCAGACCGCGCGGCGGGCCACCGGGTCCATCCCGCTGGTGGGCTCGTCCAGCACCAGCAGCGGCCGCTCCCCCACCAGCACGGCGGCGAAGCAGGCCAGCCGGCGCTGACCGCCCGACAGCTTGGCCAGCGGGCGGGCGGCGATGCCCTCCAGCCCGAGCTCGGCCAGCACCGCGGCGGTCTCGCTCCGGGCCTCGGCCCGGCTCAGGCCGCGCAGGCGTCCGGTGGTCTCGGCGGCCAGGGCCACCGTCAGCTCGTCCAGGGCGGTGGACTCCTGGCCCAGGTAGCCGAGCAGCCGGGCGGCCCGTTCGGGGTGGCGCACGACGTCGTGGCCGAGGATCTCGATCGAGCCGCGGTCGGGGCGGAGCAGCCCGGTGAGCTGGCGCACCAGGGTGGACTTGCCGGCGCCGTTCGGGCCGAGCAGCCCGAACACCTCGCCGCGTCGCACGTCGAGCGAGATCCCGTCGTTGGCCCGGATCTCGCCCGCCCTGCTGCGGTAGCTCTTGGCAAGGTCCCGGACGGTGCAGCACTGCCCGGCCGCCAGGCCGGAACCGCCGAGTGCGCCTTGCGGCGTGGGCCGTGGTGCCCGCCGGTCGGTGTCGCTCACGGACGAAGACTCTACGCGCTGCCCCGGACCAACCGGACAAGGGGCCCCATACGACTCCGTCAGGTCCACCGGGGCACCGCACCCGGACCGCCGCCGGGCCGCCGTACCGGCCCGAGGACGAACGGTCCGCGCACGTCCTACCGGGTGCCGCCGATCGTGGACGCCGGACCCGGCGTCACTCCTGGGCGACCGCCAGGCCGGGGCGGGGCACCGCCTCGGCGAAGGCGTCCCAGAACCCGGCCCGGATGGCGTAGCGGTGCTCCTCGTCGATCTGGTCGTCATGGGCGGCGAGCAGGCCGAAGCGGGCGGCGTAGCGGAGCAGTTCGGCGTCCAGCCGGTGCGGGATGCGCGGGTGGTCGGCCCAGAGGCGGGTGAGCACGGTCTCCGTGCCCAGCCGGGAGAGCCAGCGGAGGGCGAAGCGGCGGCCGACCGCCTGGGCGTCGGCCGGGGCCTCGGTGGAGTCCTCCTCGCGGTCGGCCCAGCGCTGCTCGGGGCGGGTGAGCTCGGCCAGGGTGGGCGGGCCGGCCGGGACGGGGGCGGGGACGGGCACGGGGGCCGCGCCGAGCCGCTCCGAGGACCAGCGGAGCACCAGGGCGGGCGGCGTGCCGGGGCCCGGCCGCACGGCCAGGTCACGCGGGGTCGGCACCACCCGCAGCCCCGTCGGCCGGGGCAGCGCCACGGCGGCGGGCGCCTCGGGCTCCGGCTCCGGGCCGGCGGGAGGTGACGCCCCGTCGGGAAGGGCCGGGGCCGGGCCCACCCGGGCCGGACCCGCTGCCGCCAGCGGGAGCGGGGTCTGGAGTTCGCGCGGCTGGGCCCAGCGCTCGACGAAGGCCCGGTCCAGCACCTGCCGCTCGTCGGCCTCGGCGACCAGGTCCTCGGACTGGTTGAAGTCGTGCTCCACCGGCTGCACCGCCCACAGGTGCACCACCACGCCGTGCTCCTTGGCGCAGACCATCCCG
Organism: Kitasatospora sp. NPDC001664; assembly: GCF_053596675.1. Lineage (NCBI taxonomy): Bacteria > Bacillati > Actinomycetota > Actinomycetes > Kitasatosporales > Streptomycetaceae > Kitasatospora > Kitasatospora sp. NPDC001664. The sequence goes on from NZ_JBSFGS010000019.1 coordinate 135,135, forward strand.
GGCAGCAGGTCACCGTCGCCGCTGAGCAGCACCAGGTCGGCGCAGGCCCGGTTGTGGGCGAGCTCGGTGAGCTCGGCGTGCATCGCGGCGTCCACGCCCTTCTGCACCCAGCGCCCCTCGGCCCGGGTCAGTGCGCCGAGCCGGACGGTGACCCGGGGCAGGCTGCGCAGCCGGCGGTGCTCGGGCAGCGAGCGGCGGTCGGGCGCGGCGTCGAACCAGTAGATCCGCAGCAGCGGCAGCCCGGTCTCGGCCTCGGCCCGCTCCGCCAGCGCGGCGGCCAGCGCGGCGTGATCGACCGTCAGCCGGGCCCGGCTGGGCTGGCCGGTCAGCAGGTTGGCCGTCGCACCCAGCAGGTACCCGGCGTCCACCAGGACGACGCAGCGGTCCACTCCGCACCACTTCCCTCCGGAAGGCCGCCGGGCGGGGGTGGAGGCTGTGGGGGCCCGCTCCGGCAGCGGGCCGGCGGTCGGGCTCGCACCGCCGGTGGGCACTCTTTACCCCCCGATCGCCCGGCGAACCGTTCCGCCTCGCCGGGCGCCCGCGCGAGCGCACCCGCGCGCACACGCACCGATGACGCCCCGGTCGGGCCGCGTGGCGCGTCACCCGCCGCTTCACCGGCGGCCGGGGCGGCACCGGTCATACTGGAACGATCATGCGGAAGACCAGAGTCGTGCTGTACCTGGTGACGGCCCTGGCGGCGGGGGCCGTCCTGCTGGCCCCGAAGGTCGGCGTGGACGCCTCGCGCGGCGACACGACGGTGACCTCGGTCTCGGTCAACGACGGACGGCCGATCGTGCTCGGCGCCGCCGAAGGGGCCGCGGTGCCGCTGGTGCTGACGGCCCGTGACGGCTCGGGGATCGCCTCGGTCGGCCCGATCGGGGTCTGGGGACCGCGCTACGGGGTGCTCGGGGTCAGCCCGCTGGAGTGCACGGCGGAGGGCACGGCCACCACCTGCCGGGGGACGGTGACGGTCCGTCCGACGCGGCGGGAGATCTTCGACGACGAGGCCGGCACCTGGTTCGTCGACCTCAAGGTGCGGGCCCGGGACGGGGACCGGTACGTGAACCAGACCGCGGGCGGCTTCTCGATCAAGCAGGCGACCCGGCTGGACCTCGGCGGGGTCACCGGGCGGGCCGCGCCCGGCGAGGAGCTGAAGGTCACCGGCCGGCTGGAGCGGGCCTCCTGGCAGGACCAGCGGTACCACGCCTACCCGGGCGGACTCGTCCGCCTCCAGTTCCGCGCGGCCTGGAGCGACGTCTGGACCACCGTCGCGGAGGCCTACGCGCAGGCGGACGGGACGGTGGGGGCGACCGTCCCGGCGGCGGAGTCCGGGGCCTTCCAGTGGTACTACCCCGGCGACGCGTGGGTCGGCGAGGCGCTCTCGCGCGTGGTGCCGGTCAGCGTCGGCTGACCGGCACCACGGGGCGCACGGGGAGTACCGCGCGGGAGGGGGAGCGCTGACGAGGTGTCAGGCCTGGAGCTCGGCGGCCACCAGCTCGGCGATCTGGACCGCGTTCAGCGCCGCGCCCTTGCGCAGGTTGTCGTTGGAGAGGAACAGCGCGAGGCCGTTCTCCACCGTCTCGTCCACCCGGATCCGGCCGACGTAGGACGGGTCCTTGCCGGCGGCCTGGAGCGGGGTGGGGATCTCGGAGAGCTCCACGCCCGGGGCCTCGGCGAGCAGCTCGTAGGCGCGCTCGACGCTGATCGGGGAGTCGAAGCGGGCGTTCACCTGGAGCGAGTGGCCGGAGAAGACCGGGACGCGGACGCAGGTGCCGGAGACCTTGAGCTCCGGGATGCCGAGGATCTTGCGGGACTCGTGGCGGAGCTTCTGCTCCTCGTCGGTCTCGAAGGAGCCGTCGTCCACCAGGTTGCCCGCGAGCGGCACCACGTTGAAGGCGATCGGGCGCTGGTAGACGCCCGGGTTGCTGGCCTTCACGGCCTCGCCGTCGAAGGCCAGCTGGTCGGCCTGCTCGGCGATCTCGCAGGCCTGACGGTGCAGCTCGGCCACGCCGGCCAGGCCGGAGCCGGAGACGGCCTGGTAGGTGGTGGCGACCAGCGCGGCGAGGCCGGCCTCGTCGTGCAGCGGGCGCAGCACCGGCATGGCGGCCATGGTGGTGCAGTTCGGGTTGGCGATGATGCCCTTGGGGCGGTTCGCGATCGCGTCCGGGTTGACCTCGGAGACCACCAGCGGGACCTCGGGGTCGCGGCGCCAGGCCGAGGAGTTGTCGATCACCACGGCGCCGGCGGCGGCGACCTTGGGGGCCAGCGCCTTGGAGGTGGACCCGCCGGCCGAGAAGATCACGATGTCCAGACCGGAGTAGTCGGCGGTCTCGGCGTCCTCGACGGTGACCTCGCCGTCCTGCCACGGCAGCGTCTTGCCAGCCGAACGGGCCGAGGCGAACAGGCGCAGCTCCGTCACCGGGAACTTGCGCTCCGCCAGAATGCCGCGAACGACTCCACCGACCTGGCCGGTGGCACCAACGATGCCGATCCTCATCGGGTTACTCCTCCTGTGTTGTGCTCGATCAGAAGTCCGCACACTCCGCCCATCATGCCTGGTCGGACGGGTGGGGTGGGACCGCATTCCACTGGGTGGGCGGGGCCCCTGGGCGCGGCAACGGAAAACCGGCGGCCACGGTGACCGGGCACCCCGGATTCGCCGGTGGGCGGGCTGCGGTGCTGGAAGAATCCGTCCGGGCGAAAATCCGATACCGGGTCGGCTCACGGACCGTCAGGCGGCGGGCGCGGGCGGCCGACGGGGCCCGCGCCCCGACGCCTCGCGCCCCGACGGACGCACCCCGCGAGGCCTCAGCGGTCTCCGACGGCCTCCAGGGCGGCCAGGGCGGCGGCCACCGACTCCGGCCCGGCCGGGAGCAGCGGGAGCCGCACGCCCGGGGTGGGGATGCGGCCCCGGGCGTGCAGCACGCCCTTGATGACGGTCGGGTTGGGCTCGGCGAAGCAGGCCGCCGAGAGGCGGGCCAGGAGCAGACCGAGGGCGCGGTCGCCGGTGGCGGTGAGCTCCACGAAGGAGCCGGTGGCCAGGTGGGCCGAGGCCAGGATGCCGCCGGTGGCTCCCATCGCGAGCAGCGGCAGCAGGAAGGGGTCGTCCCCGGCCAGCACCGCGAAGCGGGGCGGCAGGTCGGCGAGGAGTGCGACGGTCTCGCCGTCGATGCCGCCCGCGGCGTACTTGACCCCGGCCACGCCCTCCAGCGCGCCGATCCGGCGCAGCGCCTCCGCGTCCAGCGCCTGCCCGGTGCGGTAGGGGATGTGATAGACGATCAGCGGCACCGGGCTGCCGGCCGCCAGCGCCTCGAAGTGCGCCAGCGCGCCCGCGGCGCCGGGCCGGGTGAAGGCCGGGACGGTGACCAGCGCGGCGTCGGCCACCCCGGCCAGCTCGCCGAGCGCGGCCACCGTGCGGCGGGTGTCGTTGCCGCCGGTGCCCACGGTGAGCACCGCGCCGTGGTCGCGGGCGGCCTTGGCGCAGACCTCGACCACGGCCCGCTTCTCGTCCTCGTCGAGGGTGGCCACCTCGGCGGTGGTGCCGAGCGCGACCAGTCCGGCCGCGCCCTCGGCGAGCGCCTCGCGGGCCAGCCCGTCGAGAGCGTCCAGGGCGAGGGTGCCGTCGGCCTCGAACGGGGTGATCAGCGGGACGTGGATGCCGTGGAGTTCCATGCTCCGAGCCTCTCCCCCGACGGCTCGTCAGGTCCAGTTCTGATTTCCGAGGCTTTGCGTAAGCTCAGCCTGTGCTCGACGTCCGCCGCCTCCGGCTGCTCCGTGAACTGGCCCACCGCGGCACCATCGCCGCCGTCGCCGAATCGCTGGCCTTCAGCGCCTCGGCGGTCTCCCAGCAGCTCTCGGTGCTGGAGCGGGAGGCGGGCGTGCCGCTGCTGGAGCGCACCGGCCGCCGGGTGGCGCTCACCCCGGCCGGGTTGAACCTGGTCCGGCACGCCGAGGCGGTGCTGGAGCGGCTGGAGCAGGCATCGGCCGAACTGGCCGACGCCCGGCGGGGGTTGGCGGGCCCGCTGCGTATCGGGACCTACCCGTCGGCGGCCCGGGCGATCATCCCGGGCGCGCTCGCCGCGCTGGCCCGCGAGCACCCCGGGCTGGTGCCGATGGTGACGGAGGTCGACCCGGCGCTGGTCGCGGCGATGCTGCGGGCCGGGGAGCTGGACGTGGCCCTGGTGCACGAGTACGACTTCGTGCCGGCCGACCCGGAGCCGGGGCTGGCGGCCGAGCCGCTGTTCACCGAGCCGATGTACCTGGCCGCACCCGCGCCGGGGGCGGTCGCGGACCACCGGGAGAGCCGGTGGATCGTCTCCCCGCACGGCACGCTCTGCCACACCATGGTGGTCCGGGCCTGCCAGGCCTCCGGCTTCACCCCGCTGATCGCGCACCAGATCGACGACTTCGCGACGGTGCTCGCGCTGGTCGCGGTGGGCCAGGGCGTGGCCCTCGTCCCGCACCTCGGCGCCTCCCCCGCACCCCCCGGCGTCCAGCTCACCAGGCTGCCGATGGCCCGCCGCACCAGGACCGCGTTCCGGGCCGGCGCGGGCCGCCACCCGGCCGTCGCGGCCTTCGTCTCGGCGGTCCGCGAGGCCCTCCCGGAGGACCTTCGCGGACCGTCCGAAGACGCTCCGTGACGGACCCGCGAGGGTAACTTCAGGAGTCTCAGGAGCGCGCTAGGGTGGGGTCTTCCGTCTAGCCTGAGGAGCCGTCCCACCGTGGCCGACAGCTTTGTTCACCTGCATGTCCACACCGAGTACTCGATGCTCGACGGAGCTGCGAAGAACGGGAAGCTGTTCGGCGAGGTGGCCAAGCAGGGCATGCCCGCGATCGCGATGAGCGACCACGGCAACATGTTCGGCGCGTACGAGTTCTTCCAGACCTCGAAGAAGTTCGACGGCGTCACCCCGATCATCGGCATCGAGGCGTACGTCGCCCCCGGCTCCCGCTTCGAGAAGAAGCCGGTCTTCTGGGCCCCGGGCGGCAAGCGCGAGGTGAGCGCGGACGGCGAGGGCGGCAAGGACGTCTCCGGCGGCGGCCGCTACACCCACATGACCATGTGGGCGCAGAACGCCACCGGTCTGCGGAACCTCTTCAAGCTCTCCTCCCTCGCGTCGATGGAGGGCTACTACATGAAGCCCCGGATGGACCGCGAGCTGATCGCCGCGAACGCCGCCGGGATCATCGCCACCACCGGCTGCCCCTCCGGCGAGGTGCAGACCCGCCTGCGGCTCGGCCAGTACGAGGAGGCCGTCAAGGCCGCCGACGCCTACCAGCAGATCTTCGGCCGGGAGAACTACTTCCTGGAGCTGATGGACCACGACCTGTCCATCGAGCGCGACGTCCGGGACGGCCTGCTCCGCCTCGCCAAGCAGCTGGACATCCCGCTGCTGGCCACCAACGACTCGCACTACGTGACGGCCGATCAGGCCGACGCCCACGACTCGCTGCTCTGCGTCGGCGTGGGCAAGAACAAGGACGACCCGAACCGCTTCAAGTTCCAGGGCACCGGTTACTACATCAAGACCGCCGACGAGATGCAGGAGCTCTTCCGCGAGCTCCCCGAGGCGTGCCGCAACACCCTGGAGATCGCCTCCCGGATCGAGGCGTACGACGAGGTCTTCAACTACGTCGACCGGATGCCGCAGTTCGACGTGCCCGAGGGCGAGACCCAGGCCTCGTACCTGCGCAAGAAGATCGCCGAGGGGGTGCAGCACCGGTACGGGGACAACCCGAGCCAGGAGGTGCTGGACCGGATCGAGCTGGAGATGGGCGTCATCTCCCCGATGGGCTTCGACGCGTACTTCCTCGTGGTCGCCGACATCTGCCAGTACGGCCGGGACAACGGGATCTCGGTCGGCCCCGGCCGTGGTTCGGCGGCCGGCTCGATGGTGGCGTACCTCACCGGCATCACCCAGCTGGACCCGCTGGAGCACGACCTGCTGTTCGAGCGCTTCCTGAACCCCGAGCGCATCAACCCCCCGGACGTCGACATCGACTTCGACGACCGCCAGCGCGACCAGATGGTGCGCTACGTCACCGACAAGTACGGCGAGGCGTACACCGCCCAGGTGAACACCTTCGGCACCATCAAGGCCAAGGCGGCCGTGAAGGACGCCAACCGCATCCTGGGCTACCCGTTCGCGATGGGCGACCGGATCACCAAGGCGATGCCGCCGGACGTGATGGGCAAGGGCGTCCCGCTCGCCGACCTGTTCAACGAGAAGCACCCTCGCTACAACGAGGGCACCGAGATCCGGAACATGTACGGCAACGAGCCGGACGTGAAGAAGATCATCGACACCGGCCTGGGCATCGAGGGTCTGATCCGCGGCACCGGCGTGCACGCCGCGGCGGTCATCCTCTCCTCCACGCCACTGCTGGAACTGATCCCGCTGCACAAGCGGGACAAGGACGGCGTGATCATCACCGGCTTCGACTACCCGTCGTGCGAAGCCATGGGCCTGATCAAGATGGACTTCCTGGGTCTGCGGAACCTGGGCATCATCGACCACTGCCTCAAGATCATCAAGTCCAACCGGGGCGCGGACGTCGACATCGAGAAGATCCCGATCGACGACCCGACGACCTACCAGATGCTGGCCCGCGGCGACACGCTCGGCGTGTTCCAGCTCGACGGCGGCCCCATGCGCGCCCTGCTGCGGCTGATGAAGCCCACCGAGTTCGCCGACATCTCCGCCGTCTCGGCGCTGTACCGCCCGGGCCCGATGGGCATGAACTCGCACACCAACTACGCGCTCCGCAAGAACGCGCAGCAGGAGATCCTGCCGATCCACCCGGAGCTGGAGGAGCCGCTCAAGGAGGTCCTCGGCCCCACCTACGGCCTGATCGTCTATCAGGAGCAGGTGCAGCGCGCCGCCCAGGTGCTGGCCGGCTACAGCCTCGGACAGGCCGACCTGCTCCGCCGCGCGATGGGCAAGAAGAAGAAGGAGGTCCTGGAGAAGGAGTTCGTCCCCTTCCACGCGGGCTGCAAGGAGCGCGGCTACTCGGACGAGGCGATCCAGGCGGTCTGGGACGTGCTGGTCCCGTTCGCCGGCTACGCGTTCAACAAATCGCACTCCGCCGCGTACGGCCTGGTCTCGTACCAGACGGCCTACCTCAAGGCGAACTACCCCGCCGAGTACATGGCCGCCCTGCTGACCTCGGTCGCGGACGACAAGGACAAGATGGCCGTCTACCTGGCCGAGTGCCGGGCCATGGGCATCAAGATCCTCTCCCCCGACGTCAACGAGTCGGTGGTCGACTTCACCGCCGTCGGCACCGACGTCCGCTTCGGCCTCAAGGCCGTCCGCAACGTCGGCGTCCCGGTCATCGAGTCGCTCGTCAACACCCGCAAGGAGAAGGGGAAGTACGCCTCCTTCGCGGACTTCCTCGACAAGGTCGAGCTGGTGGTCTGCAACAAGCGCACCGTCGACTCCCTGATCAAGGCCGGCGGCTTCGACTCGCTCGGGCACACCCGGCTCTCGCTCAACTCGGTGCACGAGAACGCGATCGACGCCGTCACCGGCGTCAAGAAGCAGCAGGCGATCGGCCAGGACGACCTGTTCGGCGCGATGGACACCGGCGAGGACATCCCCACCATCGGGCTGGACTTCGAGCTCACCGAGAAGGAGTGGCCGCGCAAGCAACTCCTCTCCCTGGAGCGGGAGATGCTCGGCCTCTACGTCTCCAGCCACCCGCTGGACGGCGCCGAGCACATCCTGGCCCGCAACCGCGACGTCTCCATCGCCGAACTGCTCGGCTCCGGCCGCTCCGAGGGCGAGGTCCGCCTCGCCGGCCTGATCACCGCCGTCGACCGCCGGATCAACAAGGCGGGCAACGCCTGGGCGATCATCACCCTGGCCGACCGTGACGGCTCGGTCGAGGTGCTGTTCTTCCCGGCCGCCTACAACCTGATGTCGGAGCAGATGGTCGAGGACAACGTGATCTCGATCCGCGGCCGGCTCAACGAACGCGACGGCGCGCTCAGCGTCTTCGGCCAGGAGATCGCCACCCTGGACGTCTCCTCCGCCGAGCACGGCGGCAAGCCGCCGATCCTGATCACCGTCCCGTCCAACCGGGTCAACCCCGAGATGGTCTCCGAGTTCAAGAGCGCCCTGCGCGCCCACCCCGGCGACGTCCCGGTCCGCCTGCTCACCACCTCGCGCGAGAAGAACACGCTCTTCGAGCTCGGCTTCCTGGTCAACCCCGACAACGGCGCCTTCGCCTCCGAGGTCAAGACCCTCCTCGGCCCCTCCGCCTGGAGCAACGCGCTGTAGCAGCAGGACATTCGAGGCCCCGATCGGTCAGCCGGACACCGGCAGGCCGGTCGGGGCCTTGACGCGCTTCATGATGATCTGGGAGTTGACCTCGGTGACGCCGACCAGGGTGGTGAGCTTCTCGATCCACAGGCGCTCGTAGGACTTGAGGTCGGCGACCGCGATCCGGAGCAGGCAGCCGGGGCTGCCGAACAGGCGGTAGGCCTCGATCACGTCGGGGATGTCCTGGAGGGCGGCCTCGAAGGCCTCGACCGCCTCCCGCTCGCGGCGGACCTCGACCGAGACCAGCACCTCGAAGCCCCGGCCCACCGCCTCCGGGTTGACCACGGCGCGGTAGCCCTCGATCACCCCGTCCTCCTCCAGCTGGCGGACCCGGCGCAGGCAGGGCGAGGGGGTGAGGCCGACCCGCTGGGCCAGCTCCTGGTTGCTGAGCCTGCCGTCGCGCTGGAGCTCGCGCAAGATGTCACGGTCGATGCGGTCCATGGCGCAATCCTATGCCCCGCTGTACGTCAGGTCGGGCAAGAATTGGCGATCCGATTGCGCGGCGATTCGCCTATTCTTGCGATGAGCGTTCCGCCACAGCGGAGACCGACACGGCAGCCCGGCCCAGGCGAACAGCCAGGGTCCGGGCTGCTCCCCATTTCCCGCCGCGCACCCACGCCCAGGAGGCAGCCATGGCACGGATCGTCGTGATCAGCACCGGTGGCACCATCGCCAGCCGCTGGCAGGGAGCGGGGTACGCGGCCGACGCGGACGGCGCGGAGGTCATGGAGACCGCCGCCGTGCCCGAGGGCGTGGAGGTCGAGGTCGTCGACCTGTTCAGCGTGAACAGCCCCCGGCTGACCACCCGTCACCAGCTGACCCTGCTGCGCACCGTGCACGAGGTGCTGGCCGACCCGGGCGTGGACGGCATCGTGGTCACCCACGGCACCGACACCCTGGAGGAGTCGGCCTTCCTGCTCGACCTGCACCACGACGACCCGCGCCCGGTGGTGTTCACCGGCGCGCAGCTGCCGATGGGCACGGCCGACGGCGACGGCCCGGGGAACCTGTACGACGCGCTGCTGACCGCCGCCACGGTGCGCGGCCTGGGCGTGCTGGTGGCCTTCGACGGCAAGGTGCACGCGGCCCGGGGCACCGTGAAGGTGCGGACCCTGGCGCCGGACGCGTTCGCCGACCCCTCCGGCCACCGGGTGGGCGACGTCGGCTTCGGCAGCGCGGTGATCCTCCGTCAGCCCGGGCGTCCCGCCCCGCTGGCGGTGCCGGAGCTGCCGGCGAGCTCCCCCCGGATCGACCTGGTGATGCACCACTCGGACGCCGACCCGGTGCTGTTCCGGGCCGCGCTGGCGGCCGGCGCGCAGGGCGTGGTGCTGGTCGCCACCGGTGCGGGCAACGCCACCCCCGAGTTCGTCGAGGCGGTCGCCGAGGCCACCGCGGCGGGCGTGCTGGTGGCGCTGACCACCCGGGTGGAGTCCGGCCCGGTGGCCGAGATCTACACCCACGGCGGCGCGGTGGACCTGGTCGCCGCCGGCGCGGTGCCGACCGGCACCCTGCGGGCCGGTCAGGCCCGGATCGCCGTCCTGTCGGCCGTGCTCGGCGCGGACGGACCGCAGGGCCGCACGGCGCTGCTGCGGCAGGCGCTGGCCGCCGACACACCGGTGCTCGCCGCCGCGTAGGCGCTGTGCAGGCGCTGCGTAGGCGCCACGGCGCGCCCCCGTTCACCCCCACGTCGGCCCCCGGTCACCCGCCGGGGGCCGACGCGTGGGAACCCGTCCGCATACTGTGGCGTCATCCCGATCAGGACCAGGCGACGCACCGCAGAGGACACCGAGAGCCATGCCGCAGCAGCAGAACGCCGCCCAGCGCGAACCCGAGCGGGCCGAGACCATCCTGCGGGTGTTCGACACCGCCTTCGGCGGGCTGCTGGCGGAGGACCCGGCGGCGTTCCGGGTGAAGTTCCGCAAGATGGCCGCCTCCGCCTTCGCCTTCTACCGGGGCACCGCCGGGCTGTACTACGCGGACCTGACGACGGCTCCGTTCGAGGCCTACGGCACGCCGTTCCTGGACGCCCGGACCAGCCGGGTCTGGATCCACGGCGACCTGCACGCGGAGAACTTCGGCACGTACCTCAACTCCGAGGGCCGGCTGGTCTTCAACGTCAACGACTTCGACGAGGCCTACGTCGGCGCCTTCACCTGGGACGTGCAGCGGCTCGCCGCCAGCCTGGCGCTGCTCGGCTACGCCAAGGCGCTCTCCGACCGGACCATCTCCGAGCTGGTGCGCGCCTTCGCCGACGCCTACCGGGCGCGGATCGGCGCGCTGGCCGCCGGCGACCAGGCCGAGGCGTACACCCTGGACACGGCCGAGGGCCCGCTGCTGGAGACGCTGCGCCGGGCCCGGCTGCAGACCCGGGTGGCGCTGCTGGAGCAGGACACCGTGATCGACGGCTACGAGCGCCGGTTCCGCTCCGGCGGCGGCACCATCCCGCTGGACGAGGAGACCAAGGGCGAGGTGCTGGCCGCCTTCGAGCAGTACCTGGCCACCCTGCCGCCGGCCACCCGGACCAGGCCGGAGGCGCTGCGGGTGAAGGACGTGGTGGGGCGCCGGGGCATCGGCATCGGCAGCGCCGGGCTGCCCTCGTACAACGTGCTGCTGGAGGGCCACACCGACGCCCTCGAGAACGACGTGATCATCTACCTGAAGCAGGGTCAGACCCCGGCCGTCTCGCGCCACGTGACGGACCCGGCGATCCGGGAGTTCTTCACCCACGAGGGCCACCGCACCGTCATCTCGCAGCGGGCGCTCCAGGCGCACAGCGACCCGTGGCTGGGCTGGACCACCTTCCGGGGCCAGGGGATGCTGGTCGCCGAGGTCTCCCCGTACTCCTCGGACCTGGACTGGAGCGACCTCACCGAGGCGGCCGACCTGCTCGACGTGGTGACCCACCTGGGCCGGGCCACCGCCGGGATGCACGCGGCGGCCGACGTCTCCTCCAGCGGCCACGGGCTGGTGCCGTTCTCCACCGAGCACGCCATCGACGCCGCGATCGGCGGCCGGGGCGAGGCCTTCGCCGACATGCTGGTGGAGTTCGCCCACGCCTACGGGGACCGGGCCCGGCTGGACCACCAGATCTTCGTCGACCTGTTCCGCAACGGCCGGATCCCCGGCCTGGGCTGAGCCGCGGCCCCCTCGCGGATCAACTCCCGGACGGGAGAAGGACGGTGAGCACCGCGCCGCCCTCCCCCGGGGCCACCACGAGGGTGCCGCCGTGGCCGGTGGCGATCTCACGGGCGATCGGCAGCCCGAGGCCCGAGCCACCCACCGCCCGGGTGCGGGCGTCGTCGAGCCGGGTGAAGCGCTCGAAGACCCGCTCCCGGTCCGCCTCCGGGATGCCGGGTCCGTCGTCCCGCACCTCCAGCCGGACCGCGCCGTCCTCGACCGCCAGCCGGACGGCGACGGCGCGGTCCGCGTGGCGGCAGGCGTTGTCCAGCAGGTTGCGCATCAGCCGCTCCAACTGCACGGCGCTGCCGACCACTTCGGCCCGCCCGTCGGTCTCCGAGCTGATCCGCAGGCGGGCGGCGCGGGGCAGGTGCCGGTACTCCTCGACCAGGTCCAGCACGAGCCCGGTCAGGTCCACCGGCCCGCCCGCCGACCGACCCGCCGGCGCGCCGGGGCCGCTGTCCAGGCGGTTGAGCAGCAGCAGGTCGTCGGTGAGCCGCTGCAGCCGCTCGATGTCGCCGACCGCCTCCCGCACCACCTGCGGCCAGTGCACCCCGGCCGGGTGGGCGAGCGAACCCTCCAGCGAGGCGCGGAGGTTGGCGATCGGGCTGCGCAGCTCGTGCGAGGCGTCGCCGACGAACCGGCGCTGCAGCTCCGCCGAGTGCTCCAGCCGGTCCAGGATCTCGTTGGTGGTGACCGCCAGCTTGGTCAGCTCGTCCCCGCTGCGCGGCACCGGCACCCGCCGGTCCAGCGAACGGACGCTCAGCTCGGCCAGCCCGCGCCGGATCGCCTCCACCGGGCGCAGCGCCCGGCCCGCGGTCAGCCAGGCCGTGGTGCCCACCACCAGGGCGATGGTGGGCATCCCGACCTCCGCCATCCAGTAGATCCTGAAGGTCTCGTACCCGACGCCCGTGAACTGGAGGTCCAGGTTCCACAGCACCGGCGAGACGACGGCCATCGGCACCATGGCGGCGGCCGCGGCGAGCATCGCCGAGCGGGCCCGCATCGGCGCGTCCCGGCCGAGCGGCGCCAGGGCGAAGCGCGTCACCAGGGCGACCACCACGCCGAACTGCGGAGCGGCGGCCCGCGGTCCCCACTCGGCCACCGCCTCGACCACGAACGGGTAGAGCGAGTCGTAGGCGGTCAGCCAGCGGAGGTCACCCCAGAGCAGCAGGGCGGCCGCGGCCCCGGACAGCAGCGCGGCCTGCGGGCCGCGCGCCGGGGCCGCCCAGCGGGCGGCGACCCAGGCCACCCCCGCGACCAGGACGCCCATCAGCAGCGGCCCGGGCAGGCCGACCGGCCCGAGCAGCGGGTCGAAGTGGTTCACGGCGCGCAGTTCCGCCATGCCCTCCGGCGGCCGCAGGTCGCCCTTGAGGGCCGTCGGGGCCACCGCCAGCAGCACGAACCCGGCCGCCGCCGCCCCGGTGGCCAGTGCGGCGACCACCTCCCGGTGCCCCCGGGCCCAGGCCGCCGCGCTAGGCCGCACGGCCGACCAGCCGGTAGCCGACTCCGCGCACGGTGGTGATGGTCTCCCGGCCGAACGGTGCGTCGATCTTCCTGCGCAGCGAACTCACGTACACCTCCACGATGTTGAGGTCCCCCTCGTAGTTGGCGTCCCAGACCTGGTCGACCACCTCGATCTTCGGGACCACCTCGTCCACCCGCTGCGCCAGGCACTCCAGCACCGCGAACTCCTTGGCCGTCAGCTCGATCCGCTCCTCGCCCCGGCCGCAGGTCCGCGCCGCCGGGTCGAGCCAGAGGTCGTCGACCCGCAGCACCGTCCGGCCCTTGGCCGCGCCGCCCCTGCGCAGCAGCGCGCGCAGTCTGGCCTCCAGCACCACGTAGGAGAAGGGCTTGGCCAGGTAGTCGTCGGCGCCGGTGTCCAGCGCCTCGGCCTCGTCGTACTCGCCGTTCTTGGCGGTGAGCATCAGGATCGGGGTCTCCACGCCGGCCCGGCGCAGCCGGTCGCAGACCCGGTAGCCGTTCAGGCCGGGCAGCATCACGTCGAGCACGATCGCCGCGTACGGGCGCTCGGACGCGGCCCAGAGGCCGTCCCGCCCGTCGTGCTCCACGTCCACGGCGTACCCGGCGGCGGTCAGCCCCCGGCGCAGGGCCTCGGCCAGCCGTACCTCGTCCTCGATCACCAGCAAGCGCATCCGCTCAGTATCCACACCATCGGCAGGGCTCCCTGAAGCGATCTTCAGGGTCCTTCAGCGAGGCTTCAGCGGCGCGGTGTGAGCCTCGGGGCCTCCCGACCGCACCCGAACCACCGGAGAGCGCCCCGATGACGACGGCCACCGCCCCCGCCCCCACCACCGCGCCGCTGAGGCCGGCCCCGCCGCGCCGGCGGCGGAACGCCGGCCCGTGGGCGGTCGGGGCCGGGGTCTTCGCGGTGTACGCGGCGGTGGCGCTGCGGCTGCACGCCCGCTTCGAGACCACCGGGTACGACCTGGGCATCTTCGGCCAGGCGGTGCGCCACTACGCGGCCGGGCAGTGGCCGGCCTCGGAGCTGCGCAGCGAGGGCGCACCGGGCCTGACGGCCTTTCCGCTGCTCGGCGACCACTTCCACCCGGTGCTGGCGCTGCTCGGCCCGCTGTACGCGCTGGTGCCGCGGGTGGAGCTGCTGCTGGTGGTGCAGGCCGCGCTGGTGGCGCTCTCCGCCGGTGTGGTGACCGGCTGCGCGGCCCGCAGGGGTCTCCGGGGCGCCCCGGCCCTCGGGGTGGCCTACGCCGGCGCCTGGGGCCTGCAGTCGCTGATCGGCTTCGACTTCCACGAAGTCGCCTTCGCCGTGCCGCTGTTGGCGCTCTCGCTGGCCGCCTGGCTGGACGGGCGGTGGACCGCCTGCGCCTGGTGGGGGGCGGCGCTGCTGCTGGTGAAGGAGGACATGGGGCTCACCGTGGCGGCGATCGGCGTGCTGCTGATCCGCCGTCACCTGCGGGCCGGGCTGCTGCTCTGCGTGGGCGGGCCGCTGGCCATGGCGCTGGTGCTGCTGGTGGTACTGCCGGCCTTCAGCCCGAGCGGCGGGTACGGCTACCTGGACTCCGCCTCCGGCACCTTCGGGCTGTTCCAGGGGCTGGACACCAAGGCGAACACCGTGCTGATGCTGCTGCTGCCGACCGGCCTGCTCGCCGTGCGCAGCCCGCTGCTGCTGGTCGCCCTGCCCACCCTGGCCTGGCGGTTCGCCTCGGGGAACACGGTCTACTGGGGCACCTCGCACCACTACTCGGCGGTGCTGATGCCGGTGGTCTTCCTGGCCCTGGTGGACACCCTGTCCCGGCTCCGGGCGCACCGGCGGACCGCCACCGTGCTGCCCGCCGCGCTGCTCGCGGTCGCGGCCCTGGTGACCGTCACCACGGCCCCGTTCGGACCGCTGCTGCTGGCCAGGGCGGGCACGCCCTCGTTCTGGACCGCCTCGCCGCGGGCGGCGGCCGGCGGCGCGGCGCTGGCCCTGGTGCCGGACGGCGCGGTGGTCGCCGCCTCCAACAGCATGGCCCCGCACCTGACCGACCGGGCCACCGTCTACCTGCTCACCCCGGGAGCCTTCGCGGCGGGCCGGCCGGTACCGGAGTGGCTGGTCGCCGACGACGCCTCGGTCTGGCCGGGCCCGACGGCGGCCGCGCTGGGCGCGGCCGCCGGGTACGAGCGGCTCTACTCCGCCGAGGGCTTCAGCGTCTGGAAGCGGGTGCCCTGACGGCCCGTCAGGCCGCGGCCTCGGCGTCCAGCTCGGCCAGGAAGTCCAGTGCCACGGCCCAGGTCCGCTCGGCGGCCTCGGCGTCGTAGTCGGGCAGCTCGGCGTCGGTGTAGAGGTGGCCCGCGCCCCGGTAGCGGTGGATCTCGACGTCGGCCCCGGCCTTGGTCATGTTGAGGTACCAGGCGTTCAGCCAGTCCTCGGGCTCGAAGGCGTCGGGCTCGGCGACGTGCAGCTGCACCGGGAGGGAGGTGGCGGCGTCCTCGCGGATGTCGGAGGTGCCGTGCAGCAGGAGCAGGCCGAGGGCCTTCTCGTCGGCCAGCGCGAGGTTCTGCGCGAGCGCGGCACCGAGCGAGTACCCGGCGTAGACCAGACGCGCGTCCGGGACGAGCAGCGGGGCGACGGCCGTCACGGCGCGGCGCAGCAGCTCCTCGCTGCCCAGCTCCTCCTTGTACGCCATGGCCTCCTCGACGTCCTCGAAGGTGCGGCCCTCGAAGAAGTCGGGGGTGTGCACCTCGTGCCCGGCGGCCCGGAGCCGCTCGGCGGCCCGGTGCACGGCCGGCCGCAGGCCGTAGACGGAGTGGAACAGGACGATCTGGGCCACGACGGGGTCCTCACCTCGGATGTTCGGGACTAACGCTCCATCATCGCCCACGCCACCGACGGACCGTGCCGTCCCACGCTCCGGTGAAGGACCGACGAACAGTCAGCGCGACCCCTGGACAAGTACTTACCGCTCAGTAGCCTTGTCGGACGTGACTGAGCCCACAGATGCCCTGTCCTCCGCCCGGCCGCGTCGCCGCCGGGTCCTCCAGGCTGCCGCGCTGACCGCCGGCGCCGCCGCCCTCCCGCTGGCCGCGGCCACCACGGCCACCGCCGCCTCCGCGCCGCAGTTCCTGCACGGCGTCGCCTCCGGCGACCCGCTGCCGGACGGCGTGCTGCTCTGGACCCGCGTCACCCCGATCCCCGAGGCCCTGCCCGGCTCGCTCAAGGGGCCCGACACCCAGGTGAGTTGGCAGCTCGCGGAGGACCAGGGCTTCACCGCCGTGGCAGCCTCCGGCACCGTCACCACCACCGCCGCCACCGACCACACGATCAAGGTGGACGTGCGCGGCCTGCGCCCGGCGACCCGCTACTGGTTCCGCTTCACCGCCGAGGGCGTCACCTCCCCGGTCGGCCGCACCGCCACCACCCCGGCCACCGACGCCGCCACCGCGCACCTGCGCTTCGGTGTCGCCAGCTGCGCCAACTGGGAGGCCGGCTACTTCTCCGCCTACCGCCACCTGGCGGCCCGCGGCGACCTGGACGCCTTCCTCTTCCTCGGCGACTACATCTACGAGTACGGCACCGGCCAGTTCGCCGCCCGGGGCAGCGTGGTGCGCCCGCACGCGCCCGCCCACGAGATCCTGAACCTCTCCGACTACCGCACCCGGCACGGCCGTTACAAGACCGACCCGGACCTCCAGGCGCTGCACGCCACCGTCCCCACCATCGCCATCTGGGACGACCACGAGGTGGCCAACGACGCCTGGGCCGGCGGTGCCGAGAACCACACCCCGGGCACCGAGGGCAGCTGGGCCGACCGGGTCGCGGCGGCCAAGCAGGCCTACTTCGAGTGGATGCCCGTCCGCCCCTCGATCGCCGGAACCACCTACCGCCGGCTGCGCTACGGCAAGCTGGCCGACCTCTCGCTGCTGGACCTGCGCTCCTTCCGCTCCGAGCAGGCCAAGGCGGCCACCTCCGGGGTGGACAGCCCGGACCGCACCATCACCGGCCGGGCCCAGCTGGACTGGCTGAAGGCGGGCCTCTCCGCCTCGGACACCACCTGGCGGCTGGTCGGCAACTCGGTGATGATCTCGCCGGTCGCCTTCCTCTCGCTGCCCGGCTACCTGCTGCGCCCGCTGGCCCAGCTGCTCGGCCTGCCCGCCGAGGGCCTGGCCGTCAACCCGGACCAGTGGGACGGCTACACCCACGACCGGCGCGAGCTGCTCGGCCACCTGAAGGACCGGGGCATCCGCAACACGGTCTTCCTGACCGGCGACATCCACTCGGCCTGGGCCTCCGACGTGCCGCACGAGGCGGCCACCTACCCGTTCTCGGGCAGCGCGGCCACCGAGTTCACCGTCACCTCGGTCACCTCGGACAACATCGACGACTTCCTGAAGGTCGCCCCGCAGACCGTCTCGCTGGTCGCCGCCGCCGCGATCCAGGCGGCCAACCCGCACGTCAAGTGGGTGGACCTCGACTCGCACGGCTACGGCGTCCTGGACGTCACCCCGGAGGCGGTCCAGATGGACTACTACGTGCTCTCCGACCGCACGAGGAAGGACGCCACCAGCCGCTGGGCCCGCGGCTACCGGACCCGCTCCGGCACCCAGCAGGTCGAGCGGGCCAAGTCCCCGCGCTGACCGCGCACCCGAGGGGCGGCGGCTGACCCGTCGTCAGCCGCCGCCCGTCAGCGATCTTGCGCCGGGCCGGGCGGCGGAGTGGAATGGGCCGGGTGGAACAGACACCTCCCGCCCTCACGCCCGCCCAGGTGGACGCCTACCTGTCCCGGATCGGCGCCACCCGCCCGGACCGGCCGGACCACGCGGCACTGGCCGCGCTGCACCGCGCCCACCTGCTCGCGGTCCCGTTCGAGAACCTCTCCATCCACCTCGGCGAGCCCGTGGTGCTGGAGCCCGCCGCCCTGCTGGCCAAGGTGGTGGACCGGCGGCGCGGCGGCTTCTGCTACGAACTCAACGGCCTGTTCGCCGAGTTGCTCCGTGCCCTGGGCTTCCGGGTGACCTTGCTTGCGGCCCGGGTGTACGCCGCGCCGGACCGGCTCGGCATCCCGTTCGACCACCTCGCGCTGCGGGTGGACCTGGACGAGCCCTGGCTGGCCGACGTCGGCTTCGGCAGCTTCGCCCGCGAGCCGTTGCGGCTGGACCTGACCGACCCTCAGCAGGACCCCTCGGGGAGCTTCACCGTCCGCCCGGACGGCGAGGACCTGGTGGTCTCCCAGGACGGCGAGGCGCAGTACCGGCTGGAGCTCCGACCCCGCGAGCTGGCCGACTTCGTCCCCACCTGCTGGTGGCACACCACCTCGCCGGGCTCGCACTTCACCCGCTCGACGGTCTGCTCCCGCCAGCTCGCGGACGGCCGGCTGAGCCTCAGCGGCACCCGGCTGATCCGCACCACGGCGGACGGCACCCGCACCGTCGAGGAGCTGACCGAGGCGGAGACCCTGGCCGCCTACGACGAACGCTTCGGCTTCACCCTCCCCCACCTGCCGAAGGTCCTCCACCCGGCGCCCTGACCTGACCGACGGTCAGCGCCGCAGCGCGAAGCCGCCGCCGAGCTTGTAGAACTCCGGTCCGGCATCCGGCCCGGGCGCCTCGCAGCGGAACGCCTTCGGCGGCGCCGTCGGATCGTCGTAGGGCGGGAGGGCCCAGGCCACCCTCGGGTGGCCGTCGGCGTCCGTGCGGAAGGCGAAGGAGGTCTCCGGGTGCCAGTCCGGGCGGGCCGGCTGCGCGGGCTGCCCGGGCGGGAAGGTGAAGACGGTCTTCTCCACCCGCCCGGTGAGCACCGGGAACGCGGCGTCGGCCGGGCCCGCCAGGGTCAGGCAGTCGACCGCGGCGGTGAACTCGACGGACCCCTCGAAGCCGCCGTCCGCGTTCAGGAACGTGTGCTTCATGACCACCCGGCCCTCGGCCCGCACCGGCTCGCCGCCGCCGGGCCGCCGTACCGCGCGGGCGTCGATCGCCAGGTCCACCCAGTCCGGCTGGGTGGCCACCGGCCCGTGCACGTCCAGCCGGGCACGGCCCAGCAGCCGCAGCGGACCGGCGGCGTGCGCCCCGGCCACCGGCTCGAAGGCCGAGGCCCACCCGGCGCCGTGCGGTACGGCCGTCGCCACCGGCGCGGCCGTCGCCACCGGCGCGGCCGTCGCCACCGGCGCGGCCGTCGCCACCGGCGCGACGGTGGCCAGCAGGCAGGCGGCCAGGGCGATCACCGGAAGTACCTTGCGCATGACGGTCCCTCATCTCCTCGCGGCGGCGCACCCCCTGTGCGCCACCACGACGATCCCGCGCAGACCCGCTCCCCCGCGTCGCCCCCGGGGACGGCCCACGCCTCCCCCGCGCGGGGGAAGGACGCTACTCCTGCGGCTCGGCACCGAGCGCGTACAGGCCCGGGAGGTTGACCACGATGGCCTCCTGGGTGCTGCGGGCGATCACCACCACGGCCTCCTCCTCCGGATCCGGGTTCTCCTCGCGGTGCGGGACGAACGGGGGCACGAAGATGTAGTCGCCCGGGCCGGTCTTCAGCCGGATCTCCTCGGGGGTTCCGGAGGAGTCGTCGACGAAGACGAACTCGGGGTGGCCGCTGACCACGTGGATCGCGGTCTCCGAGTCGCCGTGGTGGTGGTCGGAGGAGGAGGTGGACGGGGCGACGTGGGTCTGCCCCATCCAGAGCTTCTCCGAGCCGACCGTCCTGCCGCTGACCGCCGCGAACCGCCGCATGCCGCCGGTCTGCGCGGTGTCGCCGTCCAGCTCCCCGGCCTTCACGTGGTGCAGCCGGGCCCGCAGCCCGCCGGCCGGGACCGGCTCGCCCTCGTGCAGGTGCGGGTGGAAGCCGGTGCCGGCCACGGTCGTCGGCCCGGCGGCCCGGCTCTGACGGTCCGGCAGGTGGGCGGTGGACATGGCAGCTCCTCGGGACGGGGCGGTGGACAAGGGCACGCGGGCACGCGGCAGGCAGCGGCGACGGGCCCGGGGCGCGCGGTGTGCGGCGCCCGGCGGAGAAGCCCGGCCGGGTTCGGACGCTAGGCCCGCCGGCGAAAGGATGTCAAGAGGTGTCCTTTCCGGCCCGCCGCCACGCCCCGCACCTGACAAGGGACTTGAGCATCCACCCGGCCGGGGGATACTCGCCCCATGCATATCTCCGCCAAGGCGGACTACGCCGCGCGCGCTCTGGTCGAGCTCGCCTGCGACACGTCCCGCCCGCTCACCTGCGAGGCCATAGCCGACGCCCAGGGCATCCCGTTCCGCTTCCTCAAGTCCGTGGTGGGCGAGCTGCGCCGGGCCGGTCTGGTGCGCAGCCAGCGCGGCTGCGAGGGCGGCTACTGGCTGGCCCGGGCCGCCGACCGGATCAGTCTGCTCGACGTGGTGCGCGCGGTGGACGGCGAGGTGATCACCCTGCGCGGGGAGCCGTTGGCGGGCCTGGACTACCCGGGCCCGGCCCACGGGCTGCCCGCCGTCTGGCGCAGCGTGGAGGACCGCGCCGTGGAGATCCTGACCGGCACCACGGTGGCCCACCTGGTCGACCGGGCCCGGCAGGTGACGCCGGTATGACGCCGCCCCCGCCCCCGGGCTCGGTGGAGGTCGCCGAGTTCACCGATCCGATGTGCCCGTGGTCCTGGGGCGCCGAGCCCCGGCTGCGGGAGCTGCGGCGCGAGTGGGGCGGGGCGGTGGAGCACCGGCGGGTGTTCGCGATCCTCTTCGACGAGGACGAGGAGCCGGCGCCCGATCCGGCGGCCGAGGCGGCCTGGTTCAGCCGCTACGTGGCCGAGGTCGCCGGGCACACCGGAGCCCCGCACGCCGCCGAACTGCGGTGGGTGGCGGCGAGCAGCTGGCCGTCCGCGCTGGCGGCGGCCGCGGCGGAGGCCCAGGGGCCGGCGGTGGCCGAGGAGGTGCTGCGGCGGCTGCGGGAGAGCGCCTTCCTCCGGGGCGAACCGGCCGACACCGAGCGGCGGGTGGCCGCCGCACTGGCCGGGGCACCGGGGCTGGACCTGGCCCGGCTGCTGGCCGAGGCCGCCGGGCCGCGGGTACGGGCCCGGGTGGCCCGGGACCGCGCCGAGGCGCGGCGGCCCGCCCCCGAGGTGATCGGGCTGCGCGGCACGGGCCCGCACCCGGGCGGGGCCAAGGAGACCGAGGACGGCCACCGCTACGCGCTGCCCACGCTGGTGTTCAGCGGCCCCGCCGGGCGCCGGGTGGTGCCGGGCTGGCGCCCGGCCGAGGAGTACCGCACGGCCCTGGCCGAGGTCGCCGCGCGACACTGAGACGTCACGTTCCCGTGGTCCGGCGCAGCGCTCCGCCGTCCGGCGGCGGCGGGGCCCCGGCCGTCCGTGCCCGACTCAACGTCCCTCTGTGAACGGCGTGTTGAGGGGGCGTTGCAGCAGCCTGGGAGTAATCAGACACCTTTTGGTGTCCATTGACAGCGCGTCGCGCGGCTGGCCAGGATGAGGCCATGAACCCGATGCAGCCGCGGCTTCCCCAGCCGCCCGCCGGGCCCTGTTGTTGACCGGGCCCCGCCCGTAGCGCCCTCGCGCTCCGCCCCGTCACACTCCCGTCGCACCCCCTTCGGTACGCCCCCTTCACCCCCTTCACCGCGTCCACCGCGCCCCGCCGCGCCGTGTCCCGACGCGCGCCTCCCCCGTGCCCACCACGAAAGGTGACGATCCGTCATGACCAGCTCCTCCGCCCCCCGCCCGCTGCTCGGCAGACGCTCCCTGCTCGGCCTGGGCCTCGGCCTCGGCGCCTCGCTGGCCCTCGCCGCCTGCGGCGACGCCGGGCAGGCCGGGGCCGGCAGTGGCGGTGGCGCGGCGGGCGGCACCCTCAAGTGGGGCTGGGCACTGCCGACTTCGTGGGACCCGGTGTTCTCCTCGGCCGGCTGGGACGTGCACGGGCTGTCGCTGGTGTACGCGGGTCTGACCAAGCTGGACGAGAAGGGCGACGCCGTACCCGCGCTCGCCGCCTCCTGGTCGTACAGCCCGGACGGCGGCTCGGTGACCTTCAAGCTCCGCCCCGGCCTGACCTTCTCGGACGGCGCCCCGCTGGACGCCACCGCCGTGAAGAAGAGCCTGGACCGCGGCCGGACCGCCCCGAAGTCGCTGGTGGCCCCGCAGTTGGCGAGCGTCAAGGAGATCACCGCCCCCGATCCGCAGACCGTGGTGCTCCAACTCGCGAAGCCCGACTACCAGATCCCCAACCTGCTGGCCGGCAAGACCGGCATGGTGGTCAACCCGGCCGCCTTCGAGGCGGACGCCGCCGCGCTGGCCACCAAGCCGGCCGGCTCCGGCCCGTTCTCCCTGGTCTCGTACACCCAGAACGCCAAGGCGGTGCTCAGGCGCAACCCGTCCTACTGGGACGCCGCCGCGATCCGGCTGGAGAACTTCGAGCTGCACCCGCTGCCCGACGCGACCACCGTGGTCGCCGGGCTGCAGTCCGGGCAGTTCGACGTGGCGCAGATCCCGGGCAGCCAGGTGGCCGCCGCCAAGGCGGCCGGACTGGAGGTGCAGGAGATCCCGTCGCTGGTGGTCGCGGTGCTGGACGTCAACGTCGAGAAGGCACCGTTCGACAACCCCAAGGTGGTCGAGGCGCTCAAGTACGCGATCGACCGCGAGGCCCTGGTGAAGACCCAGCTGTTCGGCCACGGCGAGGTCAACTACCAGCCCTTCCCGAAGGGTTACGTCGGCCACGACCCCGCGCTCGCGGACGCGTTCAGGTACGACCCGGCCAAGGCGCGCACCCTGCTGGCCGAGGCCGGCTTCCCGAACGGGGTCGACCTGGCGCTGACCACCACCGTCGCGCAGGGCCTGCCCGAGCAGTTGCAGGCCCAGCTCAAGGAGGTCGGCATCCGGGCCTCGATCGACGTGATCCCGGCCGCCCAGGCCACCCAGATCATGTACATCCAGCACTCCAAGGCACTGGCCAGCGACCAGTTCGCGGGCCGCGACTCGGCCGCCCAGGCCTTCCAGGTGCTGTTCGGCGAGCAGGGGTTGATGAACCCGGGGCGGCGCACCCCGCCGGAGCTGACGGCGGCGGTCGAGCTGGTCTCGCGCACCCCGCTGGACTCCCCCGAGTACCCGAAGGTGCTGCAGGCCGCCACCGCGCTGGCCGTGCGGACCATGCCCAACACCTTCCTCTACAGCGTCCCGCGCCTGCTGGCCCGGCGGAAGTCGGTCTCGCCGATCCCGTCCTTCACCGTGGTCCAACGTTTCGAGGGGGTGACCGCGTCATGAGCACCACCGTCCTTCCGCGGAAGGCGGGTTGGGCACCGCCCCTGCTCCGCCGGGCGGCCCGGGCACCGCGTCCGCTCGGGCGGGTGCTGGCGGGCACCGCCACCGTCTTCCTGATCTCCTCGCTGCTCACCTTCGGCCTCGGCGCGGTCTCCGACGCCAACCCGGCCGCCGCCGTGCTCGGCGAGACCGCCACCCCGGCCGACATCGCCCGGCTGGACCACGCCTTCGGCCTGGACCGTCCGCTGCCGGTGCAGTACGGCAGTTGGCTGCTGCACGCGCTCGGCGGGGACCTCGGGGTCTCCTGGTTCACCACCGTGCCGGTGGCCGACTCGATCGCCACCGCGCTGCCGGTGGACCTCTCGATCGCCGGGCTGGCCCTGCTGCTGGCCGTGCTGCTGGGCGGCGCGGCCGGGATCGCGGCGGCGCTGGACCACGGCGGCCGGGTGGACCGGGCGGTCACCGCCGTCTGCACCCTGCTGGGCACCCTGCCCGCCTTCGTGGTCGCCATCGGTCTGATCACCCTGGTCGCCGTCCAGCTGCGGCTGCTCCCCTCGGGCGGCTACGTGCCGTTCGGTCAGGACTCGGGCGAGTGGCTGCGGTTCGCCGTCCTGCCCGCGCTGGCGCTCAGCCTGGACGCGGCCGCCGGGATCGCCCGGCAGCTGCGCACCTCGCTGGTGGCCGAGCTGCGCCGCAACTACGCCACCGGCGCGGTGATGCGCGGCCTGTCCGGCCGCCGGGTGCTGCTCGGACACGCGCTGCGCAACGCGGCCGGGCCCGCCGTCACCGTGCTGGGCATGAGCGTGCCGGTGCTGATCGGCGGCGCCGTGGTGACCGAGCGGATCTTCAACCTGCCCGGGATCGCCCAACTCTCGCTCCGGGCGGCCGAACAGCACGACGTGCCGGTGATCCAGGGCACCCTGCTGGTCACCGTCGCGGTGGTGCTGGTCGCCAACCTCACGGTGGACGCCCTGCTGTACGTGCTCAACCCGGCGGCCCGCCGCCCCGCCGGCGGGGGTGCCCGGTGAGCGCGCTGCGGGTGCCTGTCGCCCGCGCGGCACTGGCGGTACTGGCCGCCGTCCTGCTGCTGGCGCTGTTCGGCGGGACACTCGCCCCGCACGACCCGCTGGCCCAGGACACCGCCGCCGCCCTGCGCGGCCCCGGGGCCGGCCACCTGCTGGGCACCGACTACCTCGGCCGGGACGTGCTCAGCCGGCTGCTGGCCGGCACCGGCCTCTCGGTGCTGGCCGCCGTCGAGGCGGTCGCGGTGGCCGCCCTGCTCGGGGTGGTGCCCGGGCTGCTCTCGGTCCGCTTCGGCACCGCCGGGACGTGGCTGGCGCTGCGGGCGGTGGACTCGCTGATGACCCTGCCGTTCACGCTGTTCGCGATCGCCGCCGTCGGCCTGCTCGGCAACGGCCTGCACCAGGCGATGGTCGCGCTCGGCGTGCTGCTCTCCCCGCTGTTCTTCCGGGTGGTGCGCGCCGCCGCGCTCGGCCTGGACCGCGCCCAGTACGTGGCCGCAGCCGAACTGATGGGCGCCTCCCGGGCCTGGATCCTGCGGGTGCACACCTGGCGCAAGGTACTGCCGACAGTGGCCGTGACCACCGCGCACGCGCTGGCCACCAGCCTGCTGGCGGTCTCCTCGCTGACCTTCCTCGGCATCGGCGTCCAGCCGCCCGCCCCGACCTGGGGCGGCATGCTGGCCGGTGACCTCGGCTACCTGGCCCAGCAGCCCTGGGCCCCGGCCGTGCCGGCCACCCTGATCGTGCTCACCATCGGGGCGCTCAACCTGCTCGCCGACGTGCTGGCCGACACCGACCACACCGGGCCGAAGCCCTCCCGTCGGCGGCCGACTCCTGTGGTGCGGGCGGCGGTTGACGCTCCGCCGACGGGCGAGGCGCTGCGCGTCGAGGGCCTGCACGTGACGGTGGGGCACGGCCGCACCGAGGCCGTCCGGGACGTCTCCTTCACCGTCCGCCCCGGCGAGGCCGTCGGCCTGGTCGGCGAGTCCGGCAGCGGGAAGACCCTGACCTGCCGCTCGGTGCTCGGCCTGCTCGCCCCCGGGGTGGAGGTCGCGGCCGGACGGATCGCCCTCGGGCCCTCCCCCGACGGCGGCTCGCCGGCGGTCGAACTGACCGGCCTGAGCGACCGTCAGTGGCAGCGGCTGCGCGGCGACCGCCTGGGCGCGGTCTTCCAGGACCCGGGCTCCTACCTCAACCCCGCGCTCACCGTGGGCCGCCAGCTCGGCGAGCCGCTGCGCACCCGGCTCGGCCTCAGCCGGGCGGAGGCCCGCCGCCGGGCGGTGGAGCTGTTCGAGGCGGTCGGCCTGCGCGATCCCCAGACCGTCCACGACAGCTACCCGCACGAGCTCTCCGGCGGCATGCTGCAGCGCGTCCTGATCGCCGTCGCGGTCGCCGAGGACCCGGGCCTGCTGGTGGCCGACGAGGCGACCACCGCGCTGGACACGGTGGTCCAGGCCGAGGTGCTGGACCTGCTCGACCGGCTGCGCCGGGAGCGCGGGCTGGCCCTGCTGCTGGTCAGCCACGACCTGGCGGTGGTGGCCGAGGTCTGCGACCGGATCCTGGTGTTCTACGCCGGGGAGATCGTCGAGGAGGGCCCCACCGCCGAGGTGGTCGCCGCACCCGCCCACCCGTACACCGAGGCGCTGCTGCGGGTCGCCTCGCTCGGCCGCCGCGACCGGCGCGAACTGGCCGTCATCCCGGGCCGCCCGCCCGAGCCCGGCGCCGGCGGCCCCGGCTGCCGCTTCGCCGCCCGCTGCGCGTACGCCACTGCGGCCTGCACCGCGGCGGACGTCGCCCTCGCCCCGGCCGGCGCCGACCGGCGGGTGCGCTGCGTCCGGGCCGCCGACCTCGCCCTCGGCGGGACGTCAACCACCCAGCAGGAAAACGGACTTCGGACGGAGGCCACCGTATGAGCACCGCCACCCGGACCGCTCCGGCCCTGCGGATCAGCGGCCTCTCGGTCGGCTACGGCCGCACCCCGGTGCTCGCCGGGGTGGACCTGGAGGCGCACACGGGCGAGGTGCTCGGGCTGATCGGCGAGACCGGCTCCGGCAAGACCACGCTCGCCAAGGCGGTGGTCGGCCTGGCCCCGGTCACCGCCGGGCGGATCACCGTGGACGGGCGCGAGCTCGGCGCACTGCGCGGCCGCGAACTGCGGGCGGTCCGCCGGTCCGGCGCGGTGCAGTACCTGTTCCAGGACCCGCTGCGCTCGCTGGACCCGGACCTGACGGTGGCCCGGCTGGTCGGCGAACCGCTCGCGGTGGCCGGCGTGCCGCGGACCGAACGGGACGGCCGGGTCCGCGAGGCGCTCGAACTGGTCGGCCTGGACGCCGCGTTGGCCGACCGCACGCCGGGCCGGCTGTCCGGCGGACAGCGGCAGCGGGTCTCGGTGGCCCGGGCGATCGTCGGCCGGCCGCGGCTGCTGCTCGCGGACGAGCCGGTCAGCGCCCTGGACGCCTCCAACCGCAACCACGTGCTGCGCCTGCTGGACCGGCTCCGCCGCGAGCTGGACCTGGCCGTGGTGGTGATCTCGCACGACCTGGACTCGCTCTCCGGGATCGCCGACCGGATCGCCGTGCTCTACCGCGGGCGGATCGTCGAACAGGGCCCCGCCCAGGCGGTGTTGGAGCGGCCCGCGCACCCGTACGGCGCCCTGCTGGGCGCCGCCTCGCCGAGCCTGGACCCGTCGCGCCGGGCCGCCCTGGCCCTGCTGCGCGGGCCCGGACCGGGGATCACCGGCCCGGCGGCCTGCACCTTCGCCCACCGCTGCCCGTTCGCCGACCGGGCCTGCGCCGAGCTCCCCGCACCGCAGCCGGTGGCCGAGGACCACTCCGTCGCCTGCCACCACTCCCCCGACTGGCGCACCCGGCTTCCCCGTTGACCCCTCCCGCTCCCGGAGCCCACCCCATGCCCGCACTCCGTCCGCCCGAACTCGACCGGCTGCCCGAGCTCACCACCGCCCTGGCGGCCCGGGCCGCCGAGCACGACCAGGACGCCTCCTTCCCGTACGAGGGGATCCAACTCGCGCACGAGGCAGGCCTGTTGACCGCCACCGTGGCCACCCGCCACGGCGGACCCGGCGGCGCCCTGGCCGACACCGTCCGCATCCTGCACGCGCTGGGGGCCGGTGATCCGGCGGTGGCCCTGGTCACCGCGATGACCCTGTTCACCCACGCCGCCGAGGCCCGCGAACCGCACTGGCCCACCGGGCCGTTGGCCGAACTGCTGGCCGAGTCCGCCGTCCGCCCGACCCTGGTCAACCACGTCCGGGTGGAGCCCGAACTCGGCACCCCGGTCCGCGGCGGTCTGCCGGCCACGGTGGCCCGGCGGGTGGGCGACGCCTGGGAGTTGACCGGCCGCAAGATCTACTCGACCGGCGCCCCCGCACTGCGCTGGCTGCTGGTCTGGGCGCGCACCGAGGAGGCCGAGCCCCGGGTCGGCTCCTTCCTGGTCCGGGCCGACCGCCCCGGGATCACCGTCGAGCCGACCTGGGACCACCTCGGGCTGCGGGCCAGCCGCAGCGACGACCTGCTGTTCGACGCGGTGCGCGTCCCGCTCGACCACACCGCCCGGCTGACCGTCCCCGACCCGGCGGGCGGCCGGGACGCCCTCGGCGGCGCCTGGAACTCGCTCGGCCTGGCCGCCCTCTACCTGGGCGTGGCCCGGGCCGCGCAGTCCTGGCTCACCGGCTTCCTGCACGAGCGCACCCCGACCGCCCTCGGCGCCCCGCTCGCCACCCTCCCCCGGTTCCAGAGCGAACTCGGCGGCATCGAGGTCGAACTCACCGGAGCGGAACGGCTGGTGACCGCCCTGGCCGAGTCGGTGGACCTGGGCGACCCGCGGGCCGCCGAGGAGGGCCCCGGCGCCAAACTGCTCGCCACCCGGGCCGCCGTCGACTCCGTACAGCGCGCCGTCGCCCTCACCGGCAACCCCGGCCTGACCCGCCGTCACCCGCTCCAGCGCCACCTGCGCGACGTGCTCTGCAGCCGGGTGCACACCCCGCAGGACGACACCGTCCTGCTCGCCCGGGGCCGGGCCGCCCTGCTCCGCCCCTTCCCCGCCTCCCTCTGACGCCCCCTCCGACCACCCCACCGCCCCGCCGCCCCGAAAGGCAGTCCGCCATGTCCGTCGAGTTCATCGGCATGATCTCCACCCACGACGTCTCGGAGACCCGCCCGGCCCACGGCCCGGTGGTCGACCCGGACTACACCCGCCGGTTCGCCCGGGCCCACGAGGAGGCCGGCTTCGACCGGATCCTGGTCGCCCACTCCTCCGCCAGCCCCGATCCCAACCAGGTCGCCGCGTACGCCGCCGCGAACACCGAGCGGCTCGGCCTGCTGATCGCCCACCGCCCCGGCTTCATCGCCCCGACGGTGGCCGCCCGCACCTTCGCCACCCTGGACCAGTTCTCCGGCGGCCGGGTGGCCGTGCACATCATCACCGGCGGCCACGACGCCGAGCAGCGCCGCGACGGCGACTACCTCTCCAAGGACGAGCGCTACGCCCGCACGGACGACTACCTGACCGTGCTCACCCGGGCCTGGACCGAGGAGGAGCCCTTCGACCACGAGGGTCCGTACTACCGCTTCGCCGACTTCAAGTCCGAGGTCCGGCCGGCCAGGGAGCAGGGCATCCCGCTGTTCTTCGGCGGCTCGTCCGAGGCCGCCTACCGGGTCGGCGGCAAGCACGCGGACACCTTCGCGCTCTGGGGCGAGCCGCTGGCCGAGACCGCCCAGCAGATCGCCTCGGTCCGCGAAGCCGCCGCGGCTGCCGGCCGCACCGACGTCCCGGGCATCAGCGTCTCCTTCCGGCCGATCCTGGGCCGCACCGAGGAGGAGGCCTGGGAGCGGGCGGAGAGGATCCTGGCCACCGTCAAGGAGCGCGCCGACGTCTTCGGCGGCCGCCGCCAGGTGCTCCCGGTCGGCCCCGGCGCCACCCCGCAGAACGTCGGCTCGCAGCGCCTGCTGGCCGCCGCCGCCAAGGGCGACCGGCACGACCGGGCGCTGTGGACCGCACCCGCCGCGGCCACCGGCGCGGCCGGGAACTCGACCGCGCTGGTCGGCACCCCGGAGACCGTCGCCCAGGCCCTGCTCGACTACGTGGACATCGGCGCCACCACCCTGCTGATCCGCGGCTACGACCCGCTGGACGACGCGGTCGACTACGGCCGCGAGCTGCTGCCGCTGGTTCGTCAGGAGGTCGCCCGCCGGGACGCCCTGAAGGCCCGTGAGGCGGCGGCGCAGGGCGAGGCCGAGGCCCGCGCGGAGCACGCGGTGGCCGCCCGATGAGCACCGCGACCACGACTGCCGCCACCACCGCGACCGCGACCGCCGCCACCGGCCCCACCGAGGCCGTGGTCTGGGAGCCGGCCGCCGGGGCGGCGCTCCGGGGCGCCGTGCTGCTGCTCCCCGGCCGGGGCGAACACCCCGGCGTGTACGGCCGGTTCGGCCGACGGCTGGCCTTCGACGGCTACCGGGTCGCCGCGCTGCCGCAAGCCCCCGGGCAGCTGGCCGAGCGGGTCACCGAGGCCCGCTCCCAACTCCCGGACGGTGCACCGGTCGTGCTGGCCGGCTCGGACACCGGGGCCCTGCACGCCCTGGCCTCCGCCGAGGCCGCCGCACCCGACGGCCTGCTGCTCGTCGGCCTTCCGTCCACGGAACTCATCCCCCAGGATGACGAGTTGACCGCCCGAACGGCCTGCCCTGCCCACCGCGGCCTGCTCGACACCGACCCCGACTACCGCCCCGGCGCACTCGCCGAACCCGTCCCGGCCGCCCTGGCCCAGGCCGCCGGCCGGGCCGCCCCCGCCCTTCCCGTCCTACTGCTGCACGGCGCGGCCGACCCGGTCTCGCCGCCCGCCACCGCGCACCGCCACGCGGCGCGCCTCGGCGCCGAGTTGGTGCTGGTCACCGACGGCCGCCACGACGCGCTGAACGACGCCCCGCACCGCAGCGTCGCGGCCGCCGTGGTGCAGTGGCTGGAGCGCCTGCGCGGCGGCCCGCACCTCCCCGCCCAGCTGACCACCGTGACGCCCGCGCGCACCGAAGGAGCCCCGGCATGACCACCACCGACGAACGCCCGGCCACCGCGACCCCGGCCGACCTGCTGCGCTCCACCCTCCGCCAGTACGCCTCCGGGGTCACCGTGATCACCGCCACCGGCCCCGCCGGACCGGCCGGCTTCACCGCCACCTCCTTCACCTCGGTCAGCCTGGACCCGGCCCTGGTCTCCTTCTACGTCTCCGCCACCGCCTCCTCGGCACCGGCCGTCCGGGCCGCCGAGGCCTTCACCGTGCACGTCCTGCGCCACGGGCAGCGGGAGTTGGCGACCCGCTTCGCCCGCAGCGGCATCGACCGCTTCGCCGGGACGGGCTGGCACACCGGCCCGCACGGCACCCCGCTGCTCCCGGGAGCCGCCGCCCGGCTGACCGCCCGGACGGTGCAGATCACCCCGGTCGGCGACCACCTGCTGGTGGTCGGCGAGGTGGTGACGGCCGACACCGACGGCGGCGCGCCGCTGGTCCACCACGACGGCGGCTACGGCGGGTTCGCCGCCGACCCGAGGGGCTGACCCCGGTGGCGCCGACCTCCGGGCCCCCGAGCCCCGGGACGCTGACCGCGCACTGGTTCCTGCCGACCACCGGCGACAGCCGCCAGGTGGTCGGCGGCGGCCACGGCTCCACCCCCGGCACGGCGGGGACGGACCGGCCGCCGAGCATCGCCTACCTCGGCCAGATCGCCCGCACCGCCGAGCAGTTGGGCTTCACGGGGGCGCTCACCCCGACCGGGGCCTGGTGCGAGGACGCCTGGCTCACCACGGCGATGCTGACCCAGGTGACCGAGCGGCTGAAGTACCTGGTGGCCTTCCGCCCGGGCCAGCTCAGCCCGACCCTGGCCGCCCAGATGGCCACCAGCTACCAGAACCAGTCCGGCGGCAGGCTGCTGCTCAACGTGGTCACCGGCGGCGAGTCAGCCGAGCAGCGCGCCTACGGGGACTTCCTCGACAAGGCGGGCCGCTACGCCCGCACGGGTGAGTTCCTGGACATCACCGGCCGGCTCTGGCGGGGCGAGCGGGTGGACCACCACGGTGCCCATCTCCGCGTCGAGGGAGCGGAGCTGACCCGCCTGCCGGAGCCGGTGCCGGAGGTGTACTTCGGCGGCTCCTCGCCGGAGGCGGTCCAGGTGGCCGCCCGGCACGCGGACGTCTACCTCACCTGGGGCGAGCCGCCCGCGATGGTGGCCGAGAAGATCGCCCTGGTCCGGGAGGCGGCCGCCCGGCACGGGCGCAGCCCGCGCTTCGGCATCCGGCTGCACGTGATCAGCCGGGACGACTCCGAGGCCGCCTGGGCCGAGACCCGGCGGCTGCTGGCCGGGATGGACCCGGCCCGGATCGCCGCCACCCAGGAGGCGCTGGCCCGCAGCGAATCCGAGGGCCAGCGGCGGATGCGGCTGCTGCACGGCGGCTCGGCCGAGCGGCTGGAGGTCTCGCCCGGCCTCTGGGCCGGGATCGGCCTGGTGCGCGGCGGGGCGGGCACCGCCCTGGTGGGCAGCCACGCCGAGGTGGCCGACCTGATCGAGGAGTACCACCGGCTGGGCGTCGACGAGTTCGTGCTCTCCGGCGCCCCGCACCTGGA
Source organism: Kitasatospora sp. NPDC001664 (assembly GCF_053596675.1). Lineage (NCBI taxonomy): Bacteria > Bacillati > Actinomycetota > Actinomycetes > Kitasatosporales > Streptomycetaceae > Kitasatospora > Kitasatospora sp. NPDC001664. The sequence goes on from NZ_JBSFGS010000019.1 coordinate 166,972, forward strand.
GGAGGCCTACTGGGTCGGTGAGAACGTGCTCCCGCTGCTGGCCGCCCGCCGCCTGTGGAAGCCCTCGTGAGGGCGCGCCGTCAGGACACCACGTCCTTGCGGGCGAAGCCGCGGAAGGCCAGCGCCACGAGGACCACCGCGTAGGAGAGCGAGAGCGAGACGCCCTGGAGCATGCCGCCCCACTCCAGCTTCGGCTGGAGCGCGTCGGCCCAGGCGTACTGCCAGTGCGCGGGCAGCCAGGCGCGCAGGCCGCCGAGGGCGGTGACGGCGTCCAGCACGCCGGTGATGATGGAGAGGAAGACCGCCCCGCCGACCGCGCCGAGCGGGGCGTCCGTCACCGTGGAGAGCCAGAACGCCAGCGCGGCGACGACCAGTTCGGCCAGGAAGACGTAGGCGATGGCGATCACCAGCCGCGGCAGCGCCTCGCCCGCCGGGACCACCGCGCCGGTCGGCAGCCGCAGGTCGCCCCAGCCGTAGGCGGCGGTGCCCACCAGCAGGGCGACCAGGGGCAGCAGCAGCACCGCACCGGCCGAGAAGGCCAGCGCCACCGTCAGCTTCCGTGCCAGCAGCCGCATCCGGGGCACGGGAGCGGCCAGCAGGTAGCGCAGCGAGGACCAGCCCGCCTCGGAGGCCACCGTGTCGCCGCAGAAGACCGCGACCGGGATCACCAGCAGGAAACCGGTGCCCATGAAGAGCAGCGTCACCGAGAAGTTGAGGCCGGAGGCGGTGGCCAGCTCGATGAAGCTGGTCCGCCCCTCCCGGCCGGGCTCGTTGCCGCCCAGCCGGAAGGCGGCCAGCACGATGAAGGGCAGCGCCGCCAGCACGCCGCCGATCACCAGGGTGCGGCGGCGCCGGAGTTGGCGCACCGCCTCCACCCGCAGCGGCAGCGTGCGGCCGGGCCGGTAGCCCGCCGCCTGCTCGCGGCCCGGCCCGCCGTCGCCGCCACCGTCGCCGCCCGGGCGCTCCTGCTCCAACGCGGTCGTCATGCCGCTCCTCCTCCGATCAGCGCCAGGAAGGCGTCCTCCAGCCTCCGGTGCGGCCCCACGCCCTCCACGGGAACGCCCAACCGCACCAGTTCCACCACCAGTTCACCCACCGTCAGCCCGTCCAACCGGACCAGCACGCCCTGCTCGACCTCCTCCGCCGAGGCCACTCCCGGCAGTTCGGCCACCTTGGCGGCGGCGGAGGGCATCGGGGTGGAGACCAGCAGCAGCTCGCCGGCGCCGACGATCTCCGCCACCGGCCCGGCGGTGACCAGCTTGCCGCGGTCCATCACCACCAGGTGGGTGCAGCTCTGCTCCACCTCGGAGAGCAGGTGGCTGGAGACGATCACCGTCCGCCCGCCGGCCGCGTACCGGATCATCACCTCGCGCATCTCGCGGATCTGCGGCGGGTCGAGACCGTTGGTGGGCTCGTCCAGGATCAGCAGCTCCGGCAGGCCGAGCATGGCCTGGGCGATGGCCAGGCGCTGGCGCATGCCCTGGGAGTAGGTGCGCACCGCGCGGTCCAGCGCCTCGCCCAGGTCGGCGATGGCCAGCGCCTCCTCCAGGTGGGCGTCCTGCTCGGGGCGGCCGGTGGCCTGCCAGTACAGCCGCAGGTTGGCCCGCCCGGTGAGGTGCGGCAGGAAGCCCGCGCCCTCGACGAAGGCACCGACCCGGGAGAGCACCGGGGCGCCCGGCCGGACGGCGTGGCCGAACAGCCGGATCCCGCCCGCGTCGGGGCGGATCAGGCCCATCAGCATCCGCAGCGTGGTGGTCTTGCCCGCACCGTTCGGCCCGAGCAGGCCGAGCACCTGGCCGCGCTCCACCCGGAAGCCGAGGTCGCGCACCGCGTAGCGGTCGGCGGCGCCGTGGTAGCGCTTGCTCAGGCCTTCGATCACCAGCGGCACCCCGGCCAGCGCGGGGTCGTACGCGGGCCCGCCGGAGCGGCGCAGCCGCCGGTACGGCACCAGCAGCAGCACCGCCGCGAGCACCGCGAGCAGCGGCAGCACCCAGACCCGGTTCGGCAGCGGGGCGGCCTCGGTGCGCAGTCCGGCCACGGTCGGCAGGGTGAGCGGCCCGGCGGCCGAGATCCGGTAGGTGGCCGGCTCGACCGGGGTGGCGTAGCCGAGGTCGCTGCTGGCCAGCACCAGGCGCAGCCGGTGGCCGGCAGCGAACTCGTGCTCCACCGCCGGGAGTTGGACCGTCACGGTGCGGCCCTGCGCGGCGTCGGTGACCCGCAGCGGTGCGGCCAGCTGCTGCGGCAGCACCTGGCCGCCGTCCGGGCCGACGTCGTAGAGCTTGGCGAACAGCACCGCGTCCGGCCGGTCGGCCTGCACCCGCACCGGGACGGTGGGCGCGCCGGTCAGCCGCAGCGCGGAGTCCAGCGGCGCGGAGTCGAAGGAGGCGTACTGGCCGGGGAAGTCGATCGCCAGGCTGAGGCCGCCGGTGCCGCCGGCCGCCGCCGACAGGCTGCCCAGGGCGCCGCCGATGCCGGGCAGTGCGGAGATGTTCGGCGGGGCCCCGCCGGGCGGGTTGGCCACGGCCTGCTCACGGCCCGTCAGCTCCACCGTGCGGGTGGCGGTGCCGCCGAGGCCCGGGTAGGCGTCGGCGCTCGCGCCGCGCAGCACCGCCTCGAAGCCGGTGGAGTCCAGCCCGCCGGTCCTGGTCACCCGGAACGCCGGGCCGGTGTCGACGGCCTCGTCCTTCTTCAGGTACCGGTCGAACCAGGAGGTGACCCGCTGCTCGACCCGCTCGCTGCCCTCGGTGCCGCCGTCGTGCCCGCCGGCGAACCAGTCCACCGCGACGGGCGCGCCGTTGGCGGCCACCGCCTTGGCGATCTCGTCCCCCTGGTCGAGCGGGAAGAGCGAGTCCTGCTGGCCCTGGACCACCAGGGTGGGCACCTTCAGTCTGTCGGCCACGCTGGACGGACTGGAGCGGTCGAGCAGCTTCACGGCCTCGGGGTCGGTCCGCCCGCTGGTGGCCACCCGGTCGTACATCGCGCAGAGCTCGTCGGAGAACTTCCCGCAGCCGACCGGGCCGTCCTGCCGCGGCTCGCCCTGACCCGGCATCAGTCCGCCGGCCGAGCCGGTGGTGAAGAAGATCCCGGCCCACAGCTTCTTGAAGACGCCGTCACCCTGACCTGCGGCCTGGGGGAACAGCGCCTCATTGAGGTTCCACCAGGTCACCTGGCTGGCCACGGCGTCGATCCGCCGGTCGTACGCGGCACCGAGCAGCGCGGCCCCGCCGCCGTAGGAGGCGCCGCTGATGCCCACCCGGGGGTCGCCGGGGGCGTCGAGCTGGACCTCGGGGCGCTGGGCCAGCCAGTCCACCAGCCGTCCGACGTCGGCGATCTCGCGGTCCGGCGCGTCCAGGCCGATCCGCCCGGTGGACTCGCCGAAGCCCCGGGCCGACCAGGTGAGCACGGCGTAGCCCTGCCGGGCGAGGCGCTCGGCCTGCTCGCGGACGCCGTCCTTGGAGCCGCCGAAACCGTGCGCCAGCAGCACCGCGGGGCGCCGCCCGCCGCCGCCCGCGGTGAAGAAGGAGGTGTCGACGGAGACCCGCTCCGCACTGCCCGGCGCCTCCGGCATGTCCAGCCGCTGCGCCTCCTGACGGACCGCCACCTCGTCGCCGCCGACGGCGGCCACCGCCGCACCGCCGCCCGCGAGCACCACGAGCGCCGCCCCGGCGGCCCACCACTTCCGTTGCCCGAGGCGACGCCACGCCCCACCGAGTCCCATGGTCATCGACCCTAGCCGCCCGGCAGGTAGGAAGCTTGTAAGCGCCCACCCGCCCCCGGACTCCGTTCAGTCCGGGAATGGATCGGCCGGACTAACCGTTGTAGATCCTGACAGCAGTTAGAACGGACCGATGGGAGGGTGCCCGATGGCCACCGACGTGAACGGCGCGACCTTCGCCGAGCAGGTGCTGAGCAGCGACAAGCCCGTGCTGGTCGACTTCTGGGCCGAGTGGTGCGGCCCCTGCCGCCAGGTCGGCCCGGTGCTGGACCGGATCGCCGCCGAGCACGCCGACCGGCTGACGGTGGTCAAGGTCAACGTGGACGAGAACCCGGGCCTGGCCGAGCAGTTCGACATCCGGGCGATCCCGGCGATGAAGCTCTTCAAGGGCGGCGAGGTGGTCCACGAGCTGCTCGGGGCCATGCCCGCCGCGGCCGTGATGGCCGAGCTCGACCCCCACCTCTGACCACCCGGCTCCCCCCGAACTCCCCGAGAGGACACGGCCATGGCCGACCGCTACGCCGAGATCGCCTTCTCCCCGAAGGTGCAGGAGCACCAGCGCCGCAACGGCAGCCTGCGCGCCTACGGACCGCGCACCTCGGGCCCCGCCGCCGGGCCCGTCCTGCTCGGCCCGGACGAGCGGGTGTTCATCGGCGCCCGGGACAGCTTCTACCTGTCCAGCGTCGGCGAGTCCGGCTGGCCCTACATCCAGCACCGGGGCGGCCCGCGCGGCTTCCTCCAGGTGCTGGACAACCGGACGCTGGCCTTCGCCGACTTCCGCGGCAACCGCCAGTACATCAGCCGGGGCAACATGGACCACGACGACAAGGTCGCCCTCTTCCTGATGGACTACGCCAACAGCACCCGGCTCAAGATCTACGGCCGGGCCCGTGCGGTGGAGGCCTCCGAGGACCAGGAGCTGGTGGCCCGGCTCAAGCCCGAGGGCTACCGGGCCCACCCGGAGCGGGCGATGCTGATCTCCGTCGAGGCCTACGACTGGAACTGCCCGCAGCACATCCCGCAGCTCTTCCCGATCGAGAACGTCCGGGCCACCGTGAACCACTACCAGCAGAAGATCGCCTCGCTGGAGGCCGAGCTCGCGGCCCTCAAGGCGGAGAAGGACAACTGACGGGCCGTCGGCGCTGGTCAGGTACCCGGAGCCGCCCGCAAATCGGGTGGACGCGTACCTGACCAGCCGCCATAGTGACCGCCATGGCTTCCCTTGTGCACCACATCACCGTCGACTGTGCCGACACCTACGTCCTCGGCAACTTCTGGGCCGAGGTCCTCGACTCCAAGCTCGCCGACGACGACCTCCCCGGCGATCCGGAGGCGCTGCTCGTCACCCCGAACGGCATCGAGATCCTCTTCATCGCCGTCCCGGACGGGAAGACCGTCAAGAACCGCCTGCACTTCGACATCCAGCCCTCGGACCGCACCCGCGACGAGGAGGTGGAGCGCCTGCTGACCATCGGTGCCACCGTCGTCGCCGACCACCGCCGACCGGACGGCACCGGCTGGGTCACCATGGCCGACATCGAGGGCAACGAGTTCTGCGTCGAGCGCAGCGCCGCCGAACGCGCCGCGACCGCCTGACCCGCCCACCCGACCTCTCCCGCCTCCCCCTCCCGAGGCCGGCGGGGCGCCCGTGCCGCTCCGGGCGCCCCGCCTACCAGGCTCGGCCGCCGCCCGCGGATACGCTGCGGACACCCGTCCCGCAGCGCGAAGGCGAGCCCGATGCCCCGTCACCCCGTCCACCTCGCCCGGGTCTACGACCCGCACCGCCCCGAGGACGGCGCCCGCGTCCTGGTGGACCGGCTCTGGCCGCGCGGCATCAAGAAGGAGGACGCCGCCCTGGACTCCTGGCCCAAGGCGCTCACGCCCTCCACCGAGCTGCGCCGCTGGTACCACGAGGGCGGCGGCTTCCCCGCCTTCCGAGAGCGCTACCTCGCCGAGCTGGAAGCACCGGAGGCCCAGGAGGCGCTGACCGGGCTGCGCGCCCTGGCCGCCGACGGGCCGATCGTGCTGCTCACCGCCTCCAAGGGCGACCTGGACAGCAGCCACGCGGCCGTCCTGCGCGAGCTGCTGGCCTGACACCGCCTCAGGCGACCGTCCCGTCCTCCCCGAGTTCGGTGAAGAGGGTCAGCTGCAGACCGGCCGGGCCCTCCAGGCGCGAGTTGAGCGAGTTCCACGGCGTGCGGACCGGCTCGGCCAGCACCCGGGCACCCGCCGCCGCCAGCCGCGCCGTCACCGCCGGGGAGTCGTCCACCTCGAAGGCCACCCGCAGGTGCCCGGCCACCCGGCGGCCGACCTCCACCTCGTCGATGAACTCCGCGTGCCCCGGATCGGTGATCTCCAGGGTGGCCCGGCCGGCGTCCAGGATGGTGACCCGGCCGTCCGGCGAGGCGAACGCCGCCTGCTCGGCCAGCCCCAGCTCGTCGCGGTAGAAGCGCAGCGCCGCCTCGTAGTCGGCGGCGGTGACGACCAGCCGCAGCTGGCGGACAGGGGTTTCCTCGGACATCGTCGGCTCCTCACCCGGTGATCTCGGTTACGGAGCCGACAACCTGACGTCCGTTCAGATCATTCCGCGCGCGAACAACGCCGCCGTGCCGCCCGCCTTCGCGGCACCGGGCGCCCCGCCCGCCCCGTCCGTCCCGGCCGGCACCGGGTCGGGGCGGCAGAACCGGTCGCGGGCGGGGAGCTGCCCGGTGACCAGGAAGCGGTGCGTCTCGGCGATCGCGCAGGACGGCGCCTCCGGGTCGTACGTCCCGTGGTTGCCCGCGTCCACCGTCACCATCCGGGCCCGCCCGCCCAGCGCCTCGCGCAGCCCGAGCGCACCGGCGTAGGGGGTGGAGGGGTCGCGCAGGTTCTGCAGCAGCAGGATGTTCGCCGGCCCCCGGTCGGTGATCCGCACCGGCGGCTCGACCGGGTCGTTCCACCACAGGCAGGGGAACACGTTGGCGCCCATCCCGGCGAGCAGCGGGTATCGCTGCCGGTGGTCCGTCACCTCCCGCTGGTAGGACGCCGGATCGCGGTTCCACCGCACGTCCCCGCAGACCACGGCGAGCATCGCGGCCACCTCGTTGTCGGCCGGGATCCCCTCCTCGACCACCCTCGGGTACCAGGCCGGCGCCTGCGCGTCCGTCCCGTCCAGGTAGCGCCACCAGGCGGCGATCTCCGGGAAGAGCGCGGTGTGGATGGACAGGCCCCGGTACAGCATCCGGAAGCGGTTGCCGTTCACCTCGCCCGCGTCGGGGTGGTGGCCGGGGGTGCGGTCCAACCGCGCGGCCAGCGCCAGGAATCCGGCCCGCACCTCGGCCGGCGTGGCGCCCAGGCCGAGCTCGCCGTCGCGCTCCGCCGCCCAGGCGGCGAAGTCGCCGAAGCGCAGCTCGGCCCCGCTGTCCCAGAGCGACCACATGCCGTGCCAGATCCGGGCCGGGTCGACCAGGCTGTCCAGCACGAAGCGGTCGGCGCGCTCCGGGAAGAGCTGCGCGTACACGGTGCCGAGGTAACTGCCGTACGAGCCACTGAAGTAGGAGATCCTCCGCTCGCCGAGCGCGATCCGGATCCGGTCCATGTCGCGGGCGGTGTTGGCGGTGGTGACGTACGGCAGCACGTCCCCGCCGTTGGCCAGGCAGTCCCGGGCGAGCGCCTTGCCGAAGGCGACGTTCGGTGCGATCGAGCCGTCCGGCGCCGGGAAGGGGAGCACCTTCTCGGTCGGCAGCCCGGCCTCGGTGCGGCCGCAGGTGAGCGGGGCGCTGTGGCCGATGCCGCGCGGGTCGAAGCCGATCAGGTCGTAGCGGTCCAGCACCTCCTGCGGGTAGACCTGCGCGTAGGCGCTGGGCAGGTGGAGGCTGCGGGTGCCGGGGCCGCCGCCGTTGTGCAGCAGCACGCCGCGCCGCAAGCCGGGCTTGGCGGTGGCGATCCGGGAGACGGCGATCTCGATGGTGCGCCCGTTCGGCCTGCGGTGGTCGAGCGGCACCGTGACGGTGGTGCAGAGCATCCGGGGGTCATGCGGCGGCCAGCCGGCCTCCGGCGGGCAGTCCTTCCAGACCAACTTCGCTGCCGCCGGCGCGGCTTGGGCCACGGGGACGGCCACGGCGCCGAGGCCGACGGCCAGGGTCAGCGCGGTGAGTCCACCCACGACCTTCTGACGAATCATCAACATGGTCCAGACCATAGGGACTTGACCAAGTCTTGGTGCGCCGTTCGACTCAATTCGCGTACCGACTCGGCGCATCCGAGGTCTTGCCGACCCGGGCATGTCATCCCTACCGTCGGGTAACGTCCCGCGCCTCCTCCCCACCCCCAGGAGTGACCGTGCCCCGGATCCCCCGCACCGCCCTGGCCCTGGCCGCCGCCCTGGCCCTGGCCGCCACCCTCAACTCCCCGGCTCCGGCCGCCAGTTCGCCGCCCCTGCGCGAAGTCCTGCTGGTCGGCAACAACTGGGACGGCACCGCTGACGTGCTGGCCTCCTCCGGAGACCTCGCCAAGGTGGGCCGGATCGACGTCGTCCCCGACAGGGAGCAGCGGCTGGCCGAGATCCACCGCGACCCGATCAGGCTGGCCTACTTCCTCGGCGTCCGCCTCGGCCCGGGCGAGGGCCACGACCAGTTCGTCGACGACATGTACACCACCCCTGACGGCTCCTCCGCGGTGGTCTCCCGCCCGAGCTTCGCCGACGTGGTCTCCCTGGACCTGGCCACCGGCCGCCTCAACTGGCGCTTCCCGGTGGCCGGTTACCGCTCCGACCACATGGCCCTCTCCCCCGACGGGACCAAGGTCGCGGTCTCCGCCTCCACCGCGAACACGGTGCACGTGCTCGACGTCCGCACCGGCGCCCAGCTCGGCTCCTTCCGCACCGGCGACAAGCCGCACGAGAACCTCTTCACCGACGGCGGCCACCGGCTGTGGAACATGTCGATCGGCGAGGTCACCACCGCACTGGACGCCCCCTGGCTCGACTGGACCAAGGGCGACCGGCGGATCACCGTGGTGGACGCCGACACCTACGCACCGGTCAAGGTGATCGACATGCGCCAGCGGCTGGACGCGGCCGGACGCAGTGACCTCTCCGACGCCGTCCGCCCGGCCGCCTTCAGTCCGGACGGCTCCACCCTCTACTTCCAGCTCTCCTTCTACAACGGCCTGGTGGAGTACGACGTGGCCGCCGACCGGATCACCCGGTTCAAGGAGCTGCCCAAGTCGCCGGCCACCGACGAGGACCGCACCACCTGGGTGAACGACTCCCGTCACCACGGCCTCTCGGCCAGCCCCGACGGCGCCCACCTGTGCGTGGCGGGGACGATGGACGACTACGTCACCGTGCTCGACCGCGCCACCCTCCAGGAGGGCCCGCTGATCCCGGCCGCCAAGCCGTACTGGGCCACCGTCAGCGGCGACGGCCGCTCCTGCGTGGTCTCGGAGAGCGGCAGCGACCGCGTCACCGCGATCGACTTCGCCACCGGACGCCCCACCGTCTCCGTCCCGGTCGGCGACCACCCGCAGCGGGTGCGCCTCGGCCACGTGCCGACGGGCTGGAGCGGCCCCGCCGCCCGCTGATCGCGGACCTCCTCCGCGCCACCGGCCCGGCCGACACCCCGCCGGGCCGTTGCACCTCACTCCTCGCCCTGACGGCCGTCTGATCGACCGTCAGGAGGCCGACGACGGCGGTCCGGCGGGCTCTTCGGAGCCCTCGGGCCGCCGTTCGCCATGACAGGACACTACTCAGCCTCACCATGGCATGCAACACAGCAGTGAAAGCTTTCTGATGTTCTGTCATTGATCCACTGCAAGATCCCGAGGCCCCCACGCCCACGCCGGGCCCTCGCCGCACCGCCTCCCGCTCCGACGGCCGACCGAGGTCAGCCTTCTGACCTGCGAAGACGGCAGTCTCACCGAGCCGATCCGGACGCATTCGAACCAGCGTCGACGGCCCGGAAGTCGATGGAAGCCTTGCGATTGAACGGGATTCAACTATTGACAGGGCCTTCGCCGAAGTCCTCAATAGGCGACACAGTTCAACGGCTTTCAACGCCCCACCCCCACACCTCAAGACCTCACGGCGCGGTCGCGCCGCTCCCACGGCTGCCCCTCAGCCGCTCCCCCACGCACGCCCCCACCCGAAAGGACCGACCGCCCATGCGCCGCCACCCTCGCGCGCTGTCCGCCGCCATCGCCCTGATCGCCGGCACCATCGCACTCCCCGCCCTGCCCGCCGCCACTGCCTCGGCGGACACGGCTGCCGGTCCGTACGTGCTCCAGGTCGAGAACATGTCGCTGACCAACTTCGCGACCGAGACCGTGAACCACACCGCGTACAACAACCCGGTCGAGACCGTCACCTACGCCCGCGGCGCGGCCGGCCAGACCAGCTCGGCCCGGTCCACCTTCGCCGGCGCGGCGGGCACGTACGACCTGATCACCCGTTACAACGGCAAGACCGCCGGCGGCGTCAGCTACCGGCTGACCGTCAACTCGGCCCAGGTGGACAGCTGGAACGCCAACGGCCGCTGGGGCACCGACTACACCGACCCCAAGAACATCGACACCCGCACCAGCAGCAAGGTCGCCCTCAAGCCGGGCGACGTCATCGAGCTGACCGCCGTCGGCTCCACCGACGTGCCGCGGGTGGACCGCATCACCATCCAGAACTACGTCGGCGCGCCCACCAGCCCGCTGACCATCAACTCCCCCAACGCCGCCCTCAACGACGGCTTCACCTGGGGCCGCGACCGCGCGCTCGGCATGGCGTTCTACCAGGGCAACCCGATGATGGGCCACGAGCCCGAGTGGTGGCGGCTGACCGACGCCACCCACCAGACCGTGCAGCCGGGCTACTGGGGCGCCTACACCAACCGCGAGTCGTACTACAACCGTGACATCTCGCACCAGTCCGACGGCGCGCACGTCATCGGTCTCGACAACGAGACCCTCAACATGTTCAAGACCTTCGCCGGCGACGCCGACGACCCGGGCCAGAACGGCTGGCCGCTCTGGGCGCACAGCCCCACCGGCGCGATGTACTACATCGACCAGACCGGCTTCCGCGAGCTGCCCTCGCCGTTCAACCTGATGGCCAAGGCCTTCAAGCAGTACCAGTGGACCGGCAACGCCGCCTGGATCAACGACCCGACCCTGTCGGCGTACTACGACTCCACCATGAACCAGTTCCTGGCCAGCCACCAGGTCACCTGGAACGACGCCAACCCCGCCGCCGAGCAGCCCGTGGCGAAGAAGCAGAACGGTGAGTACACCGCGACCTTCTTCGAGTTCCCCAACGAGAACCTGACCTCGGCCGCCGACGCGCTGGGCTTCCAGTACCAGTCGATGCTCGCCTACGCGCAGATCCTCAAGGCCAAGGGCGACACCGCCGGCAGCACCACCTGGGCCAACCGCGCGCAGCGGGTCCGCAACCACTTCGAGAGCCAGTGGTTCGACTCGGCCAACAACCGCTACGTCCGCGGCAAGGACGCCAACGGCACCGGCTACAGCAGCTGGGGCCACGAGGCCAGCTTCCTGATGATGCTCAACGGCCTGGGCGACTACGGCCCGCGGACCTCCGCCTACCTGGACTTCATCGCCGCCAACGACGACAGCCTGAACGTCGAGGCGACCTCCTACCTGCCGGAGATGTACTACCAGTACAACCGCTCCGGCGAGGGCTGGTCCTGGCTGAAGAAGCTGATGAAGGACAAGGACACCTACCCCGAGATCTCCTTCCTCGCCGTCAGCAACACCGTCGACGGCATGATGGGCGTCCAGCCCGACGCCCCCAACCACAAGGTCGCCACCGTCTCCCGCCTGACCTCGGAGACCCCGTGGGTGGAGATCGACCACCTCAAGGTCGGCGACAGCGACCTCAAGCTCAAGCACATCGGCACCACCGGCTCGGTGCTGACCAACAACGCGGGCTCCACGGTGAACTGGGAGGCCCAGTTCTACGGCTCCTACTCCACCATCTCGGTGAACGGCACCGCCTACCCGGCGCAGACCAAGTCGCTCTACGGCCAGACCGTCTCCTACGTCAGCGTCCCGGTGAACGCCGGCGCCACCGTCACCGCCGCCGCGGGCAGCACGGTCGTCGACACCACCGCCCCGAGCACCCCGTCCGGCCTGGCGACCGCCAACCTCACCGACGCGAGCGTCGACCTGAGCTGGAACGCCTCCACCGACAACGTCGGCCTGACGAACTACCAGGTCCTGCGCAACGGCAGCGTGATCGGCACCACCACCGGCACCACCTTCACCGCCAACGGCCTGGCCGGCTCGACCGGTTACACCTTCACGGTCAGGGCCGTGGACACCACGGGCAACGTCTCCGCCGCGAGCAACGCCGCCGCGGTCACCACGCTCCCGACCCCCAAGACGGTCAACCTCAGCGACCTGGCCTGGGCGAGCTACCAGAACTCCTTCGGGACCCCCCGCAAGGACACCAGCATCGACGGCACCCCGATCAAGCTCCAGGGCACCGTCTACCCCAAGGGCATCGGCACCCACGCCAACAGCACCATCACCTACAACCTGGGCGGCGGCTACACCCGCTTCCGGGCCGACACCGGCGTGGACGACGAGATCACCGCCACCGGCTCGGTCCGCTTCGAGGTCTGGGGCGACGGCGTCAAGCTCTACGAGAGCCCCTACACCCTCGGCCCCAACAACCAGACCCAGAGCGTGAACGTCGACGTCACCGGCGTCAACACCCTGGTCCTGAAGGCCCTGGACGGCGGCGACGGCATCAACAGCGACCACGCCGACTGGGCCGGTGCCAAGCTCACCGTCAAGGCCTCGGCGCCGGTCAACGCCAGCGACCTGGCCTGGGCCTCGGCGCAGGCCGACTTCGGCACCGTCCAGAAGGACCGCAGCATCGACGGCAACCCGCTGAAGATCAACGGCACCACCTACCCCAAGGGCATCGGCACCCACGCCAACAGCACCATCACCTACAACCTCAACCGCGGCTACACCCGCTTCCAGGCCGACACCGGCGTGGACGACGAGGTCAGCTCCTACGCGACCCTGAAGTTCGAGGTCTGGGGCGACGGCGTCAAGCTCTACGAGAGCCCCTCCGTCAACACCCCGACCACCCCGGCCCAGCCGGTCGACGTCAACGTCGCCGGCGTCAACACCCTGACCCTGAAGGTCACCGACGGCGGCGACGGCATCAACAGCGACCACGCCGACTGGGCGGGCGCCAAGTTCCTCCAGTAGTCCCCGCAGTCCCCTACACCGGCCGAAGCCGGCGGGCGCCCTCGGACGCGCCCGCCGGCTCCGGCCGTCCCGCTCCCTAACGCCCCGTCACCAGACCCACCGGCAGGTACTCCGACACCACGTCCACCGCCATCCCGGCGTCCTGCGCCAGACAGGCCACCGCCAGCGGAGCCAGCGCCACGAACCCGGTGGACGTCACCGCCCGCTCCCCGTCCGCCGTCCAGTACTCCCGGTGCAGCTCCAAGGCCCGCACCAGCGCCGCGTCGAAGCCCGCCTGGTCCCGCGCCACGAACCGGCCGAACAGGTCCATGGCCGGCCGCACCACCTTCATCAGGTACTCCCGGTCCACGACCGCGGCCGGCTCCGCCGCCTCCAGCGCGGCGGCCAACTCCTGTGCCAGCCCCTGGTCCTGACGCCGGTACGCCTGCAGGGCCGCCACCCACGCCCAGGTGTACTCGTCCTCCGCCGCACCGGACCCGCGCAGCACCTCCACCGGCACCGCCGCCAGCCCGTCCAGCAACCCGCCCTCCCGACAGACCGCCGCCAGCCAGAACGCGTTCAACCAGTTCCCCGCGTGCGCCTCCCGCCGCGAGTCCCCCGCCCCCACCGTCCGCACGGCCCCGCCGATCCGGGCCTCCACGGCTCCTTCCTCCACTCCCGCCACCGCGAACAGCGCTGCAGCCGCCTGAGCCGCCGTCAGGAACGCCTCCCGGCTCTCCACCCGCTCGCCCCCCGGGTCCAGCAGCAGCCCGGCCTCGGCCATCACCAACGCCGTCTCCAGCACGCTCACCAACCCCAGCGAAGCTCCTGGCCGCAGCCTCCCCAGATCCACCGCCAAGTCCTCGCCCAGCAGCGCCAGACCACTCTCGACGTGCTCCGTGGAAATGCCGTGCCGCTTCACAATGGCGTTCAACTCAGGTCACTCCCAGGTCAGTTGATCTCATGTCCGCCGCAGCCCCACCCATCCGGGCCCGCCCCGACTACCGTCGGTGCCCCCGCAGCTACTGATCCAACACCGCACCGAACCCCTCCTGTTCCCAGCCCCCTCTCAGACCTCCGACCGAACCTGGACGTAGTCCCTACGGACCGGTTTACGCAGCCTTCTCCGCGCCGGCGCGGAGTACACGCTCGTCGGACGGATTCCGTTACGCGAGCAGGGTGTAGTCGTCCTCGACGGCCTGGAACCACCACCAGTCCGCACCGTTCCCCTCGGCCGCCACCGGATCGACCCGGCGGAGCGCCGCACGGACGAACGCCAGGAACTCGTAGCGCTCGGCCACCTGACGCCCGGTCGACACCGAGAGCGCCCAGGTGGCCAGCGCCTGGCAGGCGGCGAACGCCGTGAGCGAGGTGTTGACCACCTCGGGTTCACCGTCGAACGCCTGCACCACCCGGCCCGTCCCGTGCTCCACGCAGAGTGCGCTCTCACCGTCACCGGAGACCGCGATCACGGTGTAGCCGCTCGCGTCTACCTCGCTCTCGGCGCCCTCCTCCTCGAGGTACTCCTCCAGCGACCGGAGCGTCTCCAGCGAGCCGAGTGTGTCCTGCCAGAAGACGGGGAATCCGGGAAACCCGATCGTGCACAGCACCTGGACCGCATCCGGCAGTTCCGCCAGCGCTCCCAGTGCGCCGGGGCCGGCGACCGCGATGCCCCCTTGGTAGTAGGGCTGGAGGTCGTCCGCCGTCAGCGCGCCCACGGTCCACCAGGCCTCGCGGGGCAGCAGCACCGGTTCCGTGGCCCGCTCGGCCGGCCCTCCGGCCGGCCCTCCGGCCGGGGCTCCGGCCGACGGGCCGAAACGGAGCAGTGCCAGTCCGCTGTGCCCGGCCAGCAGGAGACGGCCACCGGGCAGCGGGTAGGCCTGCGCTCCCGGGTACGGCGCACAGAGGGAGAGGACCACTCCGTCCGTGCCCGTTCCGGGATGCACCTCGACCCTCAACAGGTCGGAGCCCCCGTCGAAGACGGCCACCGTGGTGCCGTCTACGTCCACCACCACCGCAAGGGCATCGGCGGTCTCGGGCCGCTGCTCCACCGCCTCTCCCTCTTGCGCCCCGTCCGCCAACGCGTACCAGCGGTACTTCCGGTCGTATGCCGACCGCAGGCACACCGCACCCTCGGCTCCGGTCGCGCCACGCCAGCCGACGACCTCGACAGGACCGGTCCAGCCCGGGCCGAACTCCCGGGCGTCGAAAGCCCCCAGCGGGCGCCAGCGTGCCCACTCGGCCCGCCAAGGGAGCGTCAGTCCGAGGCCGTCCAGAGCCAGGACCAGATCCTCGTCCCCCAGGCCTGCCCGGCGAACCGCAACCGGGCCACCCACTCCATGACGCCGCACCGCGAGTCGGACCGGTACGCCCGAACCGCTTCGGCCACCGCTCCCCGGCGCCGAGCCGCCGCCCCTTCCGCGCGGTCATCGGCAGCCACCGCCTCGGCCAAGGCCTCGGGGTCGCCCAGCACCAGCACCCGGAGGTCCGCCAGCCACTCGTCCAGCAGACCACCACCGAGGGCGTGTCCGACGCCGAACCGCAGCACGTAGTCCTCGGACGCCGTCAACACCCGGCCCCGCGCCACCGCCGCCACGTCGTCCGGCAGCACCTCCCGGAGGGCGGTGGTGATCCTCCGCTGGACCTCCGTCACCCCCGAGCCGAACGAGGCAGCCGCCGCCTCGGCCAGAGCACCGTGCCTCAGCCTGGCGTACCCGTCCGGAACGGCCCCCGCTCCCTCCACCACGTCGGCGGCGACGAACGAGGCCACCACCCCCTCGAAGGCGTTCAGCTCCGCACTCGTGACCCGGTCACCGGTCACCGCAGCCGCGGCCCGCCGCCGCAGCTCGCCGGGCATCCCGACAACACCCTCGGCCAGCACCACCGGCGCCAGCAGCCTCCGGGCCCGTGCGGCGTCCTGACCAAAGCCGTCGAGGACGAACTCCCATGCGCCCTCCAGCGATTCGGGAAGCGTCCCCACCGCGCCGGAGCGTGCCCGGAGTTCCCCGGCGAGCACCTCCGCCACCAGGAAGTTCGGCCAAGCCGCCGCCGTCACCGCCGCCGCAGCGGATGCCGCGTCTCCTTCGCGGCCGGCGAAGACCGAGTCCGGTACGTCGATCAGACTCCGCACCCACGCCGCGAACGCGGCCCGGTCGGGCGCGAACCGACCCTGGTCGAGGTCGATCACAGAGGCAGCCAACTTCGGTTTCCACCGCAGCAGTTCGGCCAAGGTGGTCCGGTCGACCTCCACGAGCAGCAACGCCAGGCCGCCACCAGGCCGCTTCGCGGTCACCGGGTCGATCAGCTTGCGCACCAGCTCCGGCACTCCGGCCGACCGCCGGACCGTCACCCTCAGCCGACCAGGAGCACCGGACAACAGGACAGCCTGCGGGTGTTCGTCCTTCCTGAGCGCGAGGGTCAACCCGGAGACGTCGCCGTCGTACCGGATGCGGTCCCCCAACCCCATTCCGTCCGCGAGCCACCGCAACCACTCCGCGCCCGTCCCACCGTCCCCGTCCGCGACCCCGCCGAAAGCACCGACCGGAGGCAGCGACCCGTCGGCGACGGCGACGAACCCACGGGCGTCGGCATCGGCCGCAGCGGCGGTCCTGGCGAGGAGCCGGCTCTTCCCCGCCCCCGGATCGCCGGTGACCAGCC
Source organism: Kitasatospora sp. NPDC001664 (assembly GCF_053596675.1). NCBI lineage: Bacteria > Bacillati > Actinomycetota > Actinomycetes > Kitasatosporales > Streptomycetaceae > Kitasatospora > Kitasatospora sp. NPDC001664. The sequence continues at coordinate 183,533 of NZ_JBSFGS010000019.1, forward strand.
TGATCCCATCACCGAGGTCACCCCGCTCGAGCCAGGCAGCCAGTTCCTCGGCAGCGGCCTGACGTGCTGCCAGTTCGAAACGCATCCGGCGGTCCCACTCCTCGGTTTCCAGCTGGTCATCCCGGTGGCCGACGTTCCCTGGGCGGGCTCCGGCCGGGGGTTCGGTTCAGGTGGTCTCGTACTCGCCGATCCAACTACGGTCCAGCAGGTTCTCCGGAAGGTAGCCGGACTCCACCTCGATCTGCATCCCACTGTCGAAGGCCATGCACGCCACCGCCAACGGTGCCAGGGCGAGGAAGCCGGTGGACGAGATCGACTGCTCGTGATCGCTCGTCCAGTACTCCCGGTGCATCTCCAACGCCCGTACGAGCGAACTGGTGAAGGCGGCCTGATCACCCTTCAGGAACTGGTACATCATCTCCATCGGCGGATGGGCCACCCTCACCAGGTAGTCCTTGGAAGCGATCCGGGCGACCTCCGGATCCGACTCCTCGATCGCGGCCGCAAGCTTCTCCGCCTGCTGCGGCTCCTTCTTCCAGTACGCCTGCAGCGCCTCCACCCACAGGTAGATGTACTCGTCGTACACCGCAGCGGGATTCCGCAGCGACTCGACCGGCAGAGCAGCCAGAGCATCCAGCCGCTCGGTCTCCCGGCACACGATCGCCAGCCAGAAAGCAGTCAGCCAGTTCGCCGCGTGCGCTTCACGCTTCGAGTTCCCCGCCGGAATCCGCCGCACATCGCCGGCGATCCGACACTCCACCGCACCCTCGGCGAGCCCGGCGGCCGCGAACAGCGCCGAAGACGCCTGCATCGCCGCCAGAAGAGCATCCCAGCTCTCGATCCGGTCGGCCTTGGGATCAGCGATGATGTGCGTCTCCGCGATGATCACTGCCGTATTCATGACCCGGGACGCGCCGAGGGGCTGAGATCCCACTCGTTCCAGACAGAAAGAGAGGTACTCCCCCAGCTTCCGGACCGCAGAATCGACGTCCCCTCCGGCACTCTCATGACGTGCGACAACCATGGTCACCTGGTTCAGACCTCCCTCTGGTGCCGCTCGTGCCGGCAGAGCAGCACATGCCTCCGATTCTTCCTCGCAGCAGTCGTCAGGTGTCGAACTCGCCGACCCAACTGCCCAGTACCAGGCGCTTCGGTAGGTAGTCCGACTCCACCTCCACCGGGATGCCCAGGTCCTCAGCCAGGGATGCGAGCGCCGTCAGCGGCAGGGACACGAACCCGGCGGAGTCGTCGATCCGCTCCTCGTCGGCGGTCCAGAACTCCTTGTGCAGTCGCACCGCTTCCAGCAGTGCCTCGTTGAACTTCTCCGCGTCCTGCTGAACCAGGCGGAAGAAGGCGACGATCGGCGGGTACAGCAGCTTCACCAGGATCTCGCGGTCGGCGATTCGAGCCACCTCGGGGTCCGCACCCTCGAGAGCTTCCTCAAGCCAGCCCATCAACTCCGGCCCAGCCGAACGGAACTCCTGAAGCGCCCTCACCCACGAATAGATGTAGTCGTCGAACACCGCCCCCGACTCCCGCAGTACCGGGATCGGCACCGACGCCAGCAGGTCCAGTCGACGCGCCTCCCGGCAGACGACGGCCAGCCAGAAGGCGTCCAACCACGACCCGGCATCGGTGTAGTGGTCAGGCCGGACCGCCTGGACCTCCCGCACACCCGCCGACCCCAGCCTCACCACCACCGACCCCCCGGTCCCCACTGCCGCGAACACCGCCGAACTCGCCTGCATCGCAGCCGTCCAGGCGTACCAGCTCTCGACCGTCTCCACCGCGGGATCGAGCAACGCCCGCTTCCGCGCCAGGATCAACGCCTTGTCGGTCGCCATGCTCAACCCCAGAGCAGTCAAGGGCTCGCGGCGGAAGGCACGCTGCAGAATCCCGTCGAGCGTCTCCACCAACTTCTCGACGTTCTCGGCCGACGCCGCATGGCGCGCCACCACCACCGGTCCTCCATTTCCGAAGTCAAGGTGTCCTCCGCGAACTCCGCCGCCCGGCACCCCTCCCCCATGTGCCCGCATCGGCCGCTTTCTGCGGGCCGGCCGCGGCGATCAGCCGCGTCTCCCACCAGAGCGGCACTCCACCGGAGACACGTCCGACGTGACGACCGCGCAGAGTGCCGCCGCGTTGCCGGTAGGCACCTCAGGGCGCGCCAGTCGGACGCCCCCTCGGCACCACTACGTTGCGGAAGTCATCATGCGTCGAACTCGCCGACCCAACTGCCCAGCAGCAGGTGCTTCGGCAGGTAGTCCGACTCCACCTCGACCTCGATGCCGAGGTCACGAGCCAGGCAGGCGATCGCCAGCAGCGGGAGAGACACGAACCCGAAGGGTTCGTCGAGGCGGTCCTCCTCCGCCGTCCAGTACTCGCGGTGCAGCTCGAGGCCCTCGACCAGGGCCTCGTTGAACTTCTCGGCGTCCCGCTGCACCAACCTGTAGAAGGCCGCGATCGGCGGGTAGAGCAGCTTGAGCAGGGTCTCGCGGTCAGCAACCCGCGCCGCTTGGGGGTCCGTGCCGTCGATCGCGGCCAGGAGCTTCTCCATGACCTCGGGTTCCTGCCGCCGGAACGCCTGCAGCGCACCCACCCACGCGTAGATGTACTCGTCGAACACCGCACCGGACTGCCGCAGCACCGACTCCGGCACCGTAGCCAGCACGTCCAACCGCCGCGGCTCCCGGCAGATCAGCGCCAGCCAGAACGCGTCCAGCCACGACCCCGCGTCCGTGTAGTCCGTCGGCTCGATCGCAGGAATCGCCCGAACCCCGTGAATTCCGATCCGGCACTCCACAGACCCCTGGGCCTGGACCGCCGCGAACACCGCCGAACTCGCCTGCATCGCAGCCGTCCAGGCGTACCAGCTCTCGACCTCCTCAGCCGGCGGATCGAGCAAGGCCCGCTTGCGCGTCAGGGCCAGCGCCGTCGATGTCGCACTCTGCAGATCCCACGCCGTCAGCGGTTCCTCGGCGAACTCGTCCGCCAGGATCCCGCTCAGTACCTCGGCAGCCCGCGCCGCCTTGTCGTCCGCCGGAATCGCATGACGTGCCACTACCACGGTCATTGGTGCTCGCCTCTCACTCACGGAGTACCGATGTCGAACTTCTTCATCAGATAGCCATCGTAGTCAGTGCCGTCGACCTTGGCCTTGACCATCACGTAGTCCAGCTTTCCTGCCTTCCAAGCAGCCATGAGGTCCCTCGCCAGCGCCGCTTCCGTACCGTCGTCACCCTTCCGGTTCTTCATCTGCTCGATGATGGCCTTGAAGTAATCCGGGTGCCCCTGCATGACCTGACGACCGTTCAGAGCCCTTCGGTCTCCCAGGTCCGCCGACGGCGCCTTGGCTTCGACGACGACGTAGCCGCCGTCTTCACGCAACCAAATCTGATCGAAGCGGTTGTTGCCGTCCTTCCGGTCGTCCTTCCGGTCGGCACCGGGGTAGTTCTCCGGAATGGCGTGGAACTCCGCTACCTTGTCGCCGAGTTCCTCACCGGCCTTGCCCATCAGGTGGTGCGGTGTCTTGTGCTCCTCCTTGAGCCTTTCGTACTCGGCCTTCGCGGCTTCATCGCTCTTGTCCTGCTCGTGCTTCTTCTTCGCCTCGTCCAGAGCGTCCTCGGCAACCCTGTCACGAGCAAGCGCGGCCTTGCGGTCCTCGATCGCCTTCTCGATCTTCTCGGCGCGCTCCCGGTCGGCGGGGACGGCGGAGCTCCGCTCGACCTGGGCGTCGTCGTGGTACTTCTCCGCAGCAGGCGGCGGGGCATCCTGCGCCGCTATCCACCTGTTGGGGTCCTTCGCCGGATAGTCCGGGTTCTGCCGGAGCTGGGGAATCTCGTTCCCGTTCTCGTCCTGCTTCCCGATCCGACGACGGTGCCCGTCCTTGCTGTAGTGCTCCTTGAACCACTCCGGATCAGCGTTGGCCTTCTCCACTTGCTTCCGAACACGCTGACGCTCGGCTTCATCCGAATAGCGACCATCACCGGATTGGTCGTTGGAGGCATCCGGGTTTGCTCCGGCGGCTTCTTCGGGGGCGGTGCGGTCGTGGTCGGGGTTGTGGGTGGGGTCGGTGGTGTGGTGGTCGGGGGTGGTGGGGGTGCGGTTGGGGTC